>JBGQAU010000035.1:0-28042 GCA_041494445.1 Acidobacteriota bacterium | reverse complement strand
GTTCATCGGGCGATTCGAATCGGGCTTCGCCGGCTTCTGCGACGCGCGGCACGGCATCGCGGTCGCGAACGGCACGGTCGCGATCGAGGTGGCGCTCAAGGCCATGGGAGTCGGCCCCGGCCACGAGGTCGTCGTCCCCGCGATGACCTTCGCCGCCGTGGGCGCGGTGGTGGTCCATCTCGGGGCCGAGCCGGTGCTCGCCGACGTGGATCCGGACTGCTGGTGCATCGATCCCGACGCCGTGGGGAACGCGCTGTCGCCGCGGACGAAGGCGGTGATCGCCGTCCACTCGTATGGCCACCCCGCCGACCTCGACCGGATCCTCGAACGGTGCCGCCCCCGCGGCATCCGCGTGGTCGAGGACGCGGCCGAGGCCCATGGAGCGCGCTATCGGGGACGGCGCGTGGGCGCCCTGGCGGACGCCGGGTGCTTTTCGTTCTACGGCAACAAGATCTTCACGACCGGCGAGGGGGGCATGGTCGTGACGAACGACGACGATCTCGCCGCGAGGGTCCGTGTGCTGAAGGACCACGCCATGGACCCGGCGCGCCGCTACTTCCACACCGAGGCGGGCTACAACTTCCGCATGACCAACGTCCAGGCCGCCCTCGGCTGCGCCCAGCTCGAGCGGGCCGGGGCGTTCATGCGGAGGCGGGCGGAACTCCTGAGCTGGTACCGCGAGGAGCTGGGCGGGGTCGCCGGGCTCCGCCTGAACCCCGCGATGCCCTGGGCGGAGCCCGTCAACTGGCTCGTCTGCGCGGTTCTCGACGATGCGCTCGCGAGCGGGAGGGACGCGATGCTGTCGGACCTGAGCCGCGAGGACCGCATCGACACTCGGCCGTTCTTCGTCCCCATGGGGGAGATGCCGCCCTACGCCTCTGCCCGCCGCGTCGCCGCGGCCGGGGAGGGGAACCCGGTGGCGGAGCGGATCTCGCGAGCGGGCTTCAACCTCCCGACGAGCATCGGCCTCGCCCGCGCGGACGTCGCGCGGATCGGCGCCGCGATCCGGCGGCGGGTCGAGCGAATGCGTTCCGCCTCGGAGTCAGGGGGATGAGCCTGCTCGCGTCGCTCGGACGTCGATCAGAACGCGCGATACGACGCCTTCCGTGGTGGGTCCTCCCCGCGTGGGTCGTGGAGGTCTTGGCGCGCGGTCTCGCCGCCGTGTGCGGCCTCCTCGCGAGGCGATACCGCGACGGCGCGGAAGACCGACTTCGGGGGATTCTGTGCGCGGGGCGCTACCGAGCCATGGGGTTGAGGCTCGGACGGGCGGTCGCCGTCGAGGGGCGGGACGCGGTCTCGCTCGGCGACGGCGTCTCGCTTTACGGGGGAGTCTATCTCGGAGCGACCGGGGAGCGAGGCCGGATCTCGATCGGCCCGCGGACGCACATCGACCGGAACTCGATCGTGTACGGCCAGGGGGGGGTGCGAATCGGGTCGGGATGCGCCATCGCGAGCGGCGTGATCGTCTACAGCCAGTCGAACCAGTACCGGAAGGACCCCACGGCCCCGATCCTCGACCAGGGGACCGTGTACGAAGAGGTGACGATCGGCGACGATGTCTGGATCGGCGCCGGCGCGATCCTGCTTCCGGGCGTCCGCATCGGTGACCACGCGGTGATCGCCGCCGGCTCCGTCGTCAGGGCGGACGTGGACCCCTGGCAGGTCGTGGCCGGCGTCCCCGCCCGCGGGATCGGCGATCGCCGGGGGGCGTCATGAGAATCCTCGTCCTGACCCCCGGTGTCTTCGACAAAGGCGGGATCGCCCGGTACGGACGGTTACCGATCCGGGTCCTTCGCGAACGGCACGGCCTCGATCTCCGGCTGGCGCGCGAGCCGGAGCTCCATCGTGCCGAGCGCTCCGCGGCGCGGCGCCGGGTCGAGGAGGCGTTCGGGTATCCGGCGTTCGCCGACAAGACTCGCGAGGCGATCCGCTCGCTCGCACCGCAAGATCCCGGTGTGGCGGACTCCCGCCGCCGGAGTCCCGGAGCGTGAGGATCCTGGCTCTCGCCGTCGCGCTGGCGGTCGTCTCTCCCGCGTCCGCGATGACTCTGGCGCGGCATGGACGGGCCGAGGCGCGCGTGTTCCTCGCCCGCGACGCCGCGGTTCCCGAGCGGACCGCCGCCGCGGAGCTGGTGCGCTATCTCGAGAAGGCGACGTCCGCCTCGTTCCGCGTGGAGGAAGAGCCCGCCGATCCGTTCGACGGGCCCGCCGTGTACGTCGGTCCGACGGGCTTCGCGGCCCGCCGCGGCATCGACGCGGCCACGATGGGGCCCGAGGAATGGGTCCTTCGCTCGGGCCGGGGCTGGCTCGTGGTGTCCGGCGGTCGGCCCCGCGGGACCCTGTACGCGGCATACCACCTGCTGGAGCGGCACATCGGCGTCCGCTGGTGGAGCCCCCACGAGGAGCACGTGCCGACGAGGCACCGCCTCGTACTCCGCGGCATCGACGAGCGCGGGACGCCGGTTTTCGCTTACCGGGACGTCTACGGGATCGACGGATCCAAGGAGTTCCTGGCACGCCACTTTGTGAACGGTGACGCCGCCAACGTGCCCCCGGAGTTAGGTGGGAGCATCCGCGGCGGAACGCCGTGGCCGGTCCACAGCTTCTATTTCCTCGTGCCGCCGACGGAATGGTTCCGCGACCACCCGGAGTACTTCTCCGAGCGCGCCGGGTTTCGCGCGGCGGGACGGTCCCAGCTCTGTCTGACGAATCCGGACGTCCGGGACCTCGTCGTGGGGACGATCGAGGCCCGTCTCGAGGAATCGGCGGCCGCGGCGGCGATGGCGGGCGTCCCTCTCCCGGTCCTGGCGGACGTGTCCCAGAACGATTGGGGAGGGCCTTGCGGGTGCTCCCGTTGTCGCGCCGCGGTAGAGCGGACCGGGAGCCAGGCCGGTCCGATCCTCGATTTCGTGAACTTCGTGGCCGAAGAGATCGGGGCGAAGAGGCCCGATGTCCTGGTGACGACGCTCGCCTACCAGTACTCGTTCCCGCCACCATCGGGGACGAGGGCGCGCGACAACGTCGTGGTCCGCCTTTCCGCTTTCGGCCGGCGCGACTACGCCCGCGCCGTGGACGACCCGGCCAACGCCACCTTCCGCGATGCCGTGATCGGGTGGGCCGGCGTCGCGAAACATCTCTGGATCTGGGACTACGCCGTGACGTTCGGCGTCGAGCGGGGTCTCCCGCTGGCCACGTACGCGAACTACGCGCGGGACCTGCGCTTCTATCGCGCCCACGGAGTCGAAGGGATCTTCACCCAGCACGAGTACCCGATCGCCGGCGACCTCCGGGACCTCAAGGTCTGGCTCTGGCTCGAGATTCTCGAGGATCCCGACCGCGATCCCGAGCGCCTGATCCGCGAGTTCACCGACGGATTTTACGGGCGCGCGGGGCGCCTCGTTCGCAGGTACCTCCGCCTGCTGGAGGCGGCGCAGCGGCGGAACCCAGGGTTCATCGACGTGAACGCAGTTCCGGCGGACTACGGCCACGTGGACCTCGCCTTCGTCACCGCCGCCGGCCGGCTCTTCGACCGGGCCGAGCGTGCCGTCGGCTCCGCCCCGGTCCTGCTCCGGCGGGTCCGCCACGTTCGGCTGTCCCTGGACTACGCGACCCTCGCTCGCTGGGACGAGCTGTCCGCCGAGGCCACGCGGCAAGGCGTCGCGCTCCCCCTGGATCGCCGTGGGGTCGCGGAGCGGTACCGCAGCGTCTGGCTGGAGCAGATCGACTTCCGGCTGCCCGAGGACGAGCGCGACGCCGCCCGCGCCGAGGTCGACGAGGAGGTGGCGGAGTGGATCGGGGAGGGACGATGAGACGGTACCGGTTCGTTGTGCTGGCATCCCACCCGATCCAGTACCGCTCGCCGCTGTACCGACACCTCTCCGCGCAACCCTGGCTCGACCTCGAGGTCTGGTACGGCGATACCTACGGCGTGACGCCGAGGAGGTCGGACTGGGGCGTCGAGAACTTCACCTGGGATGGGGACCTTCTGTCGGGATACCGCCACCGGTTCCTGCGGAACTCGAGCCCGCGTCCGAACCCGGGCACGCGTCTCGGCAAGATCAACCTCGGCCTTCCGGGAGATCTCCGACGGGCGAGGCCGGAGGCCGTGTGGATCTCCGGCTACAACGGATTCCACCAGTGGCTGTCGTTTCTCTCGTCGGCGCGCTGGCGAGTTCCGATCGTCTACTCCTCGGACTCGAACCACCTCGCGGAACCCTCGGGTCTCAAACGGAGGGTCAAGCACGCCATCGTCGAGCGCATCTACCGGCGGGTCGCCGCGATCCTGGTGACCGGCGCGACCAACGACCTCCACTACGCCGCGTACGGCGTTCCCGAGTCGAGGAGATTCCGTTGTCCCTGGGCGGTGGACAACGATGCATTTTCGCGCGCCGCCGACGAAGCGTGGCCGGGCCGTGAGGACGTGCGGCGAGGGTGGGGGGTCGCGCCCGGATCGGACGTCGCGCTTTTCGTGGGCCGCCTAATAGTCTCCAAGCGGCCCGCGGACCTGGTCGCGCTGGCCGAGCGTTTCCCCGACCTTCATGCCGTCTTCGCCGGCAGCGGTCCGCTGGAAAAGGATCTCAAGGACCAGACGGCGCGGAGGATTCCGGCTCGTGCGACGTTCCTCGGCTTTCAGAACCAGGCCGCCCTACCGGGGATTTACGCGGCCGCCGACCTCCTCGTGCTCCCCTCCGCGTACGAGCCGTGGGGCCTCGTCGTGAACGAGGCGCTCGCGTCGGGGCTCCCCGTGGTGGCGTCCGACCGCGTGGGCGCGGCCTACGACCTCGTGCCCGAGTCCCTCCGTTTCCCGGTTGGCGATGTGGGGGGGATGGCGAGAACGGTCGAAAGATGGAGGGCGGAGCGGCCCTCCGGGGGAGACCCCCGGGTGGAATCGCGCAGAGGCGTCGCGGGCTTCTCTTTCGAGTCGGACGCCGCGGGGATCCGCGAGGCGCTGGCGTCGATTCTCGACTGAGTCGCGGCAGAGCGAGCGACCACTCCCGTGGACCTCGCGATGCGCCGCTCGACCGGCGGCCGTCAGCCTCCGGTCTTCCGGTCGACCGAGACGTGGAGGCGTCCGGCGCGGCGGTTCTGACGGACCTAGCCCGACTTCCGCAGTTCGAGGGGTGAGATAGCGGTATTTCGCGCTTTTTGACCGAGAGTCGGCACTACATTTCGGCCATGGCCCGGGGTATCCGGAGCCGTTCCGGGGCGTAGCCCGAGTCGGTCAAGCAGAACGGCTTGGTGCTTGTCCGGGCAGCCGACGCAGCGAATCCGGACCTCGTGTCCCGAGGCATCAGCGAGCGGCAGCACGACGTCGGTGCTGTGGATCGTTGCCAGTTCGTCGAACAGCACGCGGGGGCTGTTGCCCAGGCCAGCCCGCGCCTGCCATTGCTCGAGCGTCTTCCAGAGCACGTAGGCCAGGAAGCACACGAGGATGTGCGCTCGGACCCGCTCGGTCCTTTGGTGCCACACCGGACGGATCGACAGGTCGCTCTTCTGGATCCGGAAAGCCGCTTCGGCCTCGGACAACTGGATGTAGGTGCGCCACAAGTCCTCGGCCTTCCAGTCGGTCACGTTGGTCCGCAGGACGTAGCAGCCTTCGCTGTGCCGCGCCCACTCATCCCAATCCCGGCGAACCGACCAGGTCAACCGCAGTCCCGATGGCTTCGAGGGCTCGCCCATCAACCGGATTTCATAGCGGCCGCCGGCACGGCTATATCGCTCCCGCAGGCGTCCGATCTGTTCATGGATCTCATCCCGGTCCAGACGGCACCGGGATCGCTCGATCCTTCCGGCCAGGCTCGTCAGGGCGGTCTCGAGGCGCGCGGCGAAGCGATCGTGGAACGCCCGCTCCTTCTCCCGGCGTTCCGCCGATCGACACAGCCGAAACATCTCCTCACCGTCCGGCCCCGGGCACAGCTTGGCTTCAACGCCATCCCGCACGTGCTGCCAGTCTCGAGCTTCGACGATTTCGCGGCTCCACTTCCGCAGGTCGCTCTTGGGCGTTCCGATGAGGTAACGACGACCGGTTTGCTTCAACCACGCGACGTTCTCGAGGCTCGTCATCCCCGGTCCATCACCCAGATCCTTCGGGCCATGCCGTAGCGCAATTCCATCGTCTCGACGATCTCCTCGACCGTCGTCACGTCCGTGCGGTTGCCCGCGAAGAGCTCGTAGCCCAGCGGGATCCCCTCTCGGGTGACCACCAACGCGATGCACACCTGCTTGCAGTCGTGCCGGTGATTCCGGCTGTGACCCCGTCGAGCCAGCAGGTTGCCCTCGGCCAGCCCTTCGAAATACGTCGAGGTCACGTCGTACAACAGCAAGTCGTAATCCACCTCGAAGAGCTCGCCGAGCCGGCGCACCAGGTGCTTCTCGATCGTCTCCTCGTGGTGCAGCAGACGGTCCAGCGCCCGGTACAACATCCTCGTTCACCTTCTCCGCGGGCAGTCCGAGCAGGTCTTCCAGGGCCGTCCGCGGGTGCCACCGCTCCGCCAAGTACAACTCGCTCGAGGGCTCGCACAACCGACCGATCACCAGCACCGCCGCCATCCACGGCCACGGCACCGCCTCGCGTCCCTCTGGCAGCAGCTCCTCGCACAGCCGACTCAACCCCAAGGCGCACCACAGCGTCCAGCCCAGCTCGCCAAGCTGGGCCATGGTCCGCTGAACGACCTTGCCGCCACGGCGAACTGTCCGGACCAGACGCCAGTACGTGTGGGTCTTCCCGTCTTTCGTCCGGCTGCTGCGACGCGGGTACACGCTGCGATCTCCGCTGCGTTTATCGCAGCCTCATCGAACCGAATTCAAGAGGGTAGGTCGGCACTACACGCGGTTTTCGCGTCTCAGGGATGGACACGCCGCGCTTTCTTCACGCATTCGCCTCCGAAAAACCCAAAACCAGACGCGAACTGCGGAAGTTGGGCTATGCGGTCCGTCATCGCTCCACCCTCCGCGACACCAGCGGATGGGTGTCCGCGCGTTCGACCGCGGGCGCTGAGCCTCGTCGTGGCCTCGTTGGCGAGCAGCTTGAGTTCGCCAGGGCACCGGGAGGAGAATGGGTTTGGGTGGTGGGCTTTGGAGGTGGGAGGCGGGGTGACACAGCGTTCCTTCTCGGGCGTGGCCCTCGGATCCTGAGCTTGAACGTCCTATCCCCACGACCCGGCGGCGGCGTAGGGCGTGCCGACACGCAAAGCTCGAAGTTCCCGGCAGTAGGGGACGACGCGGTCTTCGGAGGCGAAGGTGGACAAGGACCCGACACCGAGGGTTGATGTTTTCGTCGTCGCGTACGAGCGGCCCGAGTGGATTCGCGAATCCGTGACAAGCCTGCTGAGGCAGACCTGTCGCGATTTCCGCGTGACGGTGAGCGACGACTCCGAGAGTGACGTCGTGGAGCGAGCCCTCGACGATCTTCGCGGCGATCCCCACCTCCGCTATGTCCGGCACTCGCGTCGGCTGGGGATGGTCGGCAACTGGAACGACTGCATCCTCGGGTCTCGCGCGGAGTTCGTGGCGGTATTCCATGACGACGATGTCTACCACCCGGAGATCCTCGAGCGGTCCGTCGCGCTCATGGACCGCGAGCCTCGGGTCGGTTTCGTGCACTCGGCCGGCGTCTATGCGCGCGAGGACGGGACCGACTACGGACCGGTTCCGCATCGCTGGCCGGCCGTCGTCCCCGGCGCGGACTTCGTGTGTCGTCTCGCGAGGAGCAAGACGTCCCTCGTCATCTGCCCCTCGGTCGTCGCCCGGCGACGCCTCTACCAGCTCGTCGGCGTCTTCCGTGAACTTCCGGGGCCGGGTGCGGACAAGGAAATGTGGATGCGGATGGCCGAGGTCTGCGACGTGGGGTTTGTCGAGGAGCCGATGATCCGGAACAGAATCCGAACGGGGGAACGCGCGAACTTCCACGACTGGACTCTGCCGGGGCTCGCCATGATGCTCGACCTGTCCGGGGGATCCCTTCCGCAGTCCTACGGAGTGGGGCTTCCGGGGAGGCTGTGGGGAGAAATCCGGTTCTTCGCGCGCCGCAACGCGATGACGACGGAGACGATCCTGGGCCTTCTCCGCCGACGGCAGGTGCAGGCGCTCGCCGACGGATGGCCCCTGGTGGCGCCGTTCGTGTCGCCGCCTCTGCGGTTCGCGCTTCGAGCGCTCGCTTTGTCGCCTCGTACCGCCCACCGAATGGCGGGACTCCTCGCTCTGCTCGCGCGTCTTCGCCGTCTGGGACGGGCGCCCGTGGCCCGGAAGAATGCGAGCTAGGACGGTGCGGCCTCGCGGAGTGCGGTTCCCCCAAGCGCTGGCCGAGGCGGCCACCCGATGAGGGGTTCGTCGGAGGCACCAGGTCCGCGCGCTTCGCGAGAAGCGGCATGGATCCTTGCCGGGCGCTTCGCTTTCGGCGTGGCGGGGATCGTGGGTCTCAAGATCCAGACGGCGGTCATGGATCCAGATCTGTTCGGACGCTTCTCCCTGGCCTTCGGCGCAGTGGCGCTCGTCAGCGGTTTCCTTGTGTCACCGCTCGGACATACCCAGAATCACTTTCTCGCGGAGGCCGTGCGTCAGCGCTCCGCCGCTTCGCTTCTTCGGTCGGTGCTCCGCTGGACGAACCTGCTCGCCGTGGCCGGAATCGCGGCGGGAGTTCCCGTCGCCCTCGGGGTGTGGGGGGCGCAGACGGAGACGGGGTGGATCCTCGTGGCCGGGAGCGTGGCCCTGCTGGCGGGGAACTTCCGAGACCGTCAACAAGGCGCCTTCAACACCTACCGTTGGCGGGGGCGCTACGCGATTCTCGCCGCCACGGACGCATGGCTGCGGCCCCTGCTGATCGCCGCGGCCGTGGTCACGCTGGGCGCCTCCGTCGGTTCGGCCATGACGGGAGTCGCGGTCGGCGCCGTCCTGGTGGCGCTCGCAGGCTGGCCGTGGTGGCGCGCGCTCTTCCGAGAGTTCGCCGCCGCGGGCGAGCCGACCACGTTCGAACCTCTCCGACTCTGGAAGTACTCCGGCCCCTACTTCGGGATCTTCCTGCTGACTTGGATTTCCTCGATCTCCGATCGATACGTCGTGTCCTACTTCGCGGGGGCGGCCGAGGCCGGCCGGTACGTCGCGGGATACCAGGTCGGCGCCGCGGTTCCGATGCTTCTGGCGTCGGCGTTCTTTCCCATCTTCTCTCCCATCATCCTCCAGGCCGCTGCGGTGCGAGGTCGGCCCGTGCCGCTCGACGCCGTGCTGCTCCTCTTCGCGACGCTTGGCCTTCTCCTGGGCGGCATGGTGGTGGTGGAGCCGGACAGTCTCGGCCGAGTCCTACTTTCCCGATCCGAGTTCCTCTCGGGCGACGAGATCGTTCCGTGGGTCCTCGCCGGGATCATGCTCCTGGGGCTGCAACAAGTCGTCGAGCACCAGGCGTACGTGACGCGGCGCTCGCTCGGGCTGCTCGCCGTCGGCGGCACGGTTGCGGTCTTCAATCTCACGTTGAACCTGATCATGGTTCCGTTGTTCGGCTCTCGGGCCGCGGCCTGGAGCACGGCGGCGACCTATGCCCTGAACCTCGTCGCGACCGTCTTCGTCTACCGCCCCTCGATCGCGGTGGTCTCGTGGATGCGCATCGCCGGTCTGACGGGATGGGCCATCGTCCTCGTGGTAGCCTCCAGGGCTATCCCCGTGAGGGAAGCCGTCTCATGGGGTCTGCTGGCAAGAGAGGGAACGTTCGTGGTCGCGTTCGCGACCGTCGCGGCGGTGATCGCGGGGGATACCATCCGCAAGGGGTACCGGGAGATTCCGCGTTCCCAAACGCCGACGCAAGGTGGACCGGGCGCGCCCTGAGGACGTCGGCCCGCGCCGGCGCCGACTCGGCGCTGTCCGCGATGCGGGTGAGAGTCCCTACGCCACCGTCCCGGCCGAGCCGTCAACGGCGGCGCCCCCCCCCGTGCCCGTGCGGGGGATCTCCTGCAGCGATCCGAGCTTCCGGAGCAACGTCAGAATCACGAGCGTCGCGATCAAGGTCCTCACGATCCCGGAGACGAAACCCGCGATGTTGCCCTCGCCCTGAAGCATGACAGTCAGGAGCATCACGTACATTGCCTTGCGCATGGGCTCGATCGCGAACCCCTGGCCGTACCTACGGTAGATCCATCCAAGCAAGGATCCCAGTACGAACATGCCGGCGAGGACTCCCGGAACGTGCAGATTCCAGTAAAGCTCGCCGATCGTGGTAATGGCCAGGTATGTCTGGCGATCGGCCCTGGAAAGGAGCCCGAAGATCCTGCCGAAATCGTGCCCGAGCGTGAACTGAGGCTTGTCGGGCCACAGGAACCGGGGGACGAGAAAGGACATCGGAGTCAGGAAGAGCGTCTTCCCGTACATGAAATCCACGGACCGACCCGCGTCCCGAAGCACCGCGGCAGGCGCCTGGATGATCGCGATGCGACCGAAAAAAGCGATGATGGACCGATCCGCGAATTCCCGCGCGTCCCAGCTCGTCATGGTGTCCACAGAGCGCTCCATGCGCTCGGCGGTCGGGATGCTGCGGTGCTGGAGGCGAAACGTGTTGTAAACCGGGAAGACGACCAGGATCCAGATGAGGACGAGGGTGGCGATGGTCTTCAGCGGAAAGCGCCCGCGGGCGTACCAGACCGCGATCATCGGGATGGCCGCCAGCGTCGCTGGCGTTCCCTTCTGGCCGACGTTGACGATCACGATCATGATCGCCGCGGCGAGGAAGCCGGCGCCGAGACACAATGCGCGAAGGCCCTGGAGCCGTCCGGAGAGAATGGCGTACCATACGAGAAACCACGGGAAGAAGAACAGCGACGTGAACTGTCCGAGCATGGAGACGACGGGCGAGAACGCCGATCCGGAGAGGACCTGCGTCGCGTGCATCGCGCCCCCGAGGAAACCGGCGAGTCCCATTCCCCCGAAAAGGACGTAGACGATGACGCCGCGCGGCTCGAGGTTCGCCCACCGCGGCGGGCGCACGTGACGGAACGTGAAGCCATAACCCGCCAGGAGGGCTACGTAACCCACGACAGCCAGGGCCAGAGCCGGATCGAGGTAGTTGTAGAGGGAGAGACTTGTTAGCCTCTCCGGATTGAACTTGAGGAAGATCGCACCGACTCCGAAGTAGAGCGAGTACAAGATCCCGTACAGCAGCACCGCCTCAGCATAGTCGAAAGAACCGTCGCGACCCCGCAGCCCGAGGTACATCAGGGTCATGCCGGGCAAGAGGCTCGCGAGGAGGATGGTGCCGGGGTGCGGGACGAGCGGCACGAGGGTGGCGGCGCAGGCCGCGGCGAGACAAACGATCCCCGCAGCGAGCATCCTGTGCTTCGGGAAAAGAGCCGGGGCGTGCTGCTCCATCGGAAACATCGCGCCGGGTATTATACAGTCGCGGAATGGTGACGTCACGAGGCGAGGAACCGCAGTCCGCCGCGGTGCGTCAGGAGGTCATTGTCGTAGAAGTCGTCGAGGGTGAAGTGCCCGTCGGGGATCTTGTCGTGGAACGGGATCCAGTGGCGGGCGGCTAGGTCGGTGGCATTCCGGAGGAGCTCCTCTTAGATCGTCCGGTCCATGTTCCTCCGGTACGTCTCGAATACCGGGGTGGTGATCAGGACTCGATCAGAAGAAGCGGAACCCTCCATCCGGGTGCGTGTGGGCCAATACGCCCGTCTCAACCGCGCGGTACTCCATTCCGACCGGGCAGCCGAAAAGACCCTCGATGAGATCGGCGCTCTCGGGAGCCAGGAAGCTCTCCGCCGTGCCGACGACCGGTCTGAGGCCGAGGCCTCGCGGCGAAGTAAGGAGAGGCATCGAGGATCCGCCGCCATTCCGTGTTCAGGAGATCGAGCTGGGTCGCGCGGCGGCTCGCGGGGCCGTCCGCCTCGCGGTAGGCGGCCTCTCTTGCGCGGATTCCGGCGGAAAGACAACGGGCTCGCGGCCCCGCGACGCGCTCGGCGGGAGCGGTTCTGGCCTGATGCAAACGCTTTGGCTATGATGTCGCCCGCCGTCCCGGAGCCCGGCTCCGAACCCGACGTCGGCGAAAGCGAGCCCTCGACCTCTGGACCCTTTACGACGGGAAGGCCGAGATGAAGAAAGACGTCCTGTATCTATCTCCGGGCATGTTCGACAAGGGCGGGATCTCCCGGTACTGCCGCTACCAGGTCCAGGCCCTGCGAGATCTTCTCGGCCCCGACAGCATCACTGCGCTCTCGCTCCTGCCGCCGGACGACCAGGGATTCGAGGTTCCGTTTCGCGTGGATTTCGCGAGTTTCGGTCCGACGCGGCGAGGGAAGTCACTCTACGTAGCGGCGGCCGCGCTCGCCGCCGTCGCGGAGCGTCCGTCGATCGTCTGGTGCGCGCACCTGCACATCGCACCGGTCGCCGTCGGGCTGGCCCGCTTGCTGGGGGCGCGCTCGGTCCTGAACGTGTACGGCGCGGAAGTCTGGACGGACGTCACGAAGGTCCGGGCCGCCGCCGTGAGACGGGTCGATCAGTTGATCAGCGACTGCCATTCGACGCTCGATGACGTCATCCGGTCGGGCCTTCATCGGCGGGAGGGGACCCGGGTCCACTGGGACTGCGTGGATCTCACCCGATTCACGCCCGGCTCGACGGACGTTCTCGGCCGGTACGGCGTTCCCCCGGCGGACGGGCGGCTCACGGTGCTGACGCTCGCGCGAATGGCGCCGACCGAGGAGCACAAGGGAATCGATCGCCTGATCACCGTCTTCTCGCGGCTTCCCCACGAGGCTCCCGTGCGATTGGTGATCGCCGGAGGCGGAGGGGGCCGGCCGCAGCTGGAGGCGCTGGCACGCGAGCTGAAGGTCGACGATCGCGTGCATTTCACGGGCTTCGTGTCCGAGTCGGACCTCCCCGACGTGTACCGCTCGTGCGACGTCTTCTCGCTCGTGACCGACAAGGGGCCCGGCCGGGGAGAAGGCATACCGCTCACGCCTCTCGAGGCCGCCGCGTGCGGACGTCCGATCCTCGTCGGGAATCAGGACGGGTCACGAGAGGCCGCAGAGGACGGCCGATCCGGGTACGTCTTGGATCCGTTCGACCTCGAAGCGATCGCGGACCGCATTCTCCGGCTCGCTCGCGATCCGGAGCTGCGCGCCAGGATGGGATCGGAAGCGCTGGCTCGCATCCGGAAGGAACACGGTTACGAGATCTTCCGCGATCGCCTTCGAGATCTCCTCGATGCGCTGGGCAGGCTTCCGCCGACGCGATCTTGATATCTCAAGCCTGGCCTGATAATCTGCAATTTTCGACGAGCGCAACGCGAGACGAGCGCGCTGTTTGCATCGCCGCTCGTGATCCGACCGGGGAGCGCCTGCGGGGAGGGGCCCCTCACGGGGAACAGATGATCGACCGGTCCCGCCTGCGGCCGCTGCTGACCGCGCTCTACGTTCCCCTCGTCACCTTCCTTCTCCTGGCGATCGTGAACATCCGCGTGGCGGGAACCCGGTTCAACCCGTGGAGCGCCGCCCAGAATCCGCGTCTCAAGATCGCCTCGCCGGTCGAGGGCCCTCCCATCAAAGACCCGACGGCACTCGCCGTCATCAGACCGCTGTTCCCGCCGGAAAGCCCGCTGAGCGTCCTGACCGCGCCGTTTCCCGTGAACTCGCCCGGCGCTCTCTCCATCCTGTTCGTGGGGAACTCCCAGACGATCGCGACCATGGACGAGCAGCCGGGCGACCAGTACGCTCCGGTCTGGCTCTGGAAGCTGCTGAACGGCTCCGGTCAGGAGCCGACCGAGAGTTTTGCCTTGCGCATCGGATCGGAGCCGAACCTGACCATGTCGGAGCTGCTGATCAAGTCGGTCCTGGGCATCTCCGACTCCCGGCGGCGGATGGACGTGCTGGTCGCCGCGGTGATGCCCGACGAATTCCGCTGGGTCGATCCCCGCGAGGACTTCGTGTCGAGGGCGAGGTTTTCGAGCGTGGCGCCCCTCATGCGCGACCTGTTGGACGGCATGGAGGACCTCCCGGCGGGGGCGAGGGTCGTGCGAGACATTCTGGGGTCCGGCGCACCCGATCAGGTCGGGCCGCCGGGCGCACGGCAGGCGCCCGCTGTCGCGGGCCAGGATCGTACCCTCGAGGATCGGCTCCAATCGGCGCTCGACGCGTCGCTGCCGCTGTTCGGGGAGCGAGCGGTGCTTTACGGGCGCGCGACCTTGGGCTTCCACGAGGCCCGGAATCTCGTCTTCGGAGTGCACACCTCTTCACGACGGCCGATTCCCGACGGAATGTACGCAGTCAATCTCCAGATCGTGGAAGGCATGCTGAGGTATCTTCGGGCCCAAGGGGTTCACGCGGTGATCTACCTCACGCCGATCCGCCCCATCGAGCCGAACCCCACCGATCCCTCCGACCTCGCGCGATTCAGGAGGGACATGCCCGCCCTGTGCGCCCGTTGCGGCGCCATCTGCCTCGACTACTCCCGTCTGGTCCCCGAGGAGATGTGGACGAATTACCCTGATTCCGATGTCAGCGGAAAGGGCGGCGAGCGCGACTTCTCGCATTTCACCGGGCGGGGGCACCAGCGGCTGGGAGAGCGGCTGGCGAAGGACCTCCGTGCCGACTTCCGGCGCTGGCTCGAGGACAAGGGAAGCGCGCCCCGCCGCCCCTGACCCCCGCGCTCGAGGCGATCCCGCGAATGAGCTTGCAGAGCGTCTCGTACCTGCTGTTCCTGGTGCTCGTGTGGGCTGCGGCCATGCTGTTGCGGACGGCCAGGTCCCGCCAGGTCGCCCTCCTCGCGGCCAGCTACCTCTTCTACTGGCTCTGCGGAGCGAAGTTCGCGTTCCTCCTTCTCGGCAGCAGCCTCTTCAACTACTACTGGGGCAAGCTCCTCCGCCGCAAGCCGGTCGGCTCCCTGCTGTGGGGCGGCCTGCTCGTGAACCTGGCGATCCTCGCCGGGTTCAAGTACGCTCCGCCGGCCCTCGCGTTCCTCGGTTCCATCGGAGCCCTGCCGTGGCAGGTCGCGTCGAGCATCCTGGCACCCGTCGGTGTTTCCTTCTTCACCTTCCAGGCGATGAGCTATCTGCTCGATGTCTACCGGGAGCGCGACGTCGATCCCTCCCTTCCCGAGTTCCTGCTCTACATCGCCTTTTGGCCCACCATCCTGTCGGGCCCGATCTGCAGGGCGTTCGAGCTGATCCCCCAGTTCCGAAGCGAGTCGCGACCCTCGCTCGATGACGTTTCCGCCGGTTGCCACCGCATCCTCCTCGGGCTGTTCATGAAGGTCGTCGTGGCGGACACGATGGCGCGCGGCCTGCAGGTCGGCGAAGGGGTGAATTTCGGGTTCGACAGGGTCACCGGCGGCTGGGGCGCGGTGGACGTCGTCTTCCTCGCGGTCGGTTTCGGCTTCCAGCTCTTCTTCGACTTCGCGGGATACTCGAACATCGCCATCGGCTCGGCGCGGCTCTTCGGTTTCCGGCTGCGCGAGAACTTCGACCGGCCGTACCTCTCCAGGACGGTGAGCGAGTTCTGGACGAAGTGGCACATGTCCCTGTCGTTCTGGATTCGCGACTACCTCTTCATGCCACTGGCGATGCTGCGGACGAGCCTCGCGTGGAGGAACCTCGCGCTCGTGATCTCGATGACGTTGTTCGGGCTCTGGCACGGCGCCGCCAGCACCTTCGTGCTCTGGGGGGTGCTGCAGGGACTCTTCCTGGTCGCGCACCGGCAGTTCCAGAAGTACCGGGGCGGACGGGGCGCCACGGCCTGGGGACCGGGAGCGGTCCGGGCCTGCGTCTCGTGGGCGCTCACGTTCGGAGCGATCTCCCTGGGCTGGATCATGTTCCGGGCGAACAGCCTTGGCCAGGCGTGGGCCATGTACCGCGCCCTGTTCACACCCTCGGCCTACAGGACCCTGGCACTGCGCCCCAACTTCTACGTCGTGGTCATCCTGTGCGTGGCGGGCTACTTTCTCTTCGAGGCCGCGCGCGTTCTGGTCCGGTCGGCGTCCAGGCTGGGCGCCGTCCGCCGGTTCGTCTGGCTCGCGTCGCCCGTCTACTACGCGGTCCTGATCCTGGCGGTGATCGCGTGGAGCAAGCAAGCCTCGACCTTCGTCTATCTGCAGTTCTGATCGATCGTCGGGTGGGCGCCCGCCCGAGGCGTGGACGCGCCCCCGGAGCCTACGGCTTCCCGACGCGGTCGGCGGTCTCGAACATCTTGCGGACCGTGTCCATGTCCTCGGGACTCACCCGGCCCGTCGGGATTCGGCGCCCGCTGAGTTTCTGAAGCTCGATCAGGACATCGACGAGCGCGAAGGAGTCCACCAGCCCCGAGGAGAGAAGCGGAGTGTCCTCGTCGATCGGCGAGGCGGGCCGACGAAGCAGTCTCTGCCCCACGAATTCGATCATCCGTCGCGCTTTGTCGTCCATGCCGGACACTCCTTACGGCAAGAGGCCCCTGTCTCTCGCCCAGGCTTCCGCCGCGGACCCGGCGGGCAGGGGAACGACCTTCCTGGACGAGGAGATCAGGATCTCCTTCTCGTCCGAGGACCGTCGGATGGCATAGTCGAAGCCGAGATCCAGGAGCGGAGCGCCGCCGCCGGACGCCAGGGCCCGCATGTTCGCGCTCATCGTGACGTGGAGGCGATCGGTGGCCTGGGCGTTGCCGAAGTACCCCATCAGCCGGCGGTAGGTCGACCTGGCGTCGAGCATCGACTCCGGAGGAGGGTCGCTCAGGGACCGGAGCACCTTGCGCTCCGCGACGTCGAGAACGCAGATGTAGTTCGCGAAGTAGAGCAGACCCGCCCCGTTCAGGTCCCGGTCGGCGTTGATCTCGTACACGAATTCCGTGCTTCCCTCGAACACCGGCACGCCGTCGGGCGGCACGCCGAGGAACGTCCTGCGGATCTTCGCCTCCCGGCAGAGATTGACGGACTCCGGAAGCGCCGGGATCTCCGGGATCCTCGAGAAGTCCACGTTCGCGGGGAACGAGACCGACAGCTTCGACGGGCCCTGCTCCTGGTAGATGAAGACGTTGCTGCTCCGGATCGAGAAGCTGTCGTCCCCGACCAGAACGTAGCGCCCGTCGAGGTAGGTCTTCCCGTGGTGGCAGAGGGTCGCCTGGAAATCCAGCGTCTCGTTCTCGCCGTAGGCGCTCAGGGGGCGCGTGGGCGGGAGGCTCAGGTCGATGAAGAAGAACGTGGCGTAGAGCCGCTCGCCGGCGTCATCGTGGATGAGCGCGCTAGGGACTCCCCCGGCGTCCTGGACGAGCTTCCAGCGGTGATGGCCCATGACCTTGAGGAGCTCGGATTCCGAGAGGTTGTTCCGTCCGAGATGGGGCATCCCCAGGTCGAACCGCAGGTTCGAGAACACGGAATCAGGGCCCGACATTCCTCAGATCCCCCATGTCCGCGGCGGACGCCGGCGCGCAAAGATACCGCAGGCCGTGCCGGCGTGCCCGTCCGCCGCGGTGCGTCAGGAAGCGCCGTGCGCGGTCGTCCTGGAAGAGGGTGCGCCGCCGAGGAGTGGCGACACCGCTTCGTCCAGGAGGAGCCGGGTGAACTTCTCCGCCCCGCGCGCGTTGAGGTGGTCGTTGTCGTAGAAGTCATCAAGGGTGAAGCGCCCGTCGGGGATGTAGTCGTGGAACGGGATCCCGTGGCGGGCGGCGAGGGAGGTCGCGGCCTGGATCATTTCGCCGAACACCGCGGGATCAATGTCCCTCCGGTACGTCGCGAACGCCAGGGAGTTGAACGGCATGGCGCGGCAGGCCCCGGAATCAGCGCGGCCCACTGGCGGAGGGATGGGTGAGGACCTCGGTCAGCACGGGGCGCATGGCGTCGGCCCAGATCCGGTAGCCCTCCGGGGAGAGGTGGAGGCCGTCGGGCATGACCTCCCGCGGGATCGTCCTGTCCGGCCGGACGAAGCGCTCCCCGATGTCGAGGAACCGCACGCGCGCCCCGCCGTCGAGCCTCGCGAGGGCGCGGTTGACGGCGGCGACCGCGTCCCTCCTGGCCGAGGCCCCGGCGTCGCGCGGCAAGAGGCCGAGGAGCAGGATTCGTGCTCGCGGCAGCTTCCCGCGGAGCACGGCCACGATCGCTTCCACGCGGCGGGCGATCTCCTCGGGCGGGGCCCCGGCGCTGACGTCGTTGGTCCCGATCAGGAGCACGATCGCCTCGGCGGCGAGATCCTCCATCCGGCTCCGCGTGACCCGGTCGAGGAGCCTGGGGGTGTCCTCCCCGCTGATCCCCAGGTTGGCGGCGCCCAGGGCAACGTACTCCCGCCGCCACGTCTCGAGCCCGCCCGCCGGGATGCGCCACTGGTCGGTGAGCGAGTCGCCCAGGAAGACGACGCGAGCGCGGCTCTCGACGGCCTGCCGCAGGAGTTCTTCGTGGCGAGCCAAGTCGTTTGCCTCGGGTCCCGGCGGGTGGCCGCACCCGGAATGCAGTGCCGCCGCCAGGGCGAGGGCGAGGGGGCAGGGAATCACGCGTAGCGCCCGCCCGCGTCGAGCCGCGCAATCCAAGAGGTCACCTCCGCCGAGGGCCGACGCGCCCATGGTCACCTTGTATCTCATTCGGGGATTCGCGTCGAGAAATCGCGCGCGACGGTTCGCGAGACGCGGACGGACCCACCCCGAGCGTCGCTATCCAGGCCAGCGCGTCTTTTCTCGAGCCCACCGTGCCCAGATCCTGAAGGTCCCGTACCTCCGCGAGGACCCTTCCCACGTCCGGTCCAGGACGGATCCTGAGAACCCTCATGACGTCGTGGCCGTTGACCAGCGGCGGGCGCGGGGTTTCCCGCGAGGCAGCGTGCCGCGCGAGGAGATCCAGAAGCACCGGGCGGAGCCTTCGCCAGCGCGCGCGCGCGTCGGGCGCCCCGGAGGCGAGCGCGTCGAGCGCGGAGTGCGCCACCAGGACCGGAAGGTCGTCGCCCGCGTCGCGAACCAGCCGACGTAGGCCGCGCGGGGGTGCCCCGGCGTCGGCGAGGTGGTGAGGGCGCAGATGGAGGCGCACGAGCCGGGCAGCCCTTCGGCGAAACGACCTTGGAAGCCGCAGGCGTCGGAGGACGGCATCGGCGCGCCGCGACCCCTCGACCTCGTGGCCGTGGAACGTCGGCCGTCCATCGTCTCCCCGCGCCAACGTCTCCGGCTTCGAGACATCGTGGAGCAGGAGGGTCCACCGCAGGAGCCGGAGCGAGGCCGCGTCGCCGGCCACGATCGCGCCGGGGAGCCTCCCGGGACGCTCGCTGCGCCGGACGGCCTCGACCGTGTGGCGCCAGACGCTCGGACGCCCCGCTCCGGCGAGGCATTCGCGCATCGGGAGCATCTCGGGCAGGATCGCGCCCAGGATCCCGAGCCGCTCGAGCGCCTCGAGGCCGCGGGACGGGGCGGCCGAGCCGAGCAGCTTGTCCACCTCTTCGCGGAGGCGCTCCGCCGAGGCGCGGCGGAGCGCCCGGGCGGCGGCGGCCGCTCCGCGGCGGACCCCCGGATGGAGCCGGAACCGAGGGAACTCCGCCAGGAAGCGTGCCGCGCGAAGCGCGCGGAGCGGGTCGTCCCGGAACGTGTCGGGTCCCGGCGGGCGCAGGAGCCCCGCGCGGAGGTCGCGGAGACCGCCCAGGGGGTCGACGACCCGCCCCGTGACGAGGTCGACCGCGATCGCGTTCAGCGTGAAATCCCTCCGGCGGAGATCCCGCTCGATGCCTCGGCCCGACGCGTCGACGATGTCCACCTTCCTTCCTCGGAGGTCGAACCTCCACGTGGTCACTCCGCGCTTGCGGAAGCGGAACGCGCGTCGTTTCCACGCCGTCTCGAGGGCCGGCACGAGCCGCGCGGCGCCGCGCCCCGCGGCGAGGTCGAGATCCTCCGGGGGGCGACCGAGCGCCGCGTCGCGCACCGCGCCGCCCACGAGCCAGACCGGGACGCCGCTCGCACGCGCGGTTTCCCGGAGGTCGTGGAGGAGCGGATCCCTCGCCACGCGCCGCGCGAGGCGCGCGGCGAGCCGCTCGGGCGTCAACGGGTCTCCCGGTGCCGGGTCGCGTCGGCGGGATCGAGCTCCTCCGGCAGCAGGCGCTCGACGATCCGCGCGCGGACGTCGGCCGAGAGCCGGTCGAGCCCATCGGGGCGGTAGGATGCGGCATCGAGCGGCGGCGCGAAGCTCACGCGGACGTTTCCGGGGCGGATCCGGAACATCCCGCCGGGGCGCAGCACGCCGCCGGAGCCGGAGACCGCCACCGGCACTACGGGCACCCCCGCGTTGATCGCCAGGTGGAACGCGCCGCGCTTGAACGGGCCGAGCCGCCCGTTGCGGCTGCGGGTCCCCTCGGCGAACAGGATGAGCGATCGTCCGCCTCGCACTCTCTCGGCGGCCGTGGCGAGGCTTCGCACCGCCCGGGCTCGATTCCTACGGTCGATGGGGATGAACCCGGATGCGGCCAGCGCCCAACCGAGGAACGGGATCAGGAAGAGCGAGCGCTTGGCGACGAACCTCGTGGAGACCGGCAACGCCGGGATCAGCGACCAGATGTCCATGACGGACTGGTGGTTCGAGATGAACACGCACGGCAGCGCCTTCGTGGCGTTCTCGAGCCCCTCGTAGGACGGCTCGATCCCCGCGGCGGAGAGGCACGTTCGGGACCAGACGCGACCGAGCCGCATGACGATGTCGCTTCCCGGGCGCAGGAGGCTCCAGGCCGCGGCGATCCCGCCGGCGATCACCGTGGCGACGATGAAGACCATGAACGTCCAGATCCCTCGGAGCATCCGGCACTCCCTCCCGCGGTGGTCGGCGCGGGAGCGGCCCGAGTATAGCAAGCGGGGCCGCCTATAATGGCCGCGGGGGGGAGCATGGACGCCACGGCGGAGCGGAGGTGGGCCTGGGTCGCGCGATCCATGGCGCTCGGCGCGGCCTACGACGCAGCGTTCGCTGCGGCGATCCTGGTCGTGACGCGCCGGGCGGCGGCCCTCATCCGCCTCGAGATGCCGGCCGACCCGGTCTACCTCCGCCTGAACGGAGTCTTCCTCCTGCTGCTCGCCGGGCTCTACCTGCTCCCGGCGGTGGACCCCGTCCGCTATCGCGGAATCGTCGCTGTCGCGTCGGCGGGCCGCTTCCTCGGGTTCGCCTACCTCATGGGCGCATGGCTCGAGGGGAGGCCGGCGGCGTTTCTCGGGCTTGCGTTGATGGACCTCGCCTTCGCGGTGGCGCACGCCGTCCTTCTCCTCCGCGCCCGAGGTTCGCCGCGACCGGCGCCAACTCGTTGAACGGCGGTGGCTTGACCGCGTCCCGCCCGGTGCCTATTCTTGTGCCTTCGAAGAGGCCCGCATGAACGGAATCCTGAGCGCGTACCTCGAGGAGTTGGGGGGCATGGCGCTCCTCACAGGCTCGACGTTCCGGCAGTCCCTGAAGCGCCCGTTCGAGCGGCAGCTTTGGCTCGAGCAGTTCTTCCAGCTCGGGGTGCGCTCCCTGACCATCACCAACGTGACCCTGCTGTTCACCGGGATGGTCCTCGCGATCCAGACGGCCTACTCGCTGTCGGCCTTCGGGGGCAAGCCGTTCGTGGGAGACATCATCTCGCTTTCGGTGGTGCGCGAGCTGGGGCCGGTGCTGACCGCCCTGATGGTCGCCGGCCGCGTCGGGGCGGGGATCACCGCGGAGCTGGGCTCTATGGCGGTGACGGAGCAGGTGGACGCGCTGCGCGCCCTCGCGGCGAGCCCGGTCAAGAAACTCGTGGTCCCGCGCGTCGGTGCCCTGGTCGTGGTCCTCCCGATGCTGACCATCCTGGCGGACACCATCGGGGTCTTCGGCGGCCTCGTGATGGCGATGACGGAGCTGGGGCAGTCGCGGGACTACTACATGAACCACGTCCTGTCGGCGCTCAGGGTCCAGGACATCGCGAGCGGCGTGGGCAAGAGCTTCTTCTTCGCGCTCCTGATCGGGATCATCGCCTGCTACAACGGACTGAAGGCGACCGGCGGGGCGGACGGCGTGGGCAAGGCCACCACGAACACGGTGGTGGTGGCGTCCATCTCGATCATCATCTCCGACTTCTTCCTCACGAAGATCTTCATCCTCCTCTGACCGTGAGCGACCCGTTTATCCGCTACGTCGATCTCGTCAAGTCCTTCGGGACCAAGGCGGTGCTCCGTGGGGTGAACCTCGACGTCGAGCAGGGGGAGACCCTCGTCGTGCTCGGCGGGTCGGGCTCCGGGAAGTCGGTGCTGATCCGGCACACCATCGGTTTGCACCGGCCGGACGGGGGGCAGGTCTGGGTGGACGGCACCGAGATCACCGGGCTCGACGAGGACGATCTGATCGAGACGCGCAAGAAGGTCGGCATGCTGTTCCAGGCCGGCGCGCTCTTCGACTCCATGACGGTCTACGACAACGTCGCCTTCGCCCTCCACGAGCACACGGACTGGCAGGAGGAGAAGGTGCGCGAGCGGGTGCGCGAGGTCCTCGCCCTCGTGGAGCTCGACGAGGTCGAGGAGCTCATGCCGTCGGACCTGTCCGGCGGGATGCGGAAGCGCGTCGCGCTGGCCCGCGCCGTGGTCCTCGCGCCGCGGGCCGTCCTCTACGACGAGCCGACGACCGGGCTCGATCCGATCATCGCGAACACGATCAACGAGCTGATCCGAAGCCTGCAGAAACGTCTCGGGATCACCTCCATCGTCGTCACGCACGACATCCACTCCGCCTTCGCGGTAGGGGACCGGATCGCGTTCCTTCACGACGGGGTGATCCGGTTCCACGGCACGACGGCCGAGGCGAGGGAGACGAAGGAGCCGTTGCTCCGGAACTTCCTTCAGGGAGGGGGCTATGTCTAAACGCCCGGTGAGGGACCTGTCGGTGGGAGCGCTCGCCGCCCTGGCCTTGCTGGTTCTGGGCGTCACGATCATGTCGGTCGGCGGCCAGTCGCGCCTGTTCAGCAGCAAGGCGCACTACCGGGTGGTCTTCCCGAGCACCGAGGGGCTTCGCGTGGGCTCGCCGGTCAAGATCGCCGGCGTGCAGGTCGGCACGGTCACCGGAATCCACCTGCCGACGGATCCGCGCGCCACGGGGATCGGGGCCGAGCTGGGAATCGAGTCCGCCTACGGGATCAGGGTCCGGGAGAACTCCGCCGCCTCGATCCGGTACCTGCAATGGCTGTCGGGGGAGAAATACGTGGAGGTGACGCCGGGCGATCCGTCCCGTCCGATCCTTCCCGACGGCACGACCATCCCCGTCTTCTCGGAGCAGCCGATCCTCCAGAAGGGAGCGGACATCGCCGAGAACCTCAACGAGATCACCATCGCTCTCAAGAACATCCTGGAGCCGCTGCAGGAGGGAAAGGGGCTCCTGGGCCAGGCGATCCACGATCCGGAGTTCGGGGCGGAGAGCCTCGCCCACCTCAAGGCGACCCTGGAGAACCTCGAGGCGCTGACCGGGAGGCTCCGGAAGGGCGAGGGGTTCGCCGGGAGGTTGCTGTTCGACCCGGCGATGTCGGGGCGGGCCGATGACCTCTCGAACGCGATCCGGGACCTCTCGGCGTTCCTCGACACCCTGGCGAAGAAGGAGGGCGCGGTCGGGGCCCTCATGGAGAAGGGCGGGACCGGGGAACAGGCCGTCACGGAGATCCGCGACGCGGCCGCCTCGCTCAAGAGGGTCGTCGCCCGGCTCGAGTCCAAGGAAGGGCTCGTCGGGAAGCTGCTGAACGACACGGAGTACTCCGAACGGGTCGCGAAGGACCTCGAGACGACGCTCCACAACCTGTCCGAGATCGTCGGGAAGGTCAACTCCGGCCAGGGCACGCTCGGCGCGCTGGTCAACGAGCGGGTCCTCCACGACTCCATGGAGGACGTGGTTGCCGGTACGAACGACAGCAAGTTCGCCCGGTGGCTCCTGAGGCACTACCAGAAGAAGGGCATCGCGGCGGAGGACGGCAAGACGAAGAAGACCCCGTGATCCCTCCCTTGGCGAGATCGTCGAAGTCGGGTAGATTCTCCCGCTCCTGCGAGGGAACGTTCGCCCAGCAGGATGTCCCGGGAGGAGCCGCGTAGTGATGGGCGAGTATCTCGAGGCCCTGGAGAAGAGGATCGGGTCCCGCGAGGCGACCCTCGGGATCGTCGGGCTGGGCTACGTCGGCCTGCCGCTCGCCATCGAGTTCGCGCGGGCGGGATTCCGGGTCACGGGGATCGACGTGGACCCGGCGAAGGTCGCGAACGTGCGAGCCGGCCGGTCGCACGTCGAGGACGTCCCCGGGTCGGCGGTCCGGGAGCTGGTCCGGAAGAAGCTCCTGACCGCGCAGGACCATTACCGCGGGTGCGGAAAGTTCGACGCGATCGTCATCGCGGTCCCGACGCCCCTAAGGAAGACCAAGGACCCGGACATCTCGTGCATCGTCGCTTCGATCGAGGAGATCGCGAAGGAGATACGGGCGGGGCAGCTCGTGATCCTCGAGTCCACGACGTACCCGGGGACCACGGAGGAGGTGCTGCGGCCGAAGATCGAGTCCCGGGGGCTCCGCGCCGGGAAGGACTTCTTCCTGGCGTTCTCCCCGGAGCGCGTGGACCCGGGCAACAGGACGTTCACGACGCGGAACACTCCGAAAATCGTCGGGGGGACCACTCCGGCGTGCGCGCGGATCGCGGCGCTGCTCTATCGCCAGGCGATCGAGAGGGTCCACACGGTCTCCTCGACCCAGGCCGCCGAGATGATCAAGCTCCTCGAGAACACCTTCCGCGCGGTGAACATCGGGCTCGTCAACGAGATCGCGCTGATGTGCGAGGTTCTGGGCCTCGACGTGTGGGAGGTGATCGACGGCGCCGCCACGAAGCCGTTCGGATTCATGCGTTTCTACCCCGGCCCCGGGATCGGCGGCCACTGCATCCCGCTCGATCCTCACTACCTCTCCTGGAAGCTGAGGACGCTGAACTACTACGCCAAGTTCATCGAGCTGGCGTCGGAGATCAACGGGAACATGCCGGAAGTGGTCGTGCGCCGCGCGGCCCAGGCTCTGAACGAGCGCCGGAAGGCCGTCAACGGCGCGCGGGTGTTCGTCCTCGGGGCGGCCTACAAGAGGGACATCGGCGATCTCAGGGAGTCGCCGGCCCTCGACGTGATGCGCCTGCTGCACGAGCAGGGAGCGAGGGTCTCGTTCCACGACCCGTACGCGAGAGAGGTAAGGCTCGACGGCGGGCTCGTCAAGAGGACCTCGCCGCTCTCCGCCGCGCGCCTCAACGCAGCGGACCTCGTGATCATCGTCACTGACCACTCGGTCTACGATTACGATTGGGTCGTCCGTAACTCGCGGCTGGTCCTCGACACGCGCAACGCGACCCGGAACGTCCGGGCGGGGCGCGCGAAAGTCCGGAAGCTCTGATCGAGGCCGCCGGTCGCTCCGCGACGGGCGGTGGAGGATCTCGGGCGGGCGCGATGGAGAGCATTCTCGTCACGGGAGGAGCGGGCTTCATCGGGTCGCACCTCACGGAGCGGCTGCTCGGGGACGGCCGCCGCGTCGTCGTCCTGGACAACTTCGATCCGTTCTACGACCCCACGGTCAAGCGGCGGAACCTCGCGGCCGCCGGGTCCGCCGCGGGATTCCGGCTCGTCACGGGCGACATCCGCGACCGTGGCCTCCTCGACCGGCTGCTCGGGTCGGAGCCGTTCGACGCGGTCGTCCATCTCGCCGCGCGGGCCGGGGTCCGCCCCTCGATACTCGACCCCGAGCTGTACGCCTCCGTGAACCTGCTGGGGACGACCTGCCTCCTCGAGGCCTGCCGCCGCCACCGGGTCGCGTCCTTCGTGTTCGGCTCGTCGTCGTCGGTCTACGGGAACAACGCCAAGGTCCCGTTCGCGGAGGGCGACCCGGTGGACCATCCGGTCTCCCCCTACGCGGCCACCAAGAAGGCCGGCGAGCTGCTCTCCTACACGTTCCACCACCTGACCGGGACGCCGGTGGCCTGCCTCCGATTCTTCACGGTGTACGGCCCCCGGCAGCGGCCCGAGATGGCGATTCACAAGTTCGCGACGCTCCTGGCGGCGGGCCGCGAGATCGAGCAGTACGGCGACGGCAGCTCGGCGCGGGACTACACCTTCGTGTCGGACGTCGTCGAGGGGATCGTCCGGGCGCTCGACCGGTGCCGCGGCTATCATGTGTGGAACCTCGGCGGATCGCGCACGACCTCCCTCCTCGACCTGGTGGAGAGGCTCGCGAGGGGTCTCGGGGTGACCCCGCGAGTGCGGGTGCTCCCGCCGCAACCCGGGGACGTGGAGCGCACCTGGGCCGACGTCTCACGGGCGCGCGCCGATCTCTCGTGGGAGCCGACGGTGGATCTCGACCGGGGAATCGACCTGTTTCTGGACTGGTTCCGCCGCGAGGCGGCCGGGCGACAGGCGTGAGGAGGCCGTTGTGAACATCGCCGTGGTGGGAACGGGGTACGTCGGTCTGGTGACCGGGGCCTGCTTCTCCGAGTTCGGCACGCACGTGACCTGCGTGGACAAGGACGCGTCGAAGATCGACATGCTCAAGCGGGGGAAGATCCCGATCTACGAGCCGGGACTCGACGGGCTGGTCGAGCGGAACGTCAAGGCGGGACGCCTCGAGTTCACCACGGACCTACCGGGAGCGATCCGGAACGCCCTCGCGGTGTTCATCGCGGTCGGGACGCCGCAGGGGAACGACGGACGCGCGGACCTGTCCTTCGTCAAGGAGGTCGCCGTCTCGGTGGCGGAGAACCTGATCTCGTACAAGGTCGTCGTGACGAAGAGCACGGTCCCGGCGGGCACGGGGAAGATGATCCGCGAGCTGATCGAAGGGCACCGCGTCGAGAACCACCCGTTCAGCGTCGCCTCGAACCCCGAGTTCCTCCGCGAGGGGTCGGCCATCGAGGACTTCCTGCGCCCGAACCGGGTGGTGATCGGGACCGAGGACGAGATGTCCGCCGCGATCCTGAAGGACCTCTACCGGCCGCTGTACCTCGTCGAGACGCCGATCGTGCTCACGAGCGTCGTGAGCGCGGAGATGATCAAGTACGCCTCCAACGCCTTCCTGGCGACGAAGATCTCGTTCATCAACGAGATGGCGGACCTGTGCGAGCGGGTGGGAGCGGACGTCCACGCGGTGGCCAAAGGGATGGGGCTCGACCAGCGAATCGGATCGAAGTTCCTCCATCCCGGCCCCGGCTACGGCGGCTCCTGCTTTCCCAAGGACACGAGGGCCATCCTCGAGGTGGCCCGCGAGAACGGCATGGACCTCGAGATCGTGAGCTCGGCCATCGCCGTGAACGAGGCGCGAATCCCGAAGTCCGTCGCAAAGGTTCGCGAGGCGCTCGGCGGCACCTTTGAGGGACGCACCGTCGGTCTGCTCGGCCTCGCGTTCAAGCCGAACACCGACGACCTCCGGGAGTCGCCGGCGATCCGGATCCTGGAGGAGATGGTGGCCGAAGGGGCCCGCGTGCGCTCGTACGACCCGGTCGCCATGGACGTGGCCCGCGGGAGGCGGTACGAAAACGTGGCCTTCTGCGAGGACGAGTACGACGCGGCCCAGGGCGCCGACGCGCTCGTCGTCGCCACCGAGTGGAACCAGTTCCGCGGCCTCGACGTGGACCGAATCAAGGGGCTGCTCCGGGAGCCGGTGGTCGTGGACCTGCGCAACATCTGGGAGCCCGCCGCCATGCGGTCCAAGGGGTTCCGTTACACCTGCGTGGGACGGTAGGCATGGCGACCTATCTTGTGACCGGCGGCGCGGGATTCATCGGGTCGAACCTCGTCGAGGCGATCCTCGCCGGGGGCGACGACGTCCGGGTGCTGGACGACTTCTCCACGGGCCGCCGGGAGAACCTGACGAACGCCGAAGCGTGGGCGCGGGCCGGTGGGGGCCGGTTCGAGCTGATCGAGGGGGACGTCAGGGACCCCGACACTTGCCGCAAGGCGATGGCGGGTGCGGAGTTCGTCCTGCACGAGGCCGCCATCCCGTCAGTGCAGCGGTCGGTGCTCGACCCGGTGAAAACCAACGCGGTCAACGTGTCCGGCACGCTCAACCTCCTGGTCGCCGCGCGCGAGGCCGAGGTGCGCCGGTTCGTGTACGCGTCGTCGTCCTCCCTCTACGGGGAGAGCGAGGTCCTCCCGAAGGT
>JBGQAU010000001.1:0-106064 GCA_041494445.1 Acidobacteriota bacterium | reverse complement strand
CGACCAGGGCGCCGGAGAAGCCGAGCGCGACCCCGGCGGTCTTGAGGCGGGGGAAGCGCTCGCGCTGGAAGGACGCCGCGAGGATCGCGGTGAAGACCGGGTTGAGCGCGATCAGCCACCCGCTGTGGACCGCGGAGGTCATCGTCAGGGCGTATGCCTGGAGAGCCAGGTGGACCGGGACTCCGATCAGGCCGAGGAGCGCGGTCTTCCACCCATCGCCAGCTCGTGGCGACTCCGGCAGCGCCCGGCGGCCGAGCGGAAGGGCGGCGGCGAGGACCAGGAGCCCGAGCAGGCCCCGTCCGGCCACGAGCGAGAGCGGGGAAAGGGACCGGAGCGCGACCTTCGACGCGACGAAGGAGGTCCCCCAGAGAGCGACGGCGGCCGCCGCGCAGAGGTAGGCCGGCCAGCGTCCCGCCCCGCGCGACGTCTTTCTCAACGTGCGGATCAATCTCCCTCGGATGGAAACCCGGGTGGAATGGCTGGAGGCTCGGGCGCCGTTGGCGGCGCCGCGCCCGCCGTCGGCGCCGGGGCCGCTTGCCTCCGGCTCTGCCGCCAGTCGCGGATGCCCATCACCATGGCGCCGAGGCCGAGGAACACGCAGGCGAACCCGGCAATCACTCGGATGACGGGGATCGCGAAGACGACGTAGAGCGCCACGATGCCGACCGTGTAACTCATGTTGACCGAGGGTGCCGGTCTCCCCAGCCTCGTGAGGATGAACCTTCCGGCGACCACCCCGACCGGAACGCGGGCAAGGAACACCGCCAGGACGTACAGGAGCAGAACCGCCGCCGCCAGCGGGATCGTGACGATCAGGATGCAGGACACCACCGCCGCCACCGGAACGACGATGAACGCCAGGAACCCTACGCCGAGGTTCCGAAGGAAGTCGGAGCCCGCGGCGGCGAGGACCGCCTCGCCGGGCTTTCGCGCCAGCGCCAACGCCGCAAGGCCCAGGAGGAGGCTCAGGACGAGTCGCAAGAGCCACCACGCGATGGAACCCGCGATCGACCGGTGGCGGTCGACATGCACGTGGATCTTGTGCTCCCGGTCGATCGTCCCGCCGACGACGGTCTTCTCGTCCACGGTCGGGGGAACCCGCGAGTCGTAGGACAGGTTGCCGGCGATCCGCGCCTTCGGGTCCACCTTGAGGAGGTCGGCCCGGAGCGAAGCATCCTTGCCGACGGTCCCCGACAGGGAGAGCTGGCCGCCCTCCGCGGTGAGGTCTCCGTCGATGGCGCCGTCCATGTTGATCTGCCCGGCGTAGAGCGAGGCGTCTCCGACCACGTGGGAGCCCGAGGGGAGCGTAACCGTGCCGCACTTCGCGTCGAGGTCGCCGCCGACGGTTCCGGGGACGTCGCAATTCGCGCCGCGAGCATCGAGATCCTTGCCGACCTTGCCGGCGACGGTGAGGTTCCCGCCGACGAACTTGACCTCGCCCGTGACTTCACCTGGGATCTCGAGCGTCCCCACGAAGGCGCGGAGATCGCCGTCCTGTTTTCCGGCGACGGTCACGGTGCCCTTGAACAGCCTCAGGTCGCCGTGGTGCGTCTTCCCCGCGGGGATCACGTAGTTGCCGCCCAGGTCCGAGAACCCGGAGTCTTCGCCCGACCCGCAGGCGATCGCCAACGCGAGGAGCGCGGCCAGCACGACGGCCGCCGCCCACACCGTCATTCGTGGTGCGCTTCGTCCGGCGTCCAGTTGCTTGGCCATGGTCGTGTCCTCCCGATTTCAAGGTTGGAGCGGGCCCGACGCCTCGTCAATGGGGGCGGCGGCGAGCGGTCGGAATGGGCGGGTGAGCGGTCGCGGCGAGGAGGCGGCCGGGGCCGTGAAACGGGCCCCTCACCAGGGGATGATCTCCCGCAGGCGTCGCGCCTGGCGCCGCGACATCGGCACGACGCTTCGCGCCGCGTCGCGGATCACGATCCTGAACGTGCCTGCGTCGCCCGGGAGGATCTCCGCGATCCTGGAGAGGTTCACCAGATAGCTGCGGTGCGAGCGGAAGAACGACGGATCGAGGAGGGTCTCGAGCTCCGCGAGCGGCCGCTCGACGAGGAACCGCCCTTCACCGGTCCGCGCGAATACCAGCACGTCCTCCGCCTCGAACCAGAGGACGTCCGCGGGGTCGAGCAGGACGATCTTCGCGCCGCGCCTTCCCGGGATCCTGAGCGGCCCGGGCTCGCGCGCGGCGGCCGGCTCGGGGCGGGGGAGTCCCGCGCGGATCTCCTCCAGGACGCGCAGCAGGTCGGGCGCCGCCGAAGTCTCCCGCCGGAGCGCCTCCCGCGCACGGTCGAGCGCCGCGGCGAACCGGCGGCGGGCGAACGGCTTCAGGAGGTAGTCCAGGGAGTTGACCTCGAATGCGCGCACCGCGTACTCGTCGTAGGCCGTGGTGAAGATGACCCGCGGGACGTGGCGCGCGCGGCGCAGGACCTCGAACCCGTCCGCCTCGGGCATCTGGACGTCGAGGAAGCAGAGGTCCGGCCGCTCGCGGTCGAGCAGGGCCACCGCGGACGTTCCGTCGGCGGCCTCGCCGACCACCGCGACGTCCGGGTGGTCTTCGAGCAGCCGGCGGATGCGGTCCCGCGCCGGTTTCTCGTCGTCGACGATCGCGGCCTTGATGGTCATCCCGCGGCCGCCTCCGGCGCCGCCGGCATCGTCATCCTCGCGACCGAGCCGCGTCCCGAGGGGCCCGGCTCCAGGACGAGGGAGGCCCGCCCCGGGTAGCAGGCGGCGAGGCGCTGGCTGACGTTGGCCAGCCCGTGCCCCTCGCGGACGACCGCGGCGGCGGGCTGGGAGAATCCGGTGCCGTCGTCCGCGACCTCCACCGACAGCGTACCGTCGCGGACGCGTGCGCGGATGACCACCGTCCCGCCCTCTCCGACGGGCGCAATCCCGTGCCCGACCGCGTTTTCCACCAGGGGCTGGAGGATCAGGCCCGGAAGGCGCACCGTTCGCGCCTCGGGCTCCACCTCCCAGACCACCTTGAGCCGGTCGCCGTACCTCGCGCGCTCGATGTCGAGGTACCCCGCCACGAACTCCAGCTCGTCCTCGAGCGGTACGGGTCCGGCGTCGGCCACCCGAAAGGTGTAGCGGAACAGATCGGCGAGCGTCTGCACCACCTCGTCCGCCTTGTCCGGGTCCCCCTGGAGCAGCGAGGAGATGGTGTTGAGCGTGTTGAAGAAGAAGTGCGGGTTGATCCGCGCCTGCAGCGCCGACAGCTCGGCCCGCGCCGCGGCCTCCTTGAGGCGGGCCTCCACGAGGCGGACCTCCTCCACCTCGCGCAGCGTCGCCTGGAGCCTCCACCTCAGGGTCTCGTACGCGTGCACGATCCCCCCGATCACCAGCGCCAGGAGACCGTTGATCGCGCCGATCGCCAGCGTCTGCCGCAAGTCGCGCAGGACGAACAGCGGGAAGAGGTAGAGGACGATCGCCGTGCCGGCGACGGACCCGGACAGGAGCGCGAGCCCCAGCAGCGCGACCCGCGCCGCCGGTGCCAGACCCCTGAGCCGCGGGAACAAGACCACCGAGGCGATGAGCACCGTGAATCCGACGACGTTGCCGAAGAGGATGCTGATCCAGAGGACGGTGGGCTCGAACCCCCCCTCGCGGAACGCGCCGACCGCGAGGCCGGTGGCGGTCCCGGCCGCGGTGTTGCTCGCGGCCCAGAGCAGGACCTGCAGGGCGAGGGGGAAGCCGTCGCGGCGGGTCATGTCGCGCGCGCGAGGACCAGGGTGACGTCGTCGTGCGGCGGGCGGCCGCCGCGCCAGCGCGTCACATCGTCGAGCACGACCCCGACGATCTCGTCGAGGTTCCGTTCGCGGTGCGCGGTCAGGAGCCCGAGCAGCCGGTCCTCACCGAACTCCCGATCCTCGGCGTTCGGCGCCTCGATGACCCCGTCGGTGCAGAGGGCGAGGAGATCCCCCTCTTGTAGCACGCACCTCCCCTCGCCGTAGAGGGCCTCCGCGAGAAGGCCGAGCGGCAGGCCCCCCTCGGAGAGGCGCGTCGCGCCGTCCTGCCCCAGGTGCAGCGGCGGATAGTGCCCGGCGTTGCTGTAGGTGAGCGTCCGGGACCGCCCGTCGAAGTCGCCGTAGAACATCGTCGCGTAGCGGGCGGCCGACGTGGACCGGAGGAGCATCTCGTTCAGGCGCCGGTTGATCTCGCTGGGCGCGAGCGTCGGCAGGGCGAGGCTCCGCACCGACGCCTGAAGGCCGGCCATCAGGAGGGCGGCCGGGATCCCCTTCCCGGAGACGTCCGCGATCACCAGGCCCACCCGGTCCTCCGCGAACGGGAGGAAATCGTAGAGGTCGCCTCCCACCCCGACCGCCGGCAGGCACGCGCCGGCCAGTTGCAGCCCGCGGACCTGCGGGACCGACCGCGGGAGCAGCTCCCGCTGGACCTCGCGGGCGATGGCCAGCTCCCGCTCCATCGCCTCCTTCTGGCGCAGCACGCGGTACGACGCCTCGATCTGCCGCCTCATCGAGTCGTACGTGTGGAGCGCGATGCCGACGATCACGGCGAACGCGGCGTTGAGGAGCACGATCACCGCGACGGTCTTGGGCCGCGCGAGGGAGTACAACGGCTGGGTCGCGAGGATCGCCACCGATCCGAACACCGTCCCCGACAGCAGCGTGAGCACCTGGAGCGCGATTCGCACCGCGAACGGGAGCCGGGCGAAGTAGGGGAACACGAGCCGCGCGGACGCGAGTGCCGTGAACCCGACGACCTCGGCGAACAGGATGCTCTGACGGAGGAGGGGGAGGAGCTCGGGGACGCCGCGGGTGAACGCGATCCCGAAGCCGACCACGGCGCCGATCGCCGCCCAGCCCACCGCCCAGGCCGCCAGGAACCTGTAGGGAAGGGCGGCCGAGGGCGAAAGGCCCGAGGCGACCAGCGCCGACGACACGAGGGTCGAGGGAGCCTCGGCCTTCGTGGAGGTCGGGATCGTCTGAGCGACCTCGGTCATGCGATGCGCCGTGAGACCGGTCTCCACATGCTCATGATACGCTCGACGACCCCGCCCGGCTTCGTCTGCTCCGCGACCGGAATCTTCGCGGAGGCCGCGGGGCCGGTCCCGGCGCCTCCAGCGATCCCGGGGAACGGGGTCCTCGCGTCAATTCACGCCGGGTCCGCCTTCGTCGGAGGAACGGAGCGCCTTGAGGCGAAAGACGCGCGCGAGAATCTCGTCCAGCAGCGCCGAGGCGCGCCGGTGCCGCGCGAGGAGGTCGTTCTCCTCGAGGAGCGACTGCCGCACCGCGGGCTCGACGGGAAGATTCGCGCAGGCGCCGTTGACCGCGGTCTCGAACGGGATGCGCTCGTCGAACACGGCGCCGGCCTCGGTCCCATCCGTCAGCTCTCGCATCAGGCAGCCGTGAGAGGCCAGGAGATCGAGCTTGCCGGCGCGGATCGCCGGATCGGACTCGTCCACGGTCGACTCGCCCAGGGCCCGCACGCGGACCAGCCGGTACGGCTTCGACCTGACCACCTCGCCGAACGCCACCCTCTGGAGCCCGACGAGGCGGAGGTTGAACTTACCGTCCGAGAGGGAGACCAGATCCTCGATCCGCCCGACGGTCCCGGTCTCGTGAAAGGCAGGTTCCCCCTCGTAGTTCGCCTCCCACCCCGGTCGCAGGAGAGCCACCGCGATCAGCGCCTCGCCGGCGATCGCGTCCCGTACCATCGCGCGGTAGCGCGGCTCGAACACGTGGAACGGGAGAATGGTGCGCGGAAAGAAGACGACGCCGGGAAGCGGGAAGACCGGTACCAGCCCGGAGGGAGACGCGCACTCTAGCGCCGGTGGCGCCGCGGGCCGAAGAGGCTTCATGCAGTGATTATACGGTTATACGGGGTCTGACCCCGATCAGAGGTCCGCCGGCTTTCGAGCGACGATCCCCGCGACCGCGCGAGCCCGCCGTCCCGGTCCCGCAGGCTCGATCTCCTGGCGGAGGCGGAGGATCTCCCAGTCGTCGAAAACCTGCTCCAGCTCGCCCGGTCTCAGCAGGTGCGCGGGATCGGTCGGCGGGCCGAACCGCGGCTGCTCCGTCGTGTAGGTCTGGAACACGAGGACCCCGCCGGGCTTGAGTCCGTCGCGGATGTCGGTGAACAGCGGGCGGTGCAAGAAGTTGAAGACCGCGATCACTTCGTAGGCCTCGAGCGGAATGATGTACGTCCCGTCCTCGACGTTCCCCACGACCCCCCGGATCGGCGCGCCCAGCTTGCGGGCCGCCGAGCGGGCCCTCTGCACCGCGCCCGGGTCCACGTCGACACCGTCCACGTCGAATCCGCGGGTGGCGAGGTAGATCGCGTTGCGCCCCTCGCCCATGGCGACGTCCAGGGCGAGCCCCTTCGGGAGGAGGTGGAAGTTCTCGACCATGAACCGCTCGGGGGAAATAGGGTGCACCTGCCGCCCGTTCCCCTCCAGTCCCGACGTGACGGGCCCGGGCCACGCCTCGATTCCGCCGCGAACGTCGAAAAGAGGGGTCACACCCCGCTCCGCGAGGAACCCGCACGCCGAAGCGGAGCGGATCCCGTACTCGCAGACGACCGCGATCGGGATCCCGCTGTTCGGGATCTCGCCCGCCCGGCTCTCGATCTCCTGGAGCGGGATCAGGACGGAGCCCGGGATGTGCCTGGCCTCGAACTCCATCTCCGTCCGCACGTCGAGGAGCGCGAGCGGCTCGCCCATGGCGAGCTTCCGGTACAACTCTTCGCCGTCGATCACGTCCCAGCGTGGCGTCCGATTCACCCGTGGTCCCCCACCAGCTCCGAGGCTCAATATAGCGAATCGAGCGCGGAAGCGCCGCACCGCGCCGGTGGACGAACCCCCAAATTCGTTAAGGAAGAAACGGCGAGTCGAAGACGCGCGGGGCAAGCCCGGTCGTGTTCAATCGGGCCAGGGACAGTCGCCGCGTAGGCCGCAGCGTCCACACGCCGGCGCCCGAGCGCCGCAGACGCGGCGGCCGTGCCAGATGAGGGCGTGCGACGTGAAGACCCACTCCTTCTCGGGAAGGATCTCCATCAGGTCGCGCTCGATCCGGTCGGGGCTGTCCTCCTTGCTCAGGCCGAGCCTCCCCGAAAGCCTCCCGACGTGGGTGTCCACGGCGATCGCCGGACGCCCGTACCAGGTGCCGAGGATCACGTTCGCGGTCTTCCGTCCGACCCCCGGCAGAAGGATCAGGTCCTCCATCCGGTCCGGCACCTGTCCGCCGTGGTGCTCCACCAGCGCCTTCCCCAAGCCCACCAACGACTTCGCCTTGTTCCGGAAGAAGCCCGTGCTTCGTATCGCTTCCTCCACGTCGGCGAGATCCGCGCGTGCGTAGTCGGCGGCGGCGGGGTAGCTGAGGAACAGGGCGGGCGTGACCTTGTTGACCCGCTCGTCGGTGCACTGTGCGGAGAGGATCGTCGCGACGAGAAGCTCGAGAGGGCCGCGGTGCGCCAGCGCGCAGGTCGCGTCGGGGTGGATCCGGTGCAGTTCCTCCACGATCCTCGTCGCGCGCGCTTTCCTCGCCGTCGCGGATTCATGCCCCCGCGCCATGCTTCCCTCCCTTCCGTCCCTTCCCGCGCCCCGGGGATCCCGCCGCCCCCGTTCGCCGGGTCCGAGCCGCCCGCTTCGGCGGCCGCGCCCCGGGGACCGCGACGCGGCCGGTCCCGGCGCCCGCGTCGCGCCGCCTCGCGGCCAGCCTCTCGAGGAGCCGGTCGAGCGGCCACGCGTTGAGCACGTCGTCGGGCATGCACCACCCCTTGCGCGCGATCCCGACCCCATAGCGGACGTCGGAGAGCCCCTCCACGTCGTGCGCGTCGGGGTTCACGCTCGTCTTCATTCCGCGCGCCAGGCCGTACCTGAGCGCCGGGGGATCGAGGTCGAGCCGCTGCGGGTGGGAGTTGATCTCCACCGCGACGCCCCGCTCCGCCGCGACCTCGAGGACCCGGTGCAGCTCGAGGGGATAGGGGTCGCGGGCGAGCAGGAGGCGGCCGGTGACGTGGCCGAGCGTGTCCACGAAGGGGTTGGTGGCCGCCCGAACGAGGCGCTCCGTCTGCTCCTCCGCGCCGAGGTTGAACCGGCTGTGGACCGAGGCGATCACGTACTCGAACAACGCGAGGAACTCGTCGGGGAAGTCGAGGCTGCCGTCGGGGAGGACATCCACCTCGACCCCCTTGAGGACCCGGAAACCGCCGCCGATCCGGGAGTTGAGAGCATCGATCTCGGCCCACTGCTCGCGGAATCGCTCGATCGAGAGGCCTCCCGCGTAGGCCGCGGCCTGCGAGTGGTCGGAGAGGCCGAGGTAGGTCATCCCGAGGGAGCGGGCCCCGTGGGCCATCTCCTCGATGGTCGCGAGCCCGTCCGACCAGTTCGAGTGGCAGTGCAGGATGCCGCGGAGGTCGCCGACGTCCACCAGCCGCGGGAGCCGCCCCGCCTCGGCCGCCTCGATCTCCCCCTGGTCCTCCCTCATCTCCGGCGGGATCCACGGGAGCCCGAGAGCCCGATAGATCTCCGCCTCGTCCGCGCAGGGGACCGTGCCCCCGTCCGAATCGCGGGTCAGCGCATACTCGTTGAGCTTGAGGTCGAGTCCCTGCGCTCGCGCGCGGAGCGCGATGTTGTGTGCCTTGCTCCCGGTGAAGTACGCCAGCGCGAACGGGAACGAGGGCTCCGGCACCACCCGGAGGTCGGCTGAAGGTCCGGCGGCGAGCCGCACGCTGCACTTGGTGGGGCCCCGGCCGATCACCTCGGCGACCCCTGGGGCCGACGCGAACGCCTCCATCACCGGGGCCGAGTCCGCGGCCGCCACCACGAGATCGATGTCCTTCGAGGTCTCGCACCGCCGTCTCACCGAGCCCGCCGCCTCCGCTCGGATCGTGCCGGGGACCGCGCGGACCACGGCGAGGAGCCGCTCGGCCTCCGACCGGACCACCGGCTGCAGGAAACGGCCCGCGTGCTCCCGAAGCCACTCGATCCCGTCGAGGATCTTCCGCTCCGTCGCCTCGCCGAAGCCGGACAGGTCCCGGAGCCGCCCCCGTCGGCAAGCGTCCTCCAACTCCCCGGGCGTCGAGATGCCGAGCGCGACGTGGATCGCCCGGGCCTTCTTGGGTCCGAGCCCCGGGATCCGCAGCCACTCGAGCATCCCGGCCGGGACCTGCGCGCGGAGCGCTTCGAGGTAGGGGAGCGATCCGGTCCCGACCAGGGTCGAGATCTTCTCGGTGAGGGCCGGGCCGATCCCCCTCATCCGCCTGATCCCGCCTGTGTTCACGAGGGCCCTTAGGTCCTCATCAAGGCCGCGCACCAGTCGCGCCGCGTTGGCGTAGGTCCTGCCCTTGAAGGGGTTTTCGCCCAGGAGATCGAGCAGGAGCGCGATCTCGTCGAGGGCGTCGGCGACGCTCGCCCGGTCCATCGCTCAGCGCTCGACCTCCCAGCGCAGGTAGACCTCGTCGCCGCGAGGGTCACAGCTCACGAGGCGGAGTCGCCGCCGGTCGTCCATTCCCAGCCCGTCCCCCTCGAGGATCGACGGCGCGAGGCTCCCGCCCAGGAGGCTGGGCGCGACGGTCACGTACAGTTCGTCCAGGAGGTCGGCGGCGACGAACCCCCAGTTCAGCTCCCCGCCTCCCTCGACGAGCAGGCGCTCGACCCCGCGCCGCTTGAGTCGGCGGAGCAGCTCGGTGAGGTCCACGCGCTCACGGCCGATCTTCCACACCTCCGCGTGCGCCGCGAGCCGGGCCAGGCGGTCGGCCGGCGCTTCCTCGACCGTGGCGACGATTCGCCCCGCAGCATGCTCGTCGCGGAAGAACCGGGACCCCGGGTCGAGGCCGGCGCTGGCGGTGACGACGACGTTCAGGAGCCCGTCGGGCTTTCCCAGGGATCGGCGGTGGGCCCGCATCTCGGGGTCGCGGATGTGGAGCGGCGGGTCGTCCGCCCTCAGGGTGCCCGCGCCGACGAGCACCGCGTCGGAATCCGCCCGCAGCCGGTCCATGGTCTTCCGGTCGAGCGCGGACGTGAAGGAGGGGTACTCCCGCGCAGCCGACGTGATCTTTCCGTCGGCCGTCATGGCCATGTTCAGCGTCACGAACGGACGATCCAACGTCTCCCCCGGCCGCAGCATTTTACTCCTTGAAACACGGTGCCGATTCGAGCGTAATGAAACTCCCGGAATCCGGGTGAGCGGACGGACGGTTTCGTGCGCCTGCCCGGGCCCATGGAGGATTCGATGCTGTTGCGCAAATCGAGCGTGGTGATTCTGCTGATCCTCGTCGTCGCGGCCGCGCCCTCCCTGGCGGCCCCTTCCAAGGAAGCCGGGAAGGGTCTGGCGGCGTCGATCGACATCCCGTACCAGAAGTTCGTCCTGCCGAACGGCCTGACCTTGATCGTTCACGAGGACCACAAGGCCCCGATCGTGGCGGTCAACGTCTGGTACCACGTGGGCTCGAAGAACGAGAAGCCCGGCCGGACCGGCTTCGCGCACCTGTTCGAGCACCTGATGTTCAACGGGAGCGAGAACTTCAACGACGACTACTTCAAGGTACTCGAGAAGATAGGCGCCACCGACCTCAACGGGACGACCAACGAGGACCGGACCAACTACTTCCAGAATGTTCCGACCTCCGCTCTCGACACCGTGCTCTGGATGGAGTCGGACCGCATGGGGCATCTGGTCGGCGCCATCAACCCGGCGAAGCTCGACGAGCAACGCGGCGTCGTCCAGAACGAGAAGCGCCAGGGGGACAACGAGCCTTACAGCCTGAGCGAGGAGGCGATCGACAAGGGCTGCTTCCCCGCCGGGCACCCTTACTCCTGGACCGTCATCGGCTCGATGGAGGACCTCCAGGCGGCGAAGCTCGAGGACGTCCGCGAGTGGTTCAAGTCGTACTACGGCGCGGCCAACGCGGTGGTGGTCATCGCCGGCGACATCGACTCGAAGACGGCCAAGGAGAAGGTCGCGAGGTACTTCGGCGACATCCCGTCGGGCCCGCCGGTCTCCCGGCCGCTCGCCTGGATCGCCAAGCGCACCGGAGAGCAGCGCCAGGTCGCGCAGGACCGGGTGCCCCAGGCACGGCTCTACAAGGTCTGGAACGTGCCCGAGCGCACCGCGGTGGACGGGGACTACCTCGAGCTGGCCGCCTCGGTGCTCGCGTCGGGCAAGAGCTCCCGGCTCTACAAGCGCCTGGTGTACGACGACCAGATCGCGACCAGCGTCCGTGCGGCCATCGACGGCCGCGAGATCGCGGGATTGTTCGAGATCATCGCGACCGCCAAGCCGGGCGGGGATCTCGCGAAGGTCGAGAAGGCGGTGGACGAAGAGCTGACCCGCTTCCTGAAGGAAGGGCCGACCGCGGAGGAGCTGAAGCGGGCGAAGACCGAGCAGATCGCCGGCTTCGTGCGCGGGGTCGAGCGGATCGGCGGTTTCGGCGGCAAGTCCGACGTGCTCGCCTGGAGCCAGGTGTACGAGGGGAGTCCCGACGCCTTCAAGACCCATCTCGCGAGGACCGAGGCGGCCACCGAGGGCGACGTGCGCGGCGCAGCGGCGCGCTGGCTCTCGGACGGCGTCTACGCCCTCGAAATCCAGCCGTTCCCCGAGTTCGAGGCCTCGAAGTCGGTGGTGGACCGGGCGAAGGTCCCGGAGCCCGGCGCCCCGCCCGACGCGTCGTTCCCGGAGATGAAAAAGGCCACCCTGTCCAACGGCCTGAAGCTGATCGTGGCGGAGCGTCATGCGATTCCCGTCGTGGGCTTCAACTTGATCCTCGACGCGGGGTACGCGTCCGACGGCTTCTCGGTCCCCGGTCTCGCGAAGCTCGCGATGGGGATGCTCGACGAGGGAACGAAGACCCGCAACGCGCTCGAGATCAGCGACGAAGTGGCCGCCCTCGGCGCCGAGCTCGGCACCGGCTCCGACCTCGACACGTCGACGGTTTCGCTTTCGGCGCTCAAGGCGAACCTCGATGCGTCCCTCGCGATCTTCGGAGACGTGGTCCTCAACCCGTCGTTCCCCCCGGCTGACCTCGACCGGATGAAGAAGCAGCAGATCGCACGGATCCAGCGGGAGAAGGTGGAGCCCACCAGCATGGCGCTCCGGGTGTTCCCGAGACTGCTCTTCGGCGCGGATCACGCGTACGGCACGCCGTTCACCGGCTCCGGATTCGAGAAGACGGTGGCCGGGATCACCCGGGACGACCTGGTGAAATTCCAGGCCACCTGGATCAAGCCGAACCACGCGGCCCTGGTGGTGGTCGGGGACACGACCCTCGCCGAGATCCGGCCGAAGATCGAGGCGCTCTTCAAGGACTGGAAACCCGGCGACGTCCCCGCCAAGAACCTCAAGGACGTCAAGCACCAGCCGAAGCAGGTCGTCTACCTGATCGACCGGCCCGGCTCCGTCCAGTCCATGGTCATCGCCGGCCACGTGGCCCCGCCCAAGGCCAACCCCGACGAGATCGCCATCGAGGCGCTCAACTGGGTGCTCGGCGGGAGCTTCATCTCGCGGATCAACATGAACATCCGCGAGGACAAGCACTGGAGCTACGGCGCCGGGAGCTTCGTCGTCGCGGCCCGAGGCCAGCGGCCGTTCATCGTGTTCACGTCCGTCCAATCGGACAAGACGAAGGAGACCCTTGCGGAAATCTCGAAGGAGATCAAGGGGCCGCTGGGGCCTCGCCCGCTGACCGCGGCCGAGCTCGCCGAGGCGCAGAGCGGCATGACGCTCACCCTCCCGGGCAACTGGGAAACCGCGGACGCCGTGGCCGGCTCGATCGCGGAGCTGGTGCGGTTCGGACTGCCGGACGACTACTTCGCCACTTACCCGAAGAAGGTCCGCGCGCTCGGCCTCGCGGACGAGACGGCGGCGGCCGCCAAGCTCCTCCACCCCGACAACATGGTCTGGGTGGTGGTGGGCGACCGCTCCAAGATCGAGGGCCCGATCCGGGATCTGGGTCTTGGGGAGATCCGATTCCTCGACGCCGACGGCAACCCGCTCTGAGACGTTCTCTCCCGGACGCCCCGCTCTCGGAAAGGGGGCGGGGCGTTCGTCCCTAGAGCCTCGCCGAGATCGTCAGACCGTCCCGCAGCGGGACCAGCGCGGTGAAGAACCTCCGCGATTCGTAAAGCGCGCGGGTCAGCTTCCGGATGCCCCGGGCGGCGGCGTCCGGCGGGTCGTCCGCCAGCACCTCGCCATTCCAGAGCATGTTGTCCGAGACGAGAAGCCCTCCGCGTCGCAAGAGACGCGCGGCCAGGCCGGCGACCTTCGGGTAGTCCGCCTTGTCGATGTCGTTCAGGATCAGGTCGAAGGGGCCCCGCTCGCGCGCCGCGATCTTAAGGGCGTCGCCGACCTCGATCCGCACGCGGTCCGTCAGGCGGGCCCGATCGAGGAACGACGCCGCCTCCAGCGCCCACTCGGGCGACCCCTCGGTGAGGACGACGAGCCCTTCCGGTCCCACGGCCCGCGCGAGCCACATCGCGCTGTAGCCGAACCCCGAGCCCAGCTCGAGCACGCGTCGCGCCCCCGTCGCGACCGCGAGGACCCGCAGGAGCCGTCCCACTTGGGGCCCCACGATCGGGAAGTCGCGCTCGGCGGCGAGCGCCTCCATCTCGCGCAGGACCGGATCGGGGGAGAGGGCCAGCGCGGCGAGATAGCGGTCCACGTCGGGGTGAACGAGGTCCATCGGAGCCTCCGGGAAACCTTCGGAGGTACGCTAACATGACGATCCCGACCGGGCGAACGGAAGGAGGATGGCGATGAGCGGGCTTCCGACGAGGGAAGAGGCGATGGCGCTGCTCCGGGAGCACACCGAGGGGCCGGGGCTCTTGAAGCACGCGCTGGGCGTGGAGGCGGCGCTTCGCGCCCACGCGCGGCGCCTCGGGGAGGACGAGCACGCGTGGGGGCTCGTCGGGCTCCTGCACGACTTCGACTACGAGCGCTGGCCCGACGCGGAGAACCATCCCTGGCGGGGCGCGGAGATCCTCGAGGCGCGAGGCTACCCGGAGTGGTTCCGCCGCGCCGTCATGTCCCACGCTTCGTACACCGGCGTCGCGCGCGAGACGGACCTCGAGAAGGCCCTCTTCGCCTGCGACGAGCTGTGTGGCTTCCTGACCGCGTGCGCCCTCGTGACCCCGACGAAGTCGCTCCACGACCTCAAGGTCCCTTCCGTGAGGAGACGGATGAAGGACAAGGCCTTCGCCCGGGCGGTGAACCGGGACGAGATCGTCGAGGGGGCCGCCCTCGTTGGGATGGATCTCGATGCGCACATCGCGTTCGTCCTCGACGCGATGCGGTCGGTCGCGGACGATCTCGGCCTCGCCGGGAGCGCCCCCGCCTCGCGCTGAGGTGACCGCCATGCTCGAGAGGATCTTCCATCTGCAGGAGAACGGGACGACCGTTCGAGCCGAGATCCTGGGCGGCGTGACCACGTTCATGACCATGGCGTACATCGTCTTCGTGAACCCGGCGGTGCTCTCCCAGGCCGGGATGGACTTCGGCGCGGTCATGGCCGCCACCTGCCTGTCCGCCTGGGCCGCCACCTGGGTGATGGGCCTGCTCGCGAACTACCCGATCGCCATGGCCCCCGCGATGGGAGAGAACTTCTTCTTCCTCACGGTCGTCGTGGGGATGGGAGTGCCGTGGCAGGTGGTCCTCGCCGCAGTCTTCGTCTCCGGGATCGCGTTCTTCCTGCTGACCTTCCTGAGGATAAGGGAGCTGATCATCGACGCGATCCCCCGGAGCCTGAAGCACGCCATTGCAGCCGGCATCGGCCTCTTCATCGCGTTCATCGGCATGATCAACGCCGGAATCGTAGAGAAGCCGGCGGCGGGCGGGATCCTGCACCTTGCGAGCCTCGGCAGGCTCCCGACGCTCGTGGCGTGCGCCGGGCTCGCGGTCACCGTGGTGCTCATGGCTCGGCGCGTCCGGGGGGCGATCCTGCTGGGAATCGTGGCGGCCACGCTGCTGGCGTGGGGCACGGGGCTCGTGAAGTGGCAGGGGCTGTTCGCGGCGCCGCCGTCGCTCGCGCCCACGGCGTTCAAGCTCGACCTCGCCGCCGCGCTCGACCCGCGGATGATCCACGTGGTGGTTCTCTTCCTGTTCATGGCGGTCTTCGACGCCATCGGCACGCTGATCGGCATCGGCGAGCAGGCCGGCTTCCTCCGCGACGGGAAGCTTCCCCGGGCGACGAGGGCCCTCATGGCCGACTCGTCCGGCACCGTCCTCGGGTCGCTCCTCGGGACGTCCACGGTGACCGCGTACATCGAGAGCGCGACCGGAGTCGAGGCGGGGGCGCGGACCGGCCTCGCGAACATGGTGACGGGTGCGCTGTTCCTCCTCGCTCTCTTCACGGCGCCACTGGTCCGGATGGTGGGCGGCGGGGTCCCCGTGGAGGGAGGCGCCGTGCTGCAGCCCCTCACGGCTCCGGCCCTGATCGTGGTCGGGAGCCTGATGGCGCGGAACCTCGTGAGGGTCGACTGGACGGACATCACCGAGTCGTTCCCGGCGTTCCTGGTGCTGGCCGGGATCCCGTTCAGCTGGTCGATCGCCGACGGAATCGCCTTCGGCTTCATCGCGTACCCGGCGCTCAAGCTCCTGTCCGGCCGTCCGCGGGAAGCCTCGTGGCTCGTGTACGCGCTCGGAGCGCTGTTCGTGCTGCGGTATGCGCTGATAAGGTGATCAGCCCAGCGTCATCACCCAATACGAGAGCTTGTCGTGCACCACGCGGAGGAAGGCTTCCTCGGCCGCCATCCTTTCATGCGGCGTGGCGTCGGCGAGCGCGCGGTCCGCGGCGCGGCCGAGGCGCTGCACCCAGACTCCGGCGCGCGGATCGCCCCAGCGCCGGAGAAACGCTCGGTACGCACCCCTAGGCTCGCGCTTTCTGGTCCAGGCGTCCACGTAGGTCCTGCCCTGCGTCCAGAACGCGACGAGCCCGACGACGTACGGCTCGAAGCCGAGCGCGCCCACCTGGTTCTTCATCGTGAGCATGATCGGGTGGAGCGGAGCGGAAGGGTCGAGGCCGCGCTCGGCCAGAAGCCCCCGGTACCAGTCGAGCTCGGCCTGGATGATCTCGAGTCCTTCGAGCAGCAAGGGTCTGTCCCGACGTGGGGCGGAGGCGAGCAGGCGACACACCGGCGCGAAGTGACCGTCCAGCAGGTGGCGGGCCTGGACGAGCCACGCGTCGAACAGCTCATGCTGCAACGTCCCGTCGTGGACCCCGCTGACGAACGGGTTCCGGACGGTGAGGTTCCAGACGGGGCGATGCTTCCGAATCAAGCCGTGAACCGTCATCGGCATTCTCATTTCCTCTTCGTGGGGCGCGTCACCCCCGGGACTCGGCCTTGCGACCGCGGCACCGCGAGCAGAGGCCGCCCATCTCGAGCCGCACGACCTCGGGCGTAAAGCCCGTCTCCCTCTCGACCCTCCGCCTGAGATCCTCCCAGAAGGCTCCTCCCGGCTCCTCCACACGGCCGCAGGACGTGCAGACCAGGTGGATGTGGAACTCGCTGGGGCGCACCTCGTAGAAGTGGCGCTCCCCGGTCACGTGCATGAGGTCCAGCTCGTCCACGAGACCGAGCCGCTTCAGCCGGTTGAGCGTGCGGTACACGGTGGCCCGGTGGATGCTCGGGTCGCGGCGCCGCGCGAGCCGGAACACCGTCTCCGCGTCGAGGTGCGTCTCGGCCCCGTCGAGCAGCTCCGCCAGGAGGCGCCGCTGGCCCGTGAGCCTCAGGCCCCGGGTCCTCATGCGCTCGACGAGCGAACCGCTCCCGTCCGGGTGTCGCTTCATGGGCGCGGGCTCAGGACAGCTTGTAGCCGATCCTGCGGAGGAACGCGAACCGGTGCTCCCGGTCTCCCGGAGACTCCACCCCCTTCGGCGAGACGCCGTCCACCACGCCGAGGATCGCCCGGCCGCCGTCGTACTCGGTCACGATCACCGTCGCCGGGTTGGCGGTGGCGCAGAAGATCCGGCAGACCTCGGGGACCGCTTTGATGGCGTTCAGGACGTTCACCGGGAAGGCGTTCTCCAGGAAAAGGATGAAGGAGTGCCCCGCGCCGATCGCGGACGCGTTCGCCGCCGCCAGGGCCTGCAGCTTCTCGTCGTTCCCGCTGACCCGCACGAGGCACGGCCCGGACGCCTCGCAGAACGCCAGGCCGAACTTCGCGGACGGGACCGTGCCGACCACCGCCTCGTGGACGTCCTCGACGGTCTTGATGAAGTGAGATTGGCCGAGCACGAAGTTCATCTCCGCGGGCTTGTCGATCCTCACCGCAATCAGATTCATTGCGACCTCCTGAGTGTATCCCGAGCGCTCGGGCTGCGGACCGCCGGGCTCCGCGACCTTGCTCGCTCGCACGGTCATGCCTCCCCCGATTCCTCCGGCGGGTGCACCAGCAGCCGCAGGATGCGGCGGCCGCGGACCCGCGTGACCTCGACGCGACGCCCCCCGAGCTCCACGGCGTCCCCGACCTTCGCGATTCTCCCGAGACGCGCGACGGCGAGCCCGCCCAGCGTGTCCACCTCCTCGTCCACTTCCTCCATGATCCCCAGCTTCTCCTCGATCTCGTCCAGCGGGAGGGCGGCGTCCACCGAGAAGCGGCCCGCGCCGATGTCCAGGACCTTGGGCGGCTCCTGGTCGAACTCGTCCTGGATCTCGCCCGTAAGCTCTTCCAGCACGTCTTCGAGGGTGACCATGCCCGAAGTCCCGCCGTACTCGTCCAGCACGATCCCGAGGTGGAGGTGTCGCTTCTGGAACAGCGCGAGCGCCCGCTCGAGCCGCAGGCTCTCGGGCAGGAGCAGCGGCTCCCGCGCCACCGCCTTCAAGTCCGCCTCTTCCCCGCTCCTCGGCGGCGACAGGAACAGGTCCTTGATGTTCACGACGCCGATCACGTGGTCGAGGTCGCCGTCGCAGAGCGGGTAACGGGTGTGCCCGCCGGCCCGGGCCACCGCGAGGTTGGCCGCGTAGAGGCGGTTCACGTCGAGGAACTCCACGTCGCCTCGCGGCACCATGATCTGGCGCACCGTCCGGTCGGCGAAGTCCAGCGCGTTCTCGAGGAGCCTGGCGTGGGTCGTGGAGATCGCTCCGGCGGCGTGGCTCCCCGCGAGGATCATGCGCAGCTCCTCTCCGCTGTGCGCGGCACCGTCCGCGGCGGCGGCAGGGGCGAGCCCGAGCGCGCGCACCGTGATTCCCGCCGCCCAGTTCAGCAGCGCGATCAGAGGGAAGAACGTGGCGTGGAAGATCCGGATCGGCCGCGAGACGAGGAGCGCGATCGCCTCCGGGCGCTCCAAGGCGAGGATCTTCGGCGCCTGCTCGCCCACGACGACGTGGAGCGCCGTGATGACGAGGAAGGCGGCGGTCAGCGAGGCGGAGCGCACCGCCAGGCTCCGCTCCGGGCCGCCTCCGGGGAACAGCGGCTCGATCAGCCAACCGAAGGCCGGCTCGCCGACCCATCCCAGGCCGAGGGATGCGATGGTGATGCCGAGCTGGCAGGCGGAAAGGTACGCGTTGAGGTTCCGGAGGACCTTCTGGACCGCGGCGGCCCGCTTGAGGCCCCCCTCCACGAGCTCTTCTATCCGGGTGTCGCGGACCTTGACGATCGCGAACTCGGTGGCCACGAAGAACGCGTTGAGCAGGACCAGTCCGAGCGCGAGGAGAATATAAAGTGCGGTCATCGTCTGGCGCCGGCGCGGACAGCGGACCCGTCGCGCCGCGCGCCAGTATACCAGCGCGGGTGGCGCCGCCGCGGTCAGCGGACGGTGGTGGGCGTGCCGTCCGGCTCGAAGGGGGTTCCCTGCGCGAGGAACAGTCTGAGGCGCGTGATGACCTCCCGCGCCGAGCGCAGTTGGGTGGGATCGAAGGCGACCACCCGGTCCCGGTTCTGCGCGAGCCACCGCGCGACCACGTCGACGTCCACGTCGGGGCCCGGGGGCGTCGCCGGGCCGGGCTCGTACGAGAAGAACCGGGATTCGAGAATCCGCTGAATCCGCCGGAGCCCGCCGCCCCTCCGGCCGATCCCCACTCGGTCGAGGAGCCGCGCGTCGCGAAGGAGGTAGGCCCACAGGACATTCGGGGGAGACGCCGGCTCGAGGATCAGGATCGAGCGGAGCCGGGCCTCGTGCCTGCGGCGCGGGTGCTGCTTCCGCTGCACGTTGTGGGAGGGGCGCCGGCGGCGGATTGCCGCCGCCTCCCGGAGCACCGCCTCGAGGTCCGAGCCCACGGGCGTGAGCTCGATCCGGTGCAGGGCGTCCAGAAGCCCCTGGACGCGGGCGGGGCGGGAGCGCACCTCGCGGAAGTAGGATCCGACCCGGGCGTGGAGGTTCCTGGACTTGCCGACGTAGAGAAGGTCCCCCTGCGCGTCGTAGAACCGGTAGGTCCCGGCCACGTGAGGGATCTCCCGGAGGAACTCCCTGCCGAACGCGAAGCGCGACCAGTCCGGCGGAGGGGCGCCGCGCCGGCAGGCGGTCCTGAGCGCGTCGAGATCCTCTCCGGGGCGCCTTAGCGCCGAGAGGGCAGCGTCCACCGTCTCGACGAGATCGAGCGGATCGTCGGAGTCGCGCCAGGGGAGATCGAGCCGGGCCACCAGGGCCTCGAGGTCGTGCCGCGCGGCGAGGCCGAGGCGATCCTGGCCGAGCCGGCGGAGCGAGACCGGCGAGTCGAGCGGCTCGTCGATCCACCGCTCGAGCGCGGCGACCGCGCCGGGAGGATCGTGGAGAACGGGGACCGCGCCCACGAGGATCTCCCGGACCGCGTGCTTGAGGTCCGTGCCCGCGGAGCGACCGATCACCTCGCCCCCGCAGGCCGCCACCACGATGTCCCCCTCGATCCGGATCGCGGCGACATCGTTGATCGTGAACCCGGACCCTCGCGAGAGACTTCCTCCCCGGACCAGGAGCAGCACGCGGGGGGGCTCGGTGGGAGCCGCGTGCGCCGGCCCCGCCGCGCCGGCCCGGGCGGTCCGCACGGCGCGCACGCGCCAGGCTCCGTCCTCGAAGGAGAGCCTCGGGTCCGAGGCGAACGCGGTCTCGAGGACCCGGCGCGCCATCTCCTCGTCCCGCACCCGTGTCCTCAGGACGGCGTGTGCGAGCTCCCCGCTGCCGACGGGCTCTCGCCGATCGCGCAGGTACCGGACCGCGCGCTCCGCCGCCAACGAGACCGGCGTTCGGATCGAGTTCATGGACGACGTTCCGGCGGGGACAAGAGGCCGGCGGGACGACCCCCGGGCCAACTCCCCCGATGTCCTCGCCTCCGTCCGGAGCAGCGCCCCGCCTTGGCCCGGCTTCCGCGGGTGGATTGTGTCACCAGTGGCCCTCCTCCGGCAACGGCTTCGTCGCCGCTTTCCACGGCGCCGGGCTTCTGATACAAGAAGAGGCTCGCGCGCGTTCCCCGGAGGAAGCGTGACCGGAATCGATGATCTCGACGCGGAACGGGCGGCGCTCATCCGCGAGAAGCAGCGGGCAGCCGGCCGCTCGGTCTGGGCCGGACTCACGCTGACCGCGATCAAGGTCGCGGCGGGGCTCGCCACCGGTTCCCTCGGCATCCTGGCGGAGGCGGCGCACTCGGCGCTGGACCTCGTGGCGGCGGCGATGACCTGGTTCGCGGTGCGGACCTCCTGGCGTCCGCCCGACGAGGAGCACCCGTACGGCCACGGCAAGATCGAGAATCTCACGGCCCTGGGCGAGACGCTGCTGCTGGTGCTGACCTCCTTCTGGATCCTGTGGGAGGCCTCCAGGCGGATCCTCGGCGCCGGGCCGGAGGTCGACCCCTCGCTCTGGGCGTTCGCGGTCATGGGCGTATCCATCGTCGTGGACATCCTGCGTTCGCGGGACCTGAGGCGGGTCGCCCGGAAGAGCGGAAGCCAGGCGCTCGAGGCGGACGCCCTGCACTTCAGCACGGACATCGCCTCGTCGTCGGTGGTCGTCGCGGGGCTCCTCGGCGTTCTTCTCGCCCGGGAAATGGGTGTGCCCTGGCTCACGCTGGCCGACCCGGTCGCGGCCAGCCTCGTGGCTCTGATCGTCCTCGCGCTCTCCTGGAAGCTGGGACGCCGTGCCGCGGACATGCTCCTCGACCGCGCCCCCTCCCGGCTGACCGACCTGGTCGTCGCGGCACTCGAGGGGGTCGAGGGGCAGGAGGGCGCGCCGCGCGTCCGCCTGCGCCAGGCCGGCGACCGGGTGTTCGCCGACGTGGAGCTGGCCGTCGAGCGAGGGCTGCCTCTCGCCGAGGCGGAGAGGATCGCGCAGGGCGCGCGCGAGCGGGTCGTTGCCGTGGTCGGCTCGAACGCCGGCGTCACCGTGGAGCTCAAGGCGCGGCAGGACGGCAGCGAGTCCCTGCACCAGAGGGTCGCGACCGCGGTCGCCATGGAAGGTGTGCACGGGCACAACATCACGATCCGCGGCGAGCCGCCCCGCGTCCACGCGGACCTCCACCTCGAGCTGCCGGGCAACATGAGCCTCGGCGAGGGACACGCGATCGCGGACCGGGTCGAGGCCCGGATCCTGCGCGAGGTCGCCGGGGTGGGGCGGGTGGACATCCATCTGGAGCTGCACGAGGAGACCCCGGAGTCCGTGGGGAGCCTCGACGACGCGGTGCGCCGCGATCTCGAGGTGCGGGTCCTCGCAGTCGCCCGGAGCCTGGCGGGCGAAGGGTCGGTCCACGACATGATGCTCGCGCGGACCGCGGCCGGAGTGTACCTCTCGTGCCACTGCTTCGTGCCGGCGGACACATCGCTCGCGGAGGCGCACGAGCTGACCGATCGCCTGGAGAGTGCCTTCCGGGATGCGGTCCCGGAGCTCACGCGGATCGCGGTGCACGCGGAGCCCTTCGGCAGCCGGCGGCTCACCGCCGAGCGGGGCGGCGCTCCGGGAATCTGAGCGCGGGCCGGGGGTGGGGGAGGGTCAGCCGCCCGCCGTAAAGCCCTCTTCGAGATCGGGCGGGAGGATCCCCGAAGCCTCGAGGTAGCCCAGGCCGTGTCGGACCGCGTAGGCGGCGCACTCCCGGATCTTGTGGAGCAGCGTGGCGCAGGCCCGTCCCTCGTCCTGCCGGGCGGCCGCCTCGATGATCCGGGCGCCCTCCGCGTTCAGGAAGTCCAGCAGCCGCGGGACGTCCTGGGGGGCGACGAAGGCGCCGACGTCCCGCTCCCCCTTGACCTCCTGGTGCAGCGATGCCTTGAGGTCCGGGAACTCGTCGCAGGCCCCGGCGAACAGCCGCCACGCGGGGACGAGGGAGTCCGGCGCGAGCACACGCGCGGCGCGGCAGATCGTCTCGAGACCGTCCACCCCCCGGGCGGTCCAGAACGGGACGATGCGCGCGTGGAGGCTCACGGCGCGCCACGGCATCTCGTCGCGCAGCACCTCGACGGCCGGCCTCGCTTCGGCCTGTCCATCGGTAAAGACCCGTCCGGCGCGCGCCGCCGAGGCGATCTCGTGGATCCGCGCGAGCGCTCCCAGGAGGTCGGCGCGGTGAAGACTGTCCGGGCAGAGGTCAGGCCCGTCCTCGGGAGCGAGCCCGTGCGAAAGCTCCGGATCGAGGCGCGCGATTTGCTCCTTCGCGATCGCCTCGGCCGCTCCGGGCGACGGAGCGCCGCGATAGCGGTCCACGGTCTCCACCACCTTCGCCGCGGACGCCTCCGCAACGAAGAACGGGCGGCCGTAGAGGTGCAGGTCCGGATCGATCGACTGCAATACCCGCTTCGTGAGGTCGTCGGGGCGCCAGTCGAACTTCTCCAGGTAGGCCTTGACGTTTCCCCAGAGCCCCGCCCCGTCCGGCGGCGGCGGCGGCCCGGCGACCGCCAGGACCGTCTCGATCGCGCGCGTGTACCGGCGAACCTGCCAGTGGATCTTCCGGACCCTGATCGCCTCGGCCAAGAACGGCTCCGGATCGATTTTGCGACCGGACGCAAGGGGAGCGACGGTCTCGTCGAAGAAGGCCAGTTCCACCGGATGGAAGGAGAGCGTTCCCTTCACGCGGCACCCCCTGTCCCCGCCAGGTCGGAGTCTAGGTCGAGGTCCCCGCGATGGCAACGCCCGCAGCACCGCCGGGCGATAGGTCGCGCGCTCCGCCTCCGGAAAGACTCCTCCCCGCGAACGCTCGTTGCTCGGCGCTGTGCCTCGCTCCTCGCTCGGGCATCGCGCGGCCTCGCGTCGCGGGCTCGGCCGCGCTCCTGCCACGTCGCCGGGAGGAGTCTTTCCGGAGGCGGAGCGCGGGCGCTATCATTCGCGGCCAATGGGCGCGCGGAAGTCCGGCGGGCGGAAGCGGCGGCGGCGGAGCGGCTGCCTGACGGCGGTCGTGCTCGCCCTCCTGGCGGCCGGCGGGTATGCGGCGTGGGAGGCGCTGACCTGGCCGGACGTGGCCCGCCTCGCCGCGGAGAATCCCACGACCACCGCGTTCATCGAGCGCTATCGGGCCGAGCGGCGCGCGGAAGGAAAGAGCGACCGAGTCTCCTGGACCTGGGTCCCGTACGCGGCGATCTCTCCCGCGCTCAAGCGTGCGGTGCTCGTCGGGGAGGACATCGGCTTCTTCTCGCACCACGGCTTCGAGGTCGAGGAGATGAAGAACGCGGTGCGCGATGCGATCGAGGACAAGGAGATGCCCCGCGGCGCCTCCACGATCACGCAGCAGCTCGCGAAGAACCTCTGGCTCTCCCCATCGCGGAACCCGCTCCGGAAGGTCGAGGAAGCGATCCTCACCCGGCAGATCGAGAGGCATCTTTCGAAGCGGCGCATCCTGGAGCTGTACCTGAACGTCGTCGAGCTGGGGCCGGGCGTGTACGGGGCCGAGGCGGGCTCGCGGCGCTGGTTCGGGAGGTCCGCCGCGGAGTTGACCGACGAGGAGGCGGCCGCGCTCGCGGCCTCGCTGCCGGATCCCGAGGATTGGCATCCCGGCTCGCGGAGCCGGGCGTACCGTCGCCACGTGGACACGATTCTCCGACGGATGGAGAAGGCGAATTGGATCGAGAAGGAGCTGTGACCCGTCCCGCGGTCGATCGCGGGACCGGGGTATCCTCTTCGCGGAGGGAGCCATGACCTCGACCCAGCTCTGGGACCGCTACCGAGCCTGGCTTTTCGACGCGCCCGATCTCGGCTTCCGGCTGGACGTCAGCCGGATGGACCTCCCGGCGGACATCCTGCGGACCATGGAGGCGCCGCTGCTGCGCGCGCTCGACGCGATGGAGGCGCTCGAGGCGGGCGCAATCGCGAACCCGGACGAAAAGAGGAGGGTCGGACACTACTGGCTCCGCGCGCCGGAGCTGTCGCCGTCGCCCGAGATCGCCGACGCGATCCGCCGGACGCTCGCGAAGGTGCTCCACTTCGCCTCGCGGGTCCACGACGGTCAGGTCCGGCCGCAGCGCGCGGAGCGGTTCCGGCACTTGCTCGTCATCGGGATCGGGGGCTCCGCCCTCGGGCCCGAGTTCGTCGCCGACGCGCTCGGCGCGCTCAACGCCCCGATGGTCCCGCATTTCCTGGACAACACCGATCCCGACGGCATCGACCGGGTCCTGGCGGGGATCGGGAAGGGCCTCGACAGCACCCTCGCCGTCGTCATCTCCAAGTCGGGCGGGACCCCCGAGACCCGGAACGGAATGCTGGAGGCGTCCGCCGCGTACGCCGCGCGCGGGCTCGACTTCGGCCGCCACGCGGTGGCCGTGACGGGGGAGGGGAGTGCCCTCGACCGGTTCGCGTCGGAGCACGGCTTCCTCGACCGGTTCCCGATGTGGGACTGGGTCGGCGGCAGGACCTCGGAGATGTCCGCGGTCGGACTCCTACCCGCGGCGCTCCAGGGGATCGACGTCCGCGAGATGCTCAAGGGAGCCGCGACGATGGACGGGCTGACGCGCTCGCGCCAGGCGGCGAAGAACCCCGCGGCGCTCCTGGCGCTCTCGTGGCACCACGCCGGCGGCGGAAAGGGCGCGAAGGACATGGTGGTGCTGCCGTACAAGGACCGGCTGGCGTTGTTCAGCCGCTACCTGCAGCAGCTCGTCATGGAGTCCCTGGGGAAGGAGAAGGACCTCGACGGCCGCACGGTCCACCAGGGGATCGCCGTTTACGGGAACAAGGGCTCGACCGACCAGCACGCGTACGTGCAGCAGCTCCGGGACGGCGTGCCGAACTTCTTCGTGACGTTCATCGAGGTGCTGAGGGACCGGGAGGGGAAGGGCGTCGAGGTCGAGCCGGGGGTCACGACGGGGGACTACCTCGGCGGCTTCCTGCTCGGGACCCGTCGTGCCCTCCACGAAAGCGGCCGCCCGTCCCTCACCATCACGCTGCCGGACGTCGGTCCGAAGAGCGTCGGCGCGCTCGTCGCGCTGTTCGAGCGGGCGGTCGGGTTCTACGCGACCCTCGTGAACGTCAACGCCTACCACCAACCGGGAGTCGAGGCGGGCAAGAAGGCGGCGGCCGCGGTGCTCGACCTCCAGCGGCGGCTCCTCGAGGCGCTCCGCGCCCGAGGGCACGATGGGGCCACCGCGGAGGCTCTGGCGGCGGCCGCCGGCGCCCCCGACGAGGCCGAGACCGCCTTCCACGTTCTGGAGCGGCTCGCCGCGAACCCGTCGCGCGGGATCGAGCGGATCCCTGGCCCCGCTCCCTTCGACGCGGTGTACCGCCTCCGGTCCTGACGCGGACGTCGCTACTCGAGGCGGTGGAACGCAAGGGCTTTCACGAGGAGCCACGCGCGGCGGCCGGGGGCCAGCGAGAGCGCGCGAGCGGCGGCGGGCGTCACGATGGCCCGGAAGCGCACCGGCGTCGCCACGACCAGCTCGACCACCGGGCCGCGGCGCTCCGCCGCGACCACCGTCCCCTCGAGGACGTTCCGAGCGGAGGTCCCGGCGATCCTCTCGACCGATACGATCACGTCGCCCGCGCGAAGCCCGAGCGCGACGCGGCTTCCGGGTGGCTCAGCGAGGAGACCCGTTTCGACCCGCGTCCCGCCGAGATCCACCTCGCTCCACCCCTCCTCCGGCGCGTGCCGCAGAACGGTCCCGGTGAACACGTTCTCGAAGCCGACCGCCCGCGCCACCGCCGCCCGCGCGGGGGCGGACAGCACTTCGACCGGCGGCCCCGTCTGGACGACGTTGCCACCGTCGAGGACCACGAGGCTCGTCCCGAGACGGAGCGCCTCGCCCAGGTCGTGGGTCACGTGGAGGAACGGGAGCCCGGTCTCGCGCTGGAGCCCGGCGACCACGGCGCCCAGGCCCTCGCGGGACCCCGGGTCGAGCGCGGAGAACGGCTCGTCCAGCAGGAGCCCCGCCGGCTCCGCGGCAAGCGCCCGGGCGAGGGCGACCCGCTGGCGCTCGCCCCCCGACAGCTCCTCAGGGAAACCGCCGGCGAGCCCCGCCGCTTCCACCCGCGCGAGGATCTCCTCCGCGCGGCCGCGCCGATCCCGGCCGCGGAGGCCGAACTCCACGTTGCGCCGGGCGTCGAGGTGGGGGAAGAGCAACGCGTCCTGGAACACGATCCCGAGGCGCCGCTCGCGGGTCGGCAGGTCGATCCCGTGGTCGGAGTCGAACAACACCCTGCCCCCCGCGACGATCCTCCCGCGCACCGGCCGTATCGCCCCCACGATCGCGAGGAGGAGCGTGCTCTTGCCGGCTCCGCTCGGGCCGAACACGACAGTGAAGCCGCCTTCGGTCTCGAACGCGGCCTCGAGCCGGAACGGGCGGCCCGGCGTCCCGGGCCGCTCGACGGCGATGTCCACCGAGAAGCCGTTCACGCCCGCCTCCGCCCGAGGCGACCCGCCGCGAGCATCACCCCGACCGAGACGGCGGTGAGGAGCGCGGAGAGCGCGAGCGCCGTCCGGTCCTCCCCGGCGAGGACCGCGTCGTAGATCGCCAGCGGCAGGGTCTGCGTCCGGCCCGGGATGTTCCCCGCGAGCATCAGGGTGGCGCCGAACTCCCCGATCGAGCGGGCGAACGCGAGGACGACTCCCGAAGCCAGCCCCCGCCGGGCCATCGGGAGGGCGACCCTGAGCAGGTACGAGACGCGCCCGTGCCCGAGGCTCGCCGACGCGATCTCTTGTCTCGGATCGATCCCCTCGAACGCCACGCGCGCCGATCGGACCATCAGCGGGAACGCCATGACCGAGGCCGCCGCGACGCAGGCGACCCACGTGAACGGGACGGACCAGCCCGTGAACCGGTAAAGCGGCGTTCCCAGGAGGCCGCGACGGCCGAGCAGGGCGATCAAGTAGTAGCCGGTCACCGTGGGCGGGAGGACGAGCGGCAGGTTGAGCACGGCGTCCAGCGTCTCGCGACCCCGGAAGCGCGACCGCGCGAGAAGCCATCCCGCTAGCGTCCCGACCCCGGCGACGAGCGCGGTGGACGCGAGCGCCACGGTCACCGAGAGCCGGAGGGCGGAGAAGATCATGGCGCGGGAGGAGGGAGGAAGCCGTGGCGCGCCAGGATCCGGCGCCCCTCCTCCGACAGAAGAAACGCCAGCAGCGCGGCGGCCTCCGTACGGTGCGGCGCGTCGCGGAGCGGAGCCGCCACGTAGACGATCGGATCGTGGGAGCCCTCGGGCGCCGCGGGGCCCAACGTGACTTTCCTCCCGAGCGCGCGGGCGTCCGTCGCGTACACGAGCCCGGCCGCCGCTTCGCCCCGGGCGACGTATTCCAACGCCTGGCGGACGCTCTCGCCGGGGACGAGGCGGGAAGCGACCGCGTCCCGGATCCCCGCCCATCGGAGCGCTTGCTCGGCGTAGCGCCCCGCCGGGACCGTCCTCGGGTTCCCGATCGCGATCCGGTCGAAGCGCGGATCCGCGAGGCCCGCGAGCGTCGCCGGCGGGCTGCTCCCCGCCGGCACGATGACGATCAGGCGGTTCGAGGCGAAAGGACGTGCCGCCCCGATCTCGATCCGGCCGGCGCGCTCGAGGCGCCCGATCTCGTCGCGGGAGGCGCTCAGGAAGAGATCCACCGGGGCGTCCTCCTCGATCTGGCGTAGCAAGACGCCGGAGGCGGCCGCGTTGACCACGACCCCGGTCCCGGGGTGCTCGGCCTCGAACCGATCCGCCGCCTCCCGGGCCGCCTCCTTGAGGCTGCTCGCGGCGGACACGAGAATGGTTCCGCCCGCGGCGGCACTCCGGGAAGCGCCGACGATCGAGGTCAGCAGCAGCGCGGCGGCGAGCCTACGAGCCAGCGTGCCCTCCGGGGGCGACGGCCAGCTTGAGTCTCGAGCCGTTCATGTCCGACCTCTCTCCGGCCGTCGCGGCCGGCAACCCGTCGAGCCTGCGATCCGCCTACTTTCCCGGTCCGGGTGTCGGGAACCACAGAGGAAACTCCCGCTTCAGCTCTTCGTCGACCTTGGCCTGCCAGTCCTTGTCTGCGAGCCTCTTTCCCATCTGCTCGCCCGACGCCCTGGCCTCAAAGGAGATCACCGCCTGCACCTCGGCGAGCTTTCGACCGACGGGAGAGCCGTTGAACCGGTTGATCTCCTGCAGCTCCTCGAGGGAGAGCTGCTTCGTGACCCGTGGAACCAGCCGATCCTCGATCGCCGAGTACGGCAGCAATTCGCGCATCTTCCGTTGCCAGAACAGCGAGAGGCGCTTCCTCTCGTCGTCGGTCAAGGCGCGCTGGAGCGACGGTTGAACGGCCGCCTCGAGGTTCTGCACGGCCGCGCGGGATGCTTGGACGTATAGCTCGTCGAACGTCGCCGGATCGATCTCGGTCCTTATGAGGGTCCTGGCGGCCTGCTCCGCCGCTGCGCCCTGTCGAGGCTCGGTCGCGGCGGAGACGCTCGCTCCCGCGATGAGAATCGCCGCCACGAGGAGATGCAGTGCCTTCATTCCCGACCTCCGCCCCGTGAAATCGGTGTCTCCAGGTTCCCGCGACCCGGACGGATCATACCCTTCTTCGCCGCGGCTCAGCCGACTGCCCGGGCCGAGGCGAGGGTGGGCCACGGTAGGCGCAGGTCGGTCCGCGGAGCGGACTAGAGCAGGTCGAAGCGCATGATGCACAGCGTGTCGGCGATCTGCTCGTGGAGGTGGGCGCCGAGGCCGTCGGCTGAATGCCGCAGTCAGGTTCCGATGATCTCGGTCAATCCTTCGACAATCTCCGCCAGCTCCTCCGGTGTCGCCCGCGCAAGGCGCGAGCCGATCCGTTCGACAGCAAGCGTCCGGATCTGGCTGATCTTCACCCAGGATCGCTTGGGCAATCCTTTCGCCCGAAGCTCGAGGGTGAGGGGAAACCCCGCTCGCGGCGGTTGGCTCGTCAGGGCCACGGCAATGACGGTTCCGGATCGTTCATTGAAAACGTCGTGACTGAGAACAAGGACGGGACGGTTCCCCGCCTGCTCGCTTCCGCGGACAGGGTTCAGGTCGGCCCACCGGACGTCGCCCCTCAGTATTCGGGCCATTGCGAGAGCTCCTCGGATAACCCCTCTTCCGCAAGGGCCTTCTCGAAGGCGGGATCGAGCCTCGCACATTCGCGTGCAAGACGACTGCCTTCCAGCCGAGCAAGCTTCTCGTCCACGGCCTGTTGGATCGCCTGGCTCCGATTGGGGAAAACCGCCCGGCGGACCAGCCTATCGAGACGGTCCAGTGTCGACTCGTCGAGAGAGATAGCCACCTTGGATCGGGCCATGAGCAACCTCCTAGTATGACTATACGTCATACCTGGCTCGGGGTCAACCCCGTCCAACGGCAAGCTCTCCCTTGCCCCGCGACGCCGGCCCGACGTATAAGCTCGGGCCACGAAAGGGAGGTCAGGGATGAGAACCCCCGTCACCGACCTGCATTGCGACACGGCGCTCGAGATCCAGGCGGGCGCGGACCTCTCGTCCGGGAATCCCGAGGGGCATGTGGATCTCGAGCGCCTCGACCGGGGCGCTGTGACCCTCCAGTTGTTCGCGACCTACGTTTCCTCGGTGCTCCCGAAGGACCGCGCGTTCCGGGAGGCGATGGATCTACTCGACGGGGTCGAGGCTGCCTGCGCGCTGTCCGGCGGAGCGCTCGTGAAGGTCGAGACGGCCGCCGAGGCCGACCGGGTGATCGAGCGGGGAGCGAGGACCGCGGCGATCCTCGCCGTGGAGAACGGGCACGCGATCGAGGAGAGCCTCTCGAATCTCGAGCGCCTCCGCGCCCGCGGCGTCCGCTACATGACCCTGACGCACGCCAGGAACCTCCCCTGGGCCGCGTCCTCGGGCGAGGAGCGCTGCGACTTCGAGGGGCTCACGTCGTTCGGCGAAAAGGTCGTCGCCGCGATGAACGAGATAGGGATCGTCGTGGACGTCTCCCACGTCCACGAGACGACGTTTCGGGACGTGGCCCGCCTCTCGCGCCGCCCCTTCATCGCGTCGCACTCGGGGGCGTCGGCACTCTGCCCGTGCGCGCGGAACCTCACCGACGACCAGATCCGGATCCTCGCGGACCACGGCGGGCTCGTCGGGATCAACTTCTACCCGGGGTTCCTCGACGGCGCGTATTCCCGGCGGCAGCACGCCGAGCTGGGGGACCTGTTCACGGCGCTCCAGGAGGTCGAGCGGGAGCACCTCCACGACCCCGTCCGCAGGGCCGAAGCGTCGCGCAAGCTCGCCCGCACGATGCGCGAGCGGATGACCCCGACCCGCCCCCCGCTCGACCGGATCGTGGACCACGTGGAGCACGTCGTCCGCCTGGTCGGGGACGATTTCGTCGCGTTCGGCTCCGATTTCGACGGCGTCCCCGACCTGCCGGACGGGGTTCCAGACTGCAGCGCCTTCCCCGCGATCCTCGACCGGATGCGGGAGAGGGGGTTCTCCGAGGCCTCGATCGCCAAGATCGCCGGGACCAACTTCCGCCGGGTGCTGGAAGCGAACCCCTGACGGGGTCAGAGCTTGATTCTTGCCCCTTTGGCTCGAATCGGCGAGCGGGCCCGCTGCCTCGTCTCGGCGAGGCAAGAATCAAGCTCTGACCCCGTTTTGAAGTAGAATCCCGGTTCCGTCGGCGCCCCGGCCGGGGTCGGGACGGTGCGCGCCGAAGCGCAGGGCGAAGGAGACCTCATGAGCGAGACGCCTCACAAGCCGTTCGTGCCGCCCAACACCGACATGCGCGAGTTCACGCTCCGGGCGCTCGTCCTCGGGCTGATCATGTGCGTGATCCTGGGGGCGGCGAACGCCTACCTGGGCCTCAAGGCCGGCATGACGATTGCGGCCACCTACCCCGCGGCCGTGATCGGGATGGCGGTGCTCAAGCTGTTCAAGGGCTCGATCCTGGAGGAAAACTTCGCGAGGACCGTCGGATCCATCGGCGAGTCCGTGGCGGCGGGGGCGATCTTCACCATCCCCGCGTTCGTCATGCTTCAGATCTGGAAGTTCAAGCCGGGCCCCAGCCAGCTGAGCGAGTACTTGACCGCCTCCGCCCTGATGATCCTCGGCGGCATCCTGGGGATCCTGTTCGTCACGATCCTCCGTAGAGTGATGGTCGAGGACCCGACCCTGCCGTTCCCGGAGTCGGTGGCGGCGGGCGAGATCCACAAGGCCGGGCAGCGCGGGGCGGCGGCGGCGATCCAGCTGTTCCAGGCCATGGGGGTCGGCGCCTTGATCCGGCTCCTGGGCAGGACCGACTCCGAGACGTTCGACGGTCTCGGCATCTATTACGCCGTCAACCGGTTCCAGCTGGGCGTCGGGCGCCTCAAGGACGGATTCGTCCGGCTGGCCGGCGACAAGACGGTCGCGGCCGGGGGCATCACCACCGTCACCGCGCCGGCGGCGACGCCGGCCTACCTCGGTGTCGGGTACATCATCGGACCCGAGCTGGGCGCCTTGAACTTCGCCGGCGGCCTGCTCGCGTGGGGGCTGTTCGTCCCGCTCCTCGTCTACTTTCTCGGCCCGACCCAGATCGACCAGTACGGCGGCGACTGGGCCGCTCTCACCGCAGGAGTCTATCGGAGGATCGTCCGGCCGATCGCGGTGGGCGGGATGCTCGTGGGCGCCTGCTTCACCCTCTGGCGCATGCGCAAGAACCTGATCGCCGGCCTCAAGAGGAGCATCGCGGACGTCAGGGCGTCGGCCACGGCGGCGGCGGCGACCGAGCGGACCGAGCGGGACATGAACCTCAAGTTCGTCGGCTTCGGGATCATCGCGGTGTTCGTGCTGATGGTCGCCCTCTACTTCTACTTCACGAAGGCCCTGCCCGCGGCCATCCTCGCCGCGATCGTGATGCTCATCACGGGGTTCTTCTTCGCCGCCGTGTCGGGGAACCTGGTCGGCATGATCGGCTCGTCCAACAACCCGATCTCCGGCCTGACGCTGGCGACCACGATCGTCGCGGCCCTGACCATGGTCATCGTGGGCGCGAAGGGCACCCAGGGGGTCGCCGCGGTGCTGGGGGTCGCGGCGATCGGCTGCGTCTCGGCGGCGGTCGCCGGCGAGATGCTCCAGGACCTCAAGGTCGGGCACATTCTCGGCGGCACGCCCTGGAAGATGCAGGTCGGGGACATCTTCGGCGTGATCATCGCCGGTCTCGTGATGTTCTTCCCGCTCTACGTCCTGCACAACTCCGACCTGGCGCAGAACCCGGCGAACGGCGGCTTCGGTGGACCGAACCTTTCAGCCCCGCAGGCAGGGCTCATGGCGGCCCTCTCCCAGGGGATCGTCGGCGGCGAGATGGCGTGGCCGCTGGTGATCGTCGGCATCGCCATGGGGATCTCGATGATCCTGGTGAAGGTGCGGAGCCCGATGCTCTTTTCCGTCGGGATGTACCTCCCGCTCGAGACCACCTTCGCGATCTTCGTCGGCGGGCTCATCAAGGGGATCGTGGAGAAAGTCGCCATGAAGCGGAAGTACAACGACGCGCAGAAGGCGCGGGTGGAGAACGCCGGCATCCTCGCCGCGTCGGGGTTGATCGCCGGCGAGGCGCTGATGGGCCTGGTCATCGCGGCGGTGGTGTTCGTCAAGGACCAGATGAAACGGGGACCCACGTTCCCGGCGCTGCCGGCTTTCGGTCCGGTGACGGGATGGCTCGCGCTGGCCGTGTTCGCGGTCCTGGCCCTTTACATGGTGTTCGTGCCGCTCAAGAAGGCCGGCGCGGCCGACGAGCCGGCGCCGCCCACCGCGGTGATGTAGGGGTCGGAGGGGCCTCAGGAACGAGGCGGGGGAGTCGTGCCGATGGGCTTGGCGCCCGGCGCGGTGGCCTCGAGAAATTTCCAGGACGCCAGCAGGTCGCGCACCGCGGGACCGTCGGCGTCGGCGCGCCCGCCGGGGTAGGTCGCGCGAAGGATGTAAAGGAGCGACCCGTTCCGCACGACCCAGTACTCGGCGCGTGAGGGCGGGTCCTGGGCGCGGATTCGGGTCGGGTAGACCACCTCGAGCGCCGACGCGCCTCCCACGGTCGTTCCGCGACTCACGGGCTTGTCCACGACGCTGAAGTAGTAGAGCGTCCAGGCCTCGAGCTGCGGGACGACGGATTGCGGGAGGCCGGCGACGAACTTCGCGTCGGCGCCGATCAGCGAGTGGACGTCGATGGTGAGGAGGCTCCCGGAGGAGGAGCGGGCCTCCCAGCCGAACGTTCGCCAACCGGGGGGGAGGACGAAGCGGTAGCCTCGCTCGTGGTCCTCGACGGTGCGTTGCTCCGGTGTTTGGCCGGACCCGGAGCAGCCCGCGACGACGGCGGCGGCAAACAGGATCGCGACGGCGCGGCCTCTCATGGCCCCATGATCCGCCGTTCGCTCCGGTGATTCAAGCCGCCGCGCTATCCGAAGCGGCAGTGCTTCCGCACCGGCTTCTTCACGTCCCAGGTGCAGGACATGCCGGACGGAAACGTGACGAGGTCGCCCTTTCCCACCCTGACCGGACTCCCGCCGTCGGGGGTGACGACCACCTCGCCTTCCAGGAAGTAGCAGGTCTCCGGCTCGTCGTAGCTCCAGGGGAACGTCGAGACCTCCTTGGTCCAGATCGGCCACCCCATGACCCCGAGTTTCCCGAGCGTCTCGGCCGCCGGTCCCTTCTCCACCTCGATCTCGCTCATCGGCGTTCCTCCGCGAGTCATTCTCCCACGGGCGGCCGCCCGAATGCCGCGGCGTACCCCTCGGGAGTGTCGATGCCGGTCACGACGCCCCGGTCGTTCACCGGGACCTCGATGAGATCCCCGGCGTGCGCGCGCACCACTGCGCGCGCCCCCTCGTTTTCTGGCGCGGCCTCGATCTCCGTGGCGAGCCCGATCGAAAACAGCGCGGGGTGGCCGCGGCGGCCGGCGCGGATAGGGATCGCGAGGGGGGCGCCCGATGCCTCGAGTGCTTCGATCAGCCGGTCCACGGTTCCGGCCTCGACGAGCGGGTGGTCCACCGGCCAGACCAGGAACGCGGTGACGCCCGGCGGCAACGCCGCGATCCCGCAGCGCAACGAGGACAGCATCCCGCGGTCCGGCTTCGGGTTGATCGCCACGCCTCCGTCCGGGATGTCGACCACCCCGCGGATATCCTCGGCGCCGTGGCCGAGGACGACCCGCACCGCGCCGACCCGCGTCCGGGCGAGGGTTGCTAGAACGGTGCCCAGAAACGTGGAGCCGCGGCAGGGGAGGAGCGGCTTGGGCCTTCCCATCCGCTCCGATCTTCCGGCGGCGAGGACGATTGCGCCCACCATGGCTCCTCCGCGGTGCGGGAAGAGATTACCCCGTTTTCCCGAATTGAGCGGCCTCCGCCGGATTGATAGACTACGCGGCGCCATGCCGGAGATCGGCCTGCTCGACACGCTGCGTTCCCTCGACCACCCGCGGGGCGAGCGCTCGCTCGCGCTGGCGCTCGGCGAGTTCCGCCTCGTCCTCGACGGTCTCGACGACGGCCTCGCCGATGCCCTCGCGCGGCGGTGGGAGGGGTTCGTCGTGCCGACGCGCGAGGCCCCGTCGGCGCGGGTCGTCCGAGTCGTGCGGGGCGAGGGAGAGTCCCTGTGGCTCCCTCACTGGCGAGCGTTCGAACGGTACCGGATCGAGGGGACACTCGAGCGCGGCGTGCCGGTGGTCCGCTCGTACCATTTCGCCCTTGCCCCGGACGCGGAAGGAGGCACGTGGCGGTTCGCCCTCGCGGACGAGCCGGACGAGCCGGTGGAGCGGATCGTGGAGAACGTGGCCCGCTACGCGCTCGCGAGAATGGCCGCGGAGGCCGGCGGATTCGCCCTGCATGGCGCGGGAGTGCTCCGGGAGGGCCGGGCCTACGTGTTCACGGGCCCTTCCCGCTCGGGGAAGAGCACCGCGGTGGCGCTGTCCGCTCCGTCCCGGAGCCTGGGAGACGACTTCGCGGTGCTGGTACCCGGCGAGCCCGGATGGCTGACGCCGGCGCTGCCGTTCGACAGCAGCGAGAAGGCCCCCCCCAAGTCCCGGGAGGATCTATTCCCCGTGGCCGGGATCTGGCGCCTCTACCAGGCCGCCGAGCCGAGGCTCGAACCGGTCGCGCCGACGATCGCGGCGGCCTCTCTCATGGGCTGCGCCGCGTTCCCGTGGGCGATGCCCGACCTGTCGGAGTCGGTTCTGGAGCACGTGCGGCGCTACATCGGGGGCGCGGTCTTCGCGCACCTCCACTTCCGCAAGGCGCCGGATTTCTGGGACCTCCTGGAATAGACCGACCGCTACCAGCCGCAGACCTTCCCCGCGTTCTGCTCGTCGAGCCACTTCTTGAGCGGCGCGAAGTAGTCGAGGATGGCCGTGGCGTCCATCCTCGTCTCGCCGGTCAGGGCGGACAGCGCCTCGGGCCAGGGTTTCGACTGGCCCATCTCGAGCATCCGGTTGAGCTTGTCGCCGACCTTCCTGTTCCCGTAGATCGAGCAGCGGTGGAGCGGGCCGACGTAGCCGGCCTCGGCGCACATGGCCCGGTCGAACTGGAACTGCATGATGGCCGCGAGGAAGTACCGCGTGTACGGCGTGTTCGCCGGGACATGGTATTTGGCGCCCGGGTCGAAGTCGGCCTCGGTGCGCTCGCCGGGAGGCACGACCCCCTGGTATCTGCGCCTCAGGTCCCACCAAGATTTGTTGTAATCCGCGGGGCCGATCTCTCCCGAGAATACCTTCCACCGCCATTGGTCCACCAGGAGGCCGAACGGGAGGAAGGCGACTTTGTCCATGGCCATTCGGAGCAGGAGGCCGATGTCGCCGCCGGCGGCCGGCGCCTTGTCGAGCAGGCCGACCTTCACGAGGTAATCGGGAGTGATCGAGAGGGCGATGGCGTCGCCGATCGCCTCGTGGAACCCGTCGTGGGCGCCGCTGGCGAACAGGGGCGGTTGCCGGTTGTAGGCGCGCTGGTAGAAGTTGTGTCCCAGCTCGTGGTGGATCGTGGTGAAGTCCTCGCCGGTGGCCCGGATGCACATCTTGAGCCGCAGGTCGTTCATCCAATCGATGTCCCAGGCGCTGGCGTGGCAGACCACGTCCCGGTCCCTGGGCTTCGTGAACAGCGACCGATCCCAGAACGTCTTGGGGAGCGGGGCGAATCCGAGCGACGCGAAGAACCGCTCGCCGTAGCGGACCATCTCCCGCTCGTCCATCTGCTTCGCGCGCAGCAGCGCGGTCACGTCGACTCCCGAGTCGTCCTTCGGCGGGGGCTTCACGAGGTCGTAGACGTTGCCCCATTCCTGGGCCCACATGTTCCCCAGGAGGTGGGCCGGGATCGGCTCCCCGTCGGGGACGAGGCCCTTCCCGTATTTCTCCTGGAGCTTCGACCGCACGTAGCAGTGGAGGGACTCGTAGAGCGGCCTGACCTGGTCCCAGAGACGGTCCACCTCTTTCGCGAACTTGTCGGGAGGCATGTCGTAGCCGGAGCGCCAGAGGGCGCCGAGGTCGGGGAACCCCAGCTCCCTCGCCCCCTCGTTCGCGAGGGTCACGAACCGCTCGTACTTCGGACGGAGCGGAGGGGCGATGGCGTGCCAGCCGGTCCAGAGGTCGAGGAGCTCCTTGGGGTCCCGGCTTACGGCCATGCGGGGCTCGATTTCGGTCAGGTCCATGCACGCCTTGCCGGGCGGGCAGTATCGCCCCTTCCCGTACGCGCCTTCCATCGAGGCCGCGATCTGCGACAGCTCCGCCTGCTTGGCCGGATCGCTCGGTGCGACGAGCGCGAGGGAGATCTTGATGAGCTTGATCTTCCTGGCGACGTCGGCCGGGAGATCGAGGCCGCCGTAGAGGTTCGCTTCCGATGCGAGCCGCATGGTCGCGGCGATCACCGCCTGGTGCGCATCCGCGGCGATCCTCTCCGTGTCGTCGGTGATGAAGTTGGACTCCACCCACGAAGCCCGCTCTGCGGCGGTCCACAGGCCGAGCAGCTCGGTTTCGGCCGCCTCGATGAACTTCCGGGCGTCGTCCGGGGTGGGAGGAGCCGCTGAGGGCCCGTCCGGAGCCGCGACGGCGGGAAGAGCGAGAGCGACCAGGAGAATCGGGAGCGCGAGGCGACGGCGCAGGCTGAAACAGATCATGGCGGGCTCTCCGTGGAGCGGGACGCCGCTCCTAGAGGAATGGCGGATTCCGAAGTATAGCCGCTCCGGGGCCGGAGCCGCTCTCCCGGGTCTTCAAGGCCCCGCCGGGGCGCTCGGCTCCAGGGAGCGGAGCTTCGCCTCCGCCTTTCGCCGTGCCTCTCCTTGCAGCGTCGGGACGAGCCGCCTCAGCGCGGCCACCGCCTTCCCGCGATCCCCGAGCTTCTCCGACGCGACCGCAAGGTTCATGAGGGCGATGGTCAGCTTCGGGTTGATCCGCACCGCCCGCTCCCACGCGTCCACCGCGCCGCGCAGGTCGCCCTCCTGGGCCCTTATCACCCCCATCGCGTTCCAGCCGTCCGGGAGGTACGCGTTTTCCGACAGCGCGCGCTCGAGCATCCGCTTCGCCTCGTCCCTTCGCCCCTGGTTCATCAGGAGCACCGCGAGGTCCACGCGCGCGGCGGGGTAGGTGGGATCCAGTGTGAGCGCCTTGTCGAACCTCGCCCGGGCCTCGTCGTACCGTCCCTGCGAGGCCGCGATGGTGCCGAGCGCCTCCTGGGTCACCGGGTTCTTCGAGTCGAGGCAGTCGGACAGGGCCGCCCACGCCTCGTCCGCCCTTCCCGCCTGGCTCAAGCCCCGGGCGAGCTGGATCTTCATCTTCTCGCCGCCTACCCCCGTCGAGACCGCCTTCTTCAGCACCGACAGTGCCCGCTCGACTTGCCCCTGCTCGGCTTCGATCAGGGCGAGCTGCGTGTACACGTTCGCCATGCCGGCGGCCCGCGCGAGGATCGACTCGAGAGCGCGGATCGCTCCCGGGGCGTCGCGGTCCCTCCGGTAGCGCAGCACCGCGTCGTTCACCTCGTCGTCGAGGAAGATCAGGTTCTTAGGGTCGGAGGAGAGGTCGAAGCGGGCGGGCGCCGGGGCGGGACCCGACGCGAGATATCCCAGGGACCGCAGTTTCTCGACGACCTCTTGGTTCGGGGTCTCGCGACCCGGCGCCTCGCGGGCCTCCGCCGGAATGCGGGAGGCGATCTCGCGCTGAACGGCCGGGCTGGTGCGGGCGAGGTTCCTCTTCTCGCCGGGGTCGGCCTTGAGGTCGTACAGCTCGGGCACGGGAAGATCGATCGCCTTCCGGCCCCCTTCGATCCTTCCGTACAGCGGAGCCCATCCCCGGTTGATCCACGCGGTGAGGGCCTCGAAGTAGCTGGGAGCGTCGCCGGCCGCGGAAGCGAGGAGCGAGCGTCCGGGAAGTCCGGCCGGGGCCGGGAGACGAAGCATCTCGAGCACGGTCGGCAGGACGTCCACGTGCCGCGCGGGCCTCGGGTCGGAGCCCGGGGCGATCCGGCCGGGCGACCAGAGCACCAGCGGGATCCGGAGCGTCGCCTCGTAGCAGAAGACGCCGTGGCTTTTCTCGCCGTGCTCGCCGAGCGACTCGCCGTGGTCCGCGGTGAACACGACGAGCGGGCTCGGGTCGCGCACGTGCTCCAGCGCGTCCACCAGAGGCCGGATCTGGTCGTCGGCGAGAGCGGCGTCGCCGTAGTACGGCGCGTCGGGGTACCGGCTCTTGAAAGGCTCCCTCGGGTCGTACGGGAAGTGCGGCGTGAACACATGGACCCAGAGGAACCGCGGGCCGTCACGGTGCGCCTCCCACCAGGCCATCGCCAGCCCGACCGTCTGGTCGCCCGGACGCTCGGCCAGCCTCGAGGGGTCTCCCGAGAAACCTTCGCACCGGTCGTCGTACACGTCGAACCCGCGCTTCAGTCCGAACCGCCCGTCGAGCGTGAACGAGGAGACGAACGCGCCGGTGGCGTACCCCGCTCCCTTCAGGATCGTCGCGAGGGTCGGGATGTCCTCGCGCAGCACGAACCCCGCGTTGTCCCGGATCCCGTGCTCGTACGGATAGAGGCCGGTCAGGATGGACGCGTGCGACGGGAGCGTGATCACCGCGTGCGCGTGCGCCGACGGGAACGCCCGCCCCTCGGACGCTAGCCGGTCGAACGCGGGGGTCTCCACCCGTCCCGCGCCCGAGAAACCGGTGGCGTCGTAGCGCAGGGTGTCGATCGTGATCAGCACGACGTCGGGAGGGCGGCTTCCCGACCGCGGCGGGGCCTGGGTCTCCGACGAGACGGGAATTTTCGGGGCCTCGCTCGGGCCGCAGGCGAAGAGAGCCGCTCCGGCCAGCACCAGCGCGGCGAGCGTCGGTCTCGTGAGCCGATTCCCGCGGAGCATGGAAGCCATCTTAGCATCCCGTGTTACGATGCGGCCCTTCTACGACGCGACCGGCCCGGGTCGTCGGGAGGGAAGCGTGTCCGACTCCAAGAGCGGGTGGCTTTCCGGCGAGAAGATCGACCCCGAGCCGATCGGGAAGGGGGTCGGCGCCGCGGATCTCGTGGACCATGCGTTCCTGGCCTTCAACGCCGGGCGCCTGGAGAAGGCCGCGCGACTCTTCGTCGAGCGGATGCTCGAGCCCGGGAGCCGGGTGGGGATGAGCCTCTCGGGAGCCTTGACGCCCGCCGGTCTCGGCCGCTCCGCGCTGGTTCCGATGATCCGCGCTGGGTTCGTGGACTGGATCGTGTCCACCGGGGCGAACCTCTACCACGACGCCCACTTCGGGCTCGGCCTCGCGCTCCATCGCGGCGACCATCAGGTGGACGACCGCGTCCTGCGTCAGGAGGGGGTCGTCAGGATCTACGACGTCCTGTTCGACTACAACGTGCTCCTGAAGACGGACGCGTACCTGCGGGAGGTCATGCTCGGCGCGGAGTTCCAGCGAGACATGTCGTCCGCCGAGCTGCACCACCTTCTCGGGAAGTACCTCGCGGCGCGCGAGGACGAGCTGGGGGTGCAGGACACCTGCCTGCTTTCCGCCGCGTACCGGTGCGGCGTGCCCTGCTACACCTCCTCGCCCGGCGACTCGTCCATCGGGATGAACGTCGCCGAGCTGTGGCTGAGGAGCCGCGGCCCGCGGATCGACGTCTCGCGCGACGTGAACGAGACCGCGGCGATCGTCTACGAGGCGAAGAAGAGCGACGGGACCTCGAGCGTGCTGATCCTGGGAGGCGGCTCGCCGAAGAACTTCGTCTTGCAGACCGAGCCCCACATCCAGGAGGTTCTCGGACTTCCCGAGGAGGGGCACGACTACTTCATCCAGGTCACCGACGCGCGCCCCGACACCGGCGGGCTCTCGGGAGCGACCCCGAGCGAGGCGGTCTCGTGGGGGAAGGTGGACCCGGACAAGCTACCGGACACGGTGGTGGTTTACGGCGACGGCACGATCGTCCTGCCGCTTCTCGCCGCCTACGCCCTGACGCGCCACGAGCCCCGCCCCCTCCGCCGCCTCTACGACCAGCGGGACCGGATGCTCGACACCCTTCGCCGGGACTTCGTCGGGAAGGCGAAGGGGTAGGCTTCTCCACGGCGCGTCGCCAAAATGGAGGACGCTCGGCAGCGGAACCCGGCGGCGCTGGCGCGCTTCGGGTGGCCGCTCGCGCTGTTCCTGCTCTCCGCCGCCCTGCGGGCGATCCACCTCGCGACGGTCGTCGACTCGAAGTACTTCACGCACCTCGGTCTCGACCCGCTCTTCTTCGACGAATGGGCGAAGAGGATCGCCGCGGGCGACTGGCTGGGCGGTGGGATCTTCTACCAGGATCCCCTCTACCCGTATTTCCTTGGGGCGCTCTACTCGCTGTTCGGCGTCCACCACGTTCCCGCCGTCGCCGTGCAGCTTCTCCTGGGATCGCTCGTCGCCCCCATGGTCTTCGCGGCGTCGTCGCCGTGGTTCGGACGGCGAGCGGCGATCGTGTCGGGCCTCCTCGCCGCGACGTATCTCCCGTCGATCTACTATGAGGCGATCCTCCTCAAGACCTGGATGGACGTGTTCCTCGCGACCACAGCCCTCCTGGCCCTTTCTCGCGCGGTGGCCTCGTGCCGCCTGCGGACGTGGGCCGCGACCGGGCTCGTGCTCGGGCTTTCCGTTCTGTCGCGCGGGAACCTCCTGCTCGTCGTCGCCGCGCTGGCGGTCTGGGTCTTCCTCGACGGTAAAGCACTCGGGGAGGGCACGACGCGCGGGCGCGCGCTCAAGGCGGCGCTCGTCCTCGTCCTCGGCACCGTCGTCGTGCTGGGGACGACGGCGGTGCGGAACTGGTGGGTGGGGGGCCGGTGGGTCCTGACGACGGCGCAGGGGGGGCAGAACTTCTACATCGGGAACAACCCGCTCGCGCACTCCGGCCGTTACGAGGCGCCGCCGTTCCTGAGGACGAATCCGAAGCATGAGGAGCGCGACTTCGCCGCCGAGGCCGAGAGGCGTACCGGCCGCCGGCTCGATCCCGCCGAGACCTCGGGCTACTGGTTTCGGGAGGGCCTGTCCTGGATCTCGTCCCATCCCGTGGACTGGCTCGTGCTGACGTCGAGGAAGATCCGCGTCTACTGGAGTGCCTACGAGGTTCCTGACAATCTCGACTACTACGCCTATCGCGAGACCGCGCCCGTCCTGCGGTGGCCGCTTCCGGGGTTCGGCCTCGTGGTGCCGCTGGGCCTCCTGGGCGCGATCCTCGCGTGGCGGCGGCCCGGCTGGCCGCGGGGCCTCCTCGTCTACGTCGCGGCCTACTTCCTCTCGGTGATCCTGTTCTTCGTGATCGCCCGGTACCGCATGGCGATGATCCCGGCCCTCCTCCCGTTTGCGGGGTTCGGAGCCGTGGAGCTTTGGGGGAGGATCCGGCTGGGGCTCCGTGACCGGTCCCTGCGGCCCGCCGCGGGGCGCGCCGCGCTCCTCGCCGCCGCGGCGCTCGCGCTCGTCAATCTCCCGGTCCGGGCACCGGCCAACCACTGGGCGTACCGGGTCGCCTCCGCGGTAGGACTGCCCGCGGTGCCCGAAAGCTCGTCGGTCGCCCACTTCAACATCGGGGTCCTGCTGGCGAAAGAGGGCGATCTCGGCGCGGCGGAGGATGAGCTGAGGGAGGCTCTGCGGCAGGATCCCGGCCACGTCGAGGTCCACGTCGAGCTGGGCAAGGTCCTTGCCCGGCAGGGGCGCGACCGGGAGGCGATCGACTTCTACCGCCGCGCGACCGACTTCGCCCCCGGCCGGCCGGACATCCGCCACGTCCTGGGCCTGCTGTACCGGAGGGTCGGCGACCTCCCCGCGGCCGAGGCCTCGTTCCGCGAGGCCCTCCGTCTCGATCCCCGGCGCGCGGGCAGTGCCAGGGAGCTCAAGGAGGTCGAGGAGGCGCTCCGGAACTCCCCGCACCCCTGAACTGGGCCGGCATCCGGGGGTCTCCCCCGGACCCCCGCCCCCGCGCTACGGATGCGTCGGGGGACCGACGCATCCTTCGCGCGGGTCCTTCTTGAGAGCATTGGCGGGAGTCGGGTGATGGATCCGGGTCTTCTTGAAGTAGCCGCCCGTTGCGACGGCGGTTTGCCGCCGTTGCAACGGGTGGCCACGGGGGTCCGGGGGCCGTCCCCCGGATGCTCGCGTGAGCCCGGAGGGAGCGGATCGTCGTGCGCGCGTGCCACGCTGCACGCGGGGCGGAAAGGTCGTTCCGCTTGTAGTACCCTGTTCCCCAATTTTCCGGCCGCGATACCGATCGCGCGAGCGTTCGTTCCTGGGAGAGACAACCCATGCCCGTGATGATCGACGGAAAGAGCCTGAGCATCGAGGATGTGGTGAAGGTGGCGCGCCACGGAGAGAAAGTGGCGCTGGCGCCCGAGTCCCTCGAGAAGATCAAGAAATGCCGTGGGATGCTCCAGAAGAAGATCGAGGCCCGCGAGATCATGTACGGCGTCAACACGGGGATCGGCGAGTTCTCCGAGGTGGTGCTCAACGACGAGCAGGTGCAGCAGTTCCAGCGCTACCTGATCTACAACCACGCCGCGGGCATCGGCGATCCGATCCCGGTGGAGCACGCCCGCGCCGCGATGCTCAGCCGGATCAACGTCCATGCGAACGGCTATTCCGGCTGCCGTCCGGAGATCACAGGGACGTACGTCGAGATGCTGAACCGCGGGGTCACCCCCGTGGTGTGCGAGAAGGGGAGCGTCGGGGCCTGCGGCGACCTGGCGCCGATGAGCCAGATGGCCCTGTCCCTGATGGGCGAGGGAGAGAGCTTCTACCGGGGCGAAAGGATGCCGACCCGCGCGGCGATGGAAAAGGCGGGGATCCCTATCCCCGGTCTCCAGGCCCGGGACGGGCTTGCGGCGATCAACGGCTCCAACCTGATCACCGCCATCGGCTCCCTTCTGCTCTACGACACGGAGCGCTGGATCCAGCAGGCGGAGATCACCGCCTCCATGACCCTCGAGGCGCTGCTGGCGAACATGAAGCCGTACGACGCCAAGCTCCACGAGCTGCGCGGGTTCAAGGGGGCGGTCACCTGCGCCTCGAACCTCCGGAAGGTGATGACCGGCTCCGACCTCATTACCGGGAAGCTCAAGGTCAAGGTGCAGGACGCGTACTCGATGCGCTCGACCCCGCAGGTGATCGGCGCGCTCCGCGACCTGATGGCGTACGCGAGGAAGCAGTTCGAGATCGAGCTGAACGCGGTCGCCGACAACCCGATCTTCATCCAGGAGGAGAATCGGGTGCTGACCGGGGCGAATTTCCAGGGAACCCCGGTGAGCATGCCCCTCGACATGGTCGGCGCCGGGATCACCATGGTGTCGGTCCTCTCCGAGCGCCGGCTCAACCGGCTGACGAACCCAGCGCTCTCCGTCGGGCTGCCCGCCTTCCTGACCAAGGGAGCCGGCATGTTCTCGGGCCTGATGCTGAGCCAGTACACCGCGGACATGCTGATCGTCGAGCAGCGGATCCTGAGCATGCCGTCCTTCATCCAGTCCATCCCGGCCGCGGCGGACCAGGAGGACTTCGTGAGCATGGGGATGAACGGGGCGCTCAAGACGAAGCAGATCCTGGACAACGCCCGGGGGGTGCTTGCCATCGAGATGATCGCCGCCGCGCAGGGGCTCGACTTCCGGGAGTTCACGCCCGGCGCCGGCACGCGCGCCGCGCACGCCGCGATCCGCAAGGTGGTGGCGCACCTCGACGTGGACCGGCCGCTGTTCCCGGACCACAACGCGATGAAGGCGGCGGTCGAGCGTTGCGAGGTGCTGGACGCCGTCGAGAGAGAGATCGGGCCGCTCCAGAACTCGTGGTAGGCCGGCCCCGTACAACGAGGCGGGAGGGCAATCCGATGAGGCGCAATCGCTACACGTCGATGAAACCCGTCCTCGGCGTGGACCGCCGCGACTTCCTCAAGGCGTTGGGCACCGCGTCCGCGGTCGCCGCCGGCGGGGCGGTCCTGGGCATCCCCGCGCTCCACGCGGAGGAAGGAGCGCCCCCGCCCAAGCCTGCCGCCGACGTCGAGACGAACCTCGCGGATTTCATGAAGGTTCCGAAGGGGCCCCACGCGATCCCCGGCCCATTCCCCGGGCGCGTGGTCCAGGTGACCGACGCGCGCTGCCTCAAGGACGACAAGGTGGACGCGAAGGTCGTCGCGGAGATGGTCGATAAGGGGATCACGACCCTCACGGGAAAGGGGATGAAGAAGAGCTTCCGGATGCTCTTCGACCGCAGCGACGTGGTCGGGATCAAGGTCAATCCGGTCGGCCCCCCGCTCATGTGCAGCAAGCCCGAGGTCGTGGCGGCGCTGATCGCCTGGCTCGAGAAGAACGGGATCCCCCGCGGGAACATCGTGATCTGGGACCGGTTCGACGACATGCTCAAGCAAGCCGGGTTCACCGCCGAGCGTTTCCCGGGCGTGAGGATCGAATCGCTCCAGACGATGGTGGACGAGGGAAAGAGCTTCCGCGACGCGAAGGGGGACCACGTCAGCGCCGGGAATTTCGATCGCAGCGCCCGCTACTTCGCGAAAGGGGTGGTCGGGAAGGGGGTCCCGGGTTACAAGGACGACGAGTTCTATCTCAACCAGCACGTGTTCAACGACGAATTCTCCTATTTCGGGAAGCTGGTCACCGAGCGGCTGACCAAGATCGTCAACGTCGCCGTGTTCAAGAACGCCGGGCCCGGGATCTCAATGGCCACGAAGAACCTGGGGTACGGCGCGATCTGCAACACCGGCCGGCTCCACGCGCCGCTTGGGTTCAGGGTCTGCACCGAGGTCCTGGCGGCGCCGGCCGTGCGGGACAAGCTGGTGCTGAACGTGATCGACGGGATCCGCGCGCAGTACGACGACGGCCCGATGTTCAACGAGAAGTTCGTCTACCCGCTCCGCTCGCTGTACTTCGCGACGGACCCCTTCGCCGTCGACCGGGTCGGCCACGACCAGATCACCGAAAAGCGGCGGGCGATGGAGATCAAGGTCGTCGACCACCCGCGCTACACGGATTACTTCGCCCAGGCGGAGAAGCTCGGCCTCGGGGTGGGCGATCCCACGAAGATCCGCCTCGTCCGGATCGAAGCGTGAGGCGCGCGCTGGCGGCGGCGTTCCTCCTCCTGGCGGCCGCCGCAGCGCGCGCCGACGGCGACCCCGCGCTCGTTCCTCCGGACGGTTTTCTCACCGGCTTCAGCCGGGTCGAGGCCCCGCGGGCCTTCAAAGGCGCCGAGCTCTACGGCCACATCGACGGCGGCGCCGAGCTCTTCCTGGAGCTGGGGTTCGATGCGCTGACCCTGGCACGTTTCCATCGCGGCGAGGTGGAGATCGTCCTCGAGGTCTACCGGATGGACGACCCGGTCGCGGCCTGGGGGATCTACCTCTCGAAGTGCGGTAAGGAGACCCCGGCCTCCGGCTTCTCGGAGCGGCACACTTATGGCCGATATCAGCTCGCGTTCGTGAAGGGGCGCTACTACGTGCTCGTCAACAACGACGCCGGGACGCCGGAGGTCTCGCCGGCCCTTCTCGAGTTCGGGCGGTTCGTGGCCTCGCGGATCCCGACCGCGGAGCCGCCCGCCGCGATGGCGCTGCTCCCGAAGGAGGGTCTGGTTACCTCGTCGGTGCGGCTCGTCCGCGGCCGGTACGGCCTCCAGGCCGTCGCCGGGGCGCTCGGCGAGGGGGACCTCCTGCTCCTCGGCGGCAGGGTCACGGCGGTCGCCGGCGAGTACCGGCAGACGGGATCCGGCACGCGTACGCTCTTGATCGCCGACTACCCGTCGCCGGAGGCCGCCGCGGGGGCGCTGGCCCACGTCCGCGGGGGGCTCGACCCGCTCCTCAAGGTGCTCTCGACGGGCGACGGACGCCTCGTGTTCCAGGATCGCGCCGGGAAGTTCGGCTCGGTTTCCCGCGAGGGCGCGAGGCTGACGGTCGAGCTGGACCTCGTGGCGAAGCCGGCTCTCTAGCGTTCCATGCCGCGCCGCGAGCGCGCAGGGAGAGCGAGAATGCAAGTCGCCACGACGAATCGGGAGCCTCTAGAAAGGCTCTTTCGAGAACACGGCTTCGAGGACTTCCGCTGGCTTCGCGCGGCCGACATCGTGGTGGCCCACTGGGTCCGCATGAAGTGCCAGTACGGATGCCCCGAGTACGGCACCAACGTGGCGTGCCCTCCCAATAACCCGTCCGTCGCCGAGTGCGAGCGCTTCATTCGCGAGTACGCGGAAGCGGCGATCTTCCGCTTCGTGAAGGCCGCCCCGGACGAGGAAGAACGCAAGCGGTGGTCGCGGCCTCTCAACGCGGAGCTCCTCGCGCTCGAGCGGGCGGTGTTCCTCTCCGGTCATCGCAAGGCGTTCATGCTCCTCATGGGCAGCTGCCCTCACTGCGAGGAGTGCGTCGGGCGGCCGGGCGATTGCCGCCTGCCGGGCTCGGCCCGCCCCACGCCCGAGGGGCTGGCGGTGGACCTCTTCTCGACCGCCCACGCCGTCGGGTATCCGCTCGACGTGCTGACCGATCCGTCCCAGCCGATGAACCGTTACGCGATCCTGCTGGTGGAGTGAGGGTGGCGCGTTGATCGGATAACCATGTGAGTGCTCATCCTTCCCACACTGGGCCTTCCCGCGCCACAACCTGTTTCCGCGTCGGCCGCGCCACGCCTGTACCGCGGCGCTATACTTCTCCTCGGTCCCGAGGAAGGCGGGCGGGGTGCCGACGGTTCTCCGTCGCGGACCGTACCGGTTCTTTTTCTATGGGGCTGACCGTCGCGAGCCGGGGCATGTGCACGTAGAACGTGAGCGAATGAGGGCGAAATTCTGGTTGGATCCCGTCAGAATCGCCGATAGCGGGGGCTTCGGGCGGATGGAGCTGGCACGGCTCCGAGCAATGGTAGAGGAGAATGCCGAGTTTTTCTCGAGGAAATGGGATGAGTTCTTCGCGGAATAGGCCGCGAGAGGCGTTGGCGCAGGACGTCAGGGTCACAAAGGACTCTCTCATCGTCGACCTCTCCGACGGAAGGACGATCTCCGTGCCGCTTGCTTGGTACCCGCGGCTGGTGGATGGATCCCCGGCGGAACGATCGAAGTGGCGGCTCATCGGGCAGGGGCATGGCATCCACTGGCCCGATCTGGACGAGGACCTGAGCGTTGAGGGGCTTCTCGCCGGGCTGCCGTCGGGCGAATCGAAGACGTCACTCGAAAAGTGGCTGCGCGGCCGGCGCCGTGCGGGCTGACGGCCTACTTCCGCGGCTCCTGAACTCCGGCGGCGCCAGGTCCCCGCGGATCCGCGGCAGCCTCGAGACGGCCGTCGGCACGGCGGCGCACGGCGTGGACCTCGCCTAGCGCGGCGACGTCCTTGAAGGTGTGACCCCGTTTCGCCAGCTCCGCACGGACCTCTCCGGTCAGCGCTCCGGCCTCGCCCACCACCTCGTCCGGCATCCACTGGTGGTGGATCCTGGGGTGGGCCACCGCGCCCTGCAGCGAATCCCCGTCCACCAGGATCCGCAGCAGCGCCTGTCCGGTGGCCGTCGGAATGCGGGAGCCGCCCGGCGACCCCATCGCGAGGATCTCGCTTCCTTTCCACGCCAGCGTGGGGCTCATGGACGAGAGCATGCGCTTGCCCGGTCCGACGGCGTTCGCGGGGCCCTGCACGAGGCCGTAGAGGTTGGCCTTTCCCGGGGCCGCCGCGAAGTCGTCCATCTCGTTGTTCAGGAGGATGCCGAGCTCCGGGACCAGCAGGCGGCAGCCGAAGGAGTCGTTGAGCGTGACCGTCATCGCCACCGCGTCCCCGCGCGCGTCCACCACCGACAGGTGCGTCGTCTGCGCCGACTCCGGGCCGCCGCCGGGCCAGGGCATCACGTCGATGGATCTCGTTGCACGCGCGCGGTCGATCTCCCGCGCGCGCCGGTCGAGCCAGGACGGGTCGAGTAGCTGCGGGGCGTCGGCCCCGGTCGTGGATGGGTCGCCGAGCAGAAAGCGATCGGCGAACGCGCGGCGCCAGGCTTCGACCAGAAGATGCGCGCGATCCGTGCTGTCCTTCCCGAGCCTCGCGAATCCGAGACGCTCCAGCATGCCGAAGGTCTCCCCGAGGATGATCCCGCCCGAGGAAGGGAGCGGCATCGAGGCGATCTCCCAGCCGAACGAGCGGAAGCGAACCGGAGCCCGCCAGGCCGGGGCATAGGCCGCGAGGTCGGGCGCGGTCAGGATGCCGCCGTGCTTTCGGGACGCCGCCTCGATCGCCTTGGCGGCGCGGCCGCGCGTCAGCGCTACGGGGCCGCGTCGGCCGTAATCCTCGAGCGCCTCCGCGAGCCGCGGAAGCCGCATCCTCGATGCCGTCGCCGGAGGCTTGCCTCCCGGCAACCAGACCGCCGCGGTCTCCGGGAAGCGGGCCAGGAGCATGCGGTCCTCGGCGATCGCCCGGGACAACCGCTCCGTAACCGTGAATCCATCGCGGGCGAGGCCGACCGCCGGCGCGACGACCTTCTTCCACGGAAGCCGCCCGAACCGGCGGTGAAGCTCGAAGAGGCCCGCGGGCGACCCCGGTACGCCCGCGGCGAGCGGCCCCACGAGCGACTTTTCCGGAACAGGGGCCCCGTCCGGGCCGAGGAACATTCCCGGCGTCGCCGCGGCGGGGGCCGTCTCGCGGAAGTTGAGAGCGGCAATCTCGTCGCCGAACTTCGCGACGGCGAACCCGCCGCCGCCGAGGTTCCCCGCCTGTGGGTGGACGACCGCGAGCGCCAGCGCGACGGCGACCGCCGCGTCCGCGGCGTTGCCGCCCTCCCGGAGGACCAGGAGACCCGTCTCCGTGGCCGCGGGGGCCGCCGACGCCACCGCGCCCCCGCCGGGAGCCGGGCGCGCGGAAGGGGCCGCGGGGCCGGCCGCGCCGATCCCCGCCGCGACCGCCGCCGCGAGCAGCAGGAGGAAGATGACGCTGCGGAAGCGGTGCGAAGCCTCTTGCGCGCGCATATGCGGAGTCTACACCGCCGCGCTTCGCGCTACGCCGGCGGCTTGGCGCGCCTCGAGTCGAAGTAGAGGAAGAGGCACAGCCCGGTGAACATCACGATGCTCACGATCTGCCCCAGCGTGTCGCTCTTGTCGGGCACGCCGAGGTCCACGTTCAGGAACGAGAGGTACTCCTTGCCGATGACCAGGAGCGCGCCGACGACACCCATGATCGCGCCGCCGGCGATGAACCCGCTGGCGAGGAGCGTGCCGCGCTGGGACCGCGCCTCGGACACCTTCGGGTCCTTGCTGCTCTTCCCGACCCAGTGCGAGACGACGCCGCCGATGAACAGCGGCGTGTTGACCTGCAGCGGCAGGTACATCCCGATGGCGAACGCCAGCGGCGGGATCTTCATCATCTCGAGGAGCACCGCGAGCACGAGGCCCACGCTGTAGAGGAGCCAGGTCACCGGCTGCTTGTCGAAGATGCCGGAGAGGATCGTGGCGAACAGGTTCGCCTGCGGCGCCGGCACCACTTGCGTGTTCATGAAGCCGGAGACGAACTGCCCCGTGGCGGCGTCCGTCCTGCCGAACGCGCGGTGGATCAGGAGCACGGTCAGGGCGACGCCGACCGCGGCGAACAGCGTGCCGATCACCTTGGAGATCTGCTGGTACCTCGGGGTCGAGCCGAGCCAGTAGCCGACCTTGAGGTCGGTGACGAACCCGCCGCTCATCGCCAGGGCGGAGCAGACCACGGCGCCCATCACGATCGCTGCGAACTTCCCGTACTCGCCCTGGAGCCCGACCGAGACCAGGGCCGTCGAGCCGATGATCAGCGTGACCAGGGTCATGCCCGAGATCGGGTTGTTGCCGGTCATGGCCGTCGCCAGGGCGGCCACGGTGGTGAACAGGAAAGAGAACACGAACGCGATCACGAGGCCGGTCAGCGCGATCTGAGGCGCCTTCCCGGCGGCGACCGGGTCCTGGCGCAGGAGCACGAGGAAGAACACGCCGACGGCGAGCGTCGCGGCCACGATCCCGCCCATCACCGTGCTCATCTTGAGATCGCGGTCGGTGCGCCTGACCTCCTGGGCGTGGGCGTGCGGGCGGAAGATCTGCTTGAATCCCAGCGAGAACGCGCTGGCGATGGTGGGGAGCGCCTTCAGGATCCCGATGATGCCGGCGCCCGCCATGGCCCCGACGCCGACCCGCTGGGCGTAAAGCCGGAAGATGTTCCCGGCGCTCATGTCCGCGATGAACCCGGGAACGCCGGGCAGGGGCGCCGGCGGAATGGAGATCGAGGGGACGTACTGGCCGAAGTGGTAGATCAGCGGGACCATGATCAGGTTCGAGAACAGGCCCCCGGCGCAGATGATCGCCGAGTACCTTAGGCCGGTGATGTAGCCGAGCCCGACGATCATCGCGACCGCGTTCACGCTGACCGCGGCCTTGTACTTGTCCGCCAGGTTCTTCATGAACGGCAGGAACTGGAAGTTCACGATCTCGGACCACGCCCGGACCGAGGTGGCGAGGAAGTCGTAGATCCCGCCCACACCCGCCGCGAGGAGCAGCGTTCTCGCCTGCTCGCCGCCGGCTTCCCCCGTGATATAGACCTCGTTGATCGCCGTCGCCTCGGGGAACGGCAGCTTCCCGTGCTGCTCGGCGACGAAATAGCGCCGGAGAGGGATCAGGAACAGGAGGCCGAGGGAAGAGCCCAGGACCGCGACCACGAACACCGTCAGGAGCATCCTCCCGGCTCCCGGCGCGACGTTCATGATGTAGAGCGCCGGAAGCGTGAAGATCGAGCCGGCCACGATGAGCCCCGACGCGCCCCCGATGCTCTGGATGATCACGTTCTCGAGGATCGAGTTGCGCCTGCGGAAGAGACCCGACAGGCCCACGGCCAGGATCGAGATCGGGATCGCCGCCTCGAACACCTGGGCGACCTTGAGCCCCGAGTAGGTCGCGGCCACCGAGAAGATCAGGACCATCACGATCCCGGTGAAGACCGAGCGGAACGTGAACTCCGGCACCGCGGCGCCGGAAGGCACGAACGGCTCGTAGGTCTCGCCGGGCTCGAGCTCGCGATAAGCCGCAGGATGGAGGCGGCGGGTCTCGCCCTCGCCTCGCTTCGGGTCGTTCGCTGCCATCGGGCGCCCCCCGTGGGAAAGAGAGGAAGAAGAAGCGGGAGTCTACGGCGCGCGGAGGCCCTGGGCAAGTCCGATCAGCTGGCGGCTCGATGCCGTCTTGAGTTTTTGCCGTTCGCCGGAGACCGGTCCTACCTCGACGGCGCCAGGAACCCGGGGAGCACGTCCCGGAGCAGGGCGACCGGCACCGCACCGGCGCTCAACGACCGGTCCGGTGCGTTCCCCTTGACGCTCACCGTGCCCACCGCGATCACCGAGATCGTTTCGGCGCCGTTCTCGAGGTGGAAGCGCAGCATCGGCGAGCCGCTGTTCCCGTCGAAGAAGTCTGCGCAGGAGAACACGCGGCACCAAGGGAAGTCCCCGCCGCCCGCGGTCTTCTCGGCGGCCCGCTCCGGGGTGGTACCGGCGTCACCACGCTCTCCCGCGGGATCGTCGTGGCAGGGCTGCACGCCGAACCACACGTCCTCATCCTCGACCGCCGATTGCGATACGGGCGAGAACAGGAGCTTCTTCTGCGGCCAGGAGAAGACGTTCCACTTCTTGTACGGAAACGCGGGAAACCCGAAGCGGTCGCCGGGCTCCACGGCATCGAAGCCGAACCCCGGGTCGACGGGGAGGTAGTCGCGGAACGTCCCGGACTTCCGGGCGTACAGGGCCAGATCGGCGCCCGTCAGCTTGTCGAAGACGCGATAGACGAGCTTGAGGTCCACCGGCTTGGGCCGCGGCCGGAGGTGCTTCTGATAGGCCTTCATCCCGCCCTTGATCACGCAGTGCCCCGCGGTCAGCATGAGCTTTTCGGAGATCGCCGTCCCCGTGCAGGCCGGGCCCACGCCCAGCCCGATCTTGGGACGCAGCGCGTAGACCGCGAGTCGCAGAGCTGCGACCTGATCGGGCGACAATCTGGCGGTCCCGGTGTCGAAGGAGGCGCCTTCGACGAGCCGCACGCGATCGTCACCGCCGCACAGACCCGCGGACGCCGCCCGGCCCGTGCACAGCGACGAGACGATCGCGAGCGCGAGCCCGACCGAATGGGCGACGACGGCGTTCTTCATCCTCTCCTCCGCAAACACCCGAATCTCGCCACAGTGTATCCAACCCTCGGAAGCCGCGCATGGCGGGTGCGAGCGGCCGAGGACCGGGAGACGCGCTACCATGCTCCGCCGGCCGAGACGGGAGGACCCCATGGAGAAGGACAACGTCAACGCGCTCGAGAACGCGTTCAAGCAGTTCGACGAGGCGGCCCGGGTGCTCCATCTGACGCCGAACCAGGTCGCCATGATCAAGCAGCCGCGCCGGGTGACGGAGGTCAAGCTCCCCGTCCGGATGGACGACGGCCGGATCGAGATCTTCACCGCCTACCGGGTGCAGCACAGCATGGCCCGCGGGCCGGCGAAGGGAGGCCTGAGGTACCACCCCGCGGTGACCGTGGAGGAGGTCAAGGCGCTCGCGTTCTGGATGACCTACAAGTGCGCGGTGGTGAACATCCCGTTCGGCGGCGGGAAGGGCGGCATCATCGTGGACCCGTCGAAGCTCTCCCTGGGCGAGCTGGAGCGGCTGACGAGGCGATACGCCGCCGAGCTGGAGGACCTGTTCGGGGTGGACCGGGACGTCCCGGCGCCGGACGTGAACACCAACGCCCAGATCATGGCGTGGATCATGGACACGCTCTCGATGCACGCGCAGGGGTACCTGCCGGGCGTGGTCACGGGCAAGCCCCTCGACCTGGGTGGATCGAAGGGGCGCGAGTCGGCGACGGCGCAGGGGATGGTGTTCTGCGTGCGGGAGGCGTGCAAGCATCTCGGGATCCACCCGGGCAGGGCCCGCGTGGCGATCCAGGGGTTCGGGAACGTCGGATCGTGGGCCGCGAAGCTCCTCGTCGATCTCGGCTTCCGCGTCGTGGGGATCTCCGACGTGAACGGCGCCTTCGTGAACGAGGCGGGGATCGACATCGAGTCGGCGTTCCGCCACAACGCGGAGCACAGAGGGCTCGCGGGGCTCGAGCGCGCGCTCAAGGTCAGGCACCTCGACGACCCGATGAAGCTCCTCGAGATGGACGTGGACGTCCTGGTCCCGGCGGCGCTCGAGACCCAGATCACCGGCGAGAACGCCTCGCGCATCAAGGCGCGGGTGATCGCCGAGTGCGCCAACGGCCCGACCACCTACGATGCCGACGCGATCCTCTCGAAGAGGAGGACGTTCCTGATCCCCGACATCCTTTGCAACGCGGGCGGCGTCACCGTCTCCTACTTCGAGTGGGTGCAGAACCGGCAGGGGTACTATTGGCAGGAGGAACGGGTGGCCCGGGAGCTCGAGCGCTACATGGTCGAGGCGTTCGACGCGGTCCTGGCCGCGAGCGTCGAGCACGCGACGAATATGCGGATCGCCGCGTTCATCGTCGCGATCCAGCGCGTCGCGCGCGCCGCGGAGCTTCGCGGGCTGTACGCCTGAGCTCGGACCGTCCAGCACAGGCGCCCGGCGGGAAACCTGGGGACAGCGCAGTTCCATCTTTCCGAGCGTGGAGGACGTCCTGATGACCAGGCTGACAGCGTTGGTACTCGGCCTTGCCGTGACGGGGGCTGCGACCGCACACGCCCTGCCGGCCCCTGTGTCGCCCCAGGCGCTCGCGGCCTCGAAGGCCGTGACGGCTGACGCGATCTCCGGGCCGACGCGATTCCTGTCCAACGACCTTCTGGAGGGTCGGGCGACCTCGAAGCCCGGCGACGTGCTCGCGGTGGCGTTCCTGGCGAGTACCATGGAGTCCCTCGGCCTCGAGCCGGCGGGGCCGGACGGCGGCTGGGAGCAGAGGTTCGAGGTCGTCGGACTGACCTCGCACGTGCCGGAGGAGTGGAGCTTCGGCACCAAGGGCGGCCGAGTGTTCTTGAGGTTCTGGGACGATTTCATCGCCGCCACCGGCAGGCAGGCGCCGAGCTCGGTGCTCGGCGACGCCGAGCTCGTCTTCGTCGGCTACGGCATCACCGCGCCCGAGTACCGGTGGGACGACTTCAAGGACGTGGATGTCCGGGGCAAGGTTCTGGTGATCCTCAACAACGATCCGGACTGGGACGATGGGCTGTTCGCCGGCAAGCGGCGGCTGTACTACGGGCGCTGGACGTACAAGTACGAGGAGGCGGCGCGTCGCGGAGCCGCGGGGGCGATCGTCATCCACACGATACCCTCCGCCGGGTACGGATGGCCGGTGGTCCGGAACTCCTGGACGGGCGAGCAGTACGAGCTCCCCAACGGCGGCGAGCCCACGATCGAGGTCAAGGCCTGGACGACCGAAGCCGCGACGCGCAAGGTCCTGCAGGCAGCCGGCTTCGACTTCGACGCACTGGTCGCGAAGGCCCGCTCGCGCGATTTCCGCCCGATCCCGCTGGGGATCCGTACCTCGTTGACGATCGCCAACGACGTCACCCGGGCCGAGACGAGCAACGTAATGGGAGTGCTCCGGGGCACCGACCCGAAGCTCCGCGACGAGGTCGTCGTCTTCTCCGCGCATCACGATCATCTCGGTGTGGGCAAGCCCGACGCGACGGGTGACCGCATCTACAACGGCGCGCGTGACAACGCGTCGGGCGTCGCCATGGTCCTGGCCATCGCCCGGGGCTTTGCCGCGCTTGCGGAGCCCCCACGGCGGTCGATCCTCTTCCTGTTCGTGAGCGGAGAGGAGTCGAACCTGCTCGGCTCCCACTACTTCGCCACCCACCCGACCGTGCCCAACGACCACTTGCTGGCCGACATCAACTTCGACTCCGGGAACATCTTCGGGAAGACCCGCGACGTCTCCGAGGTCGGCCGCGGCAAGTCCGACCTGGACCCGATCCTCGACGCGGTCGCCGGGCTTCAGGGTCGGGTGGTCACGGACGAGGCGTTCCCGGACCGCGGCGCGTTCTACCGCTCCGACCAGTTCTCGTTCGCCAAGGCGGGGATCCCGTCGCTCTACTTCTCCTCGGGCCTCGACTACATCGGCCGCCCGCCGGGGTGGGGGAAAGAGACCGGCGACGCCTGGCGTGACGCTCACTACCACCAGCCCAGCGACCAGATCGACCCGACTTGGAACTGGGACGGCATGGTGGAGGACGCCCGTCTGGGGTTCCTGGTCGGCTACGCGGTCGCCCAGGCGGACCACCGTCCGGAGTGGCGGCCCGGCGACGAGTTCGCCCACGCCCGCCCGGCCGCAGGCAACTGATCTCGCGGATCACTGGGCCGGCGCAGGCATCGGCGACCAGCGGAAGCGGAACCAATCGATCGGCCGCGGGGACGCGCCGGGCCGGTCGAAGAAGATCCCGGCGTACCGGCCGTCCGCATCGCGAGCGGGGGAGGCGGGCCTCAGGATGCGCACGCCGTCCTTTCGCGCGGCCGAAGGGGCTTCCTGTCCGGTCGCGGGATCGCGCTCCAGATACCGGTCTTTCCCGCCGGCGTCGAGGAAGAGCCCGACCTCGACCGGCCAGGCGAGATAGTTCCGGGTCACGTTGGGCGTGAGATCCGCCGCGGTGAAGTTCGTGACCCCGAACCCTTCCTTCCCGCGGTCGAGGACGTACGTGTCGTCGCCTCCCGCGTCCACGAGCATCGCGAGGCTCATGTTGATCGCGTACCCGAAGCCGTCGGCGCCGTAGCGGTAGACGTCGTTCCCGGCGCCGTCGTAGAGGAGCGCTATCGTGAAGTCGTGCCCGAAGGCCATGCCGGTGTGCGAGTCGCCGTACCCCTCGTACCGGTCGTTCCCTCGCTCGTCGATCAGCGCCCCGATGCAGAAGTGCGCGCCGGAGGCGAGGGAGAAAACCGACGCGCTGTAGAGATCGTCGCCCGACGCGTCGTAGAGCCAGCCGATCCCGTACCAGTACCCCGAGCCCGCCGACCAGTTCCCGGAGCGATAGGTGTCGTTCCCGCCGAGATCGATCAGCGTGCCGACGCCGCCCGCCCACGAGTGGCCGTCCTCGAGGTCACCGCGCCTTCCCGCGGCCGCACCCTGCGCGTACGAGTAGTTGACCTTGAGCTGCGAGTGGTCGTCGGGACGGTACGCCTTCGACGAGTCCGGCTCCGCGAAGTAGGAGTCGTTCCCGCCGAGGTCCACCAGCGTCCCGATGCCGTTCCCCACGCCGCCGAACCCCTGGCCCCCGCTCACGATCCGGTACGAGTCGCTCCCCGCGAGATCGAAGAGCAGCCCGACGCCGAACTCCGCCGCCCCCTGGCCTTCCACGGTCAGCTCGTAACGGTCGTTGCCGGCGAGATCGGCGAGGAGCCCGGTGCCGAAGAGGCCGTATCCTTGCGACGAGCCATATGCCCGGTAAACGTCGTCGCCGGCCGCGTCGATCAGGACGCCGGTGCCGAGAATCCCGCTCCCCTGGGCGTTCGAGCGCTCGTCCTCCGCGAGGTAGCGGTCGTTCCCCGCGAGATCCACGGCCAGCGTGACCGATTGCGTAGGCGTGTTGCCCCCGATTCCGCCCCGGTACACGTCGTCCCCGCCGAGGTCCACGAGGAGCAGGAGGTCCGGCTCCTCGTGAGTGTCGTTCCCGGACCCGGACACCACGATCCGCCCCGCGGGGGTGACGAGGTCGAAGTGCTGCGTCGCGAGATCCGCCTTGGTCGCCGCCACCCACGCCTGGAGCGATTTCACGAGCCGCTCGCCCGCCGCGACGACCTTGCGAGACGAGGTGTTCAGCGCCCGCTCGTCCAGGTCGCGCGCGACTCGGTCGCACTCCGGGTGGTACTCCATCCCGTCGAACTGCGTCGCGCCCAGGTCCCGGAGCTTCGCGACCGCGATCATGTCCTTCCCGTCGACCTTCGCGAAGGCGATCCGGTGCCATCGGAGCGCGTCGGCGAGGTCGAGCACCGCCTGGGCGACGATGGCCCGAAGCTCGGGATCGAGCTTCGCCGCCGCCGTCCTCGCGTCCTCCCGGTGGCGCGGGAAGTCGGCCGGTTTGTCGAGGCGGACGAGGTCGAAGGGGAGGCCCAGGTCGCGGTAGAGCCGCTCCACCGCGAAAACGAGCGGGTCCTCGGCGCCGGGACCCGCGGGAGCCTTGTCGTCGAGCGCCGCCGTGTACTCGCGGTGCCCCGAGAGCCTGAGGTCCCAGCCGGTGAAGTACGCGGCGCGGAACAGCCCGTCGTCCTTGGCGGTGCGGTAGGCGGGCGACAGGAAGTCGCGCGCCGCTTGCGCCATCAGCCGGAGCGTGTCGTCGATCCTGTCCGGATGCGCGAACAGGTCGGAGAACATCCGGTTGACGTACGGCACCTGCCGCGGGTCCGGGTATCGGAGCCACGTCCCCTCGGGCTCGAATCCGAGCCGGCCGGGCGGGATTCCAGCCGATGCGAGCGCGTCGTCGAGAGGGTCGGCGGGGTGAGGCGCGGTCGATGATGCGCCGCGGGCGGTCGCGAGGACCGCGGAGAGAGCAAGAGCCCCGGCGAGGACCGCGAGGCGGCGGGGAAGGGGGCGGATGGTCATGTGTCCGGCCTCCGTTGGGGGTGCCGAAACATATCACCGTTCCGGAGGACGACGGCGACCCCGCACGTTTCCCCCGGTTCCGGTGTATGAAGGATCGAGGCGGCGGGGATGGGCGGCCCGCTCGGAGGCGGCAATGGCACCGAGCAACGACCTGCCGGGTCCGAAAAAAGAGGATCTCACGGCCCTCGCGCTCCGGGCGAGGCAGGGCGACGCCGGGGCGGCGGATCGGCTCTGGGCGGCGTTGCGGCCGCGCCTCTCGCGAGTCGCGCTGGCGATCGGCATCCCGCCGGACGACGTGCCGGACCTCGTTCAGGACGCGCTCTTCGCTGCGCACCGGCGGCTGGAATCGTTCGATCCGGGGAAGGGGACCATCGAGGCGTGGCTCTCCACGTCCCTCGTCCGGCGGGCAAGGAACTCGTTTCGCGCGGAGCGGCGTCGCCGGAGACTGGCCGAGCGCTTCGGCGTCCTGATCCGGTGGGGTGCGAGGCCGCGGCCGATGGACGCCGTCGAGGCGCGGCTCACGCTGACTCGACTCCTCGGTGCACTCACCGAGGGGCAGCGCGAGGTGATCGCGCTCTACGAGATCGGCGAGCTCACGGCCGAGGACACGGGCCGGTTGCTCGGTATCACGGCGGGAGGCGTGCGGTCCATCGCGCGGGACGCCCGCGCTCGCCTCGCCCGCGCCGCCCTCGAGGTCCGGCCGCCGTTGGAGGCACGTCGATGAACGAAGAGCGGGACGGAATCGGGCTGCTCAGGGAAGTCGTGACGGAGGTCGCCGCCTCGCTGCCTCCGCCCCGGCGGCGGCCGAAGGCGGCGCGACCCATCGTCTGGGGGCTCGCGGCGGCGGCGGCTCTCGTGGCGGTGCTCGTCGCGGGACGCTTCTTGCTTCCCCGGGAGGTGCCGCAGCACCCGCGCGCGCCCGTCGAAGTGCTCGCGTTGCGTCTCGGAGGCCGCGACGCTCGGGTCAGGGTGATCGACTCGCCGGCGGCCGGATCGATCGTGGTCGTCGCGGTCCCGGGCGCGACGCCCGAGCCGCGTTCGGAGGGGGGCATCCGATGAGAAAGGTGGCGAAGGTCGCGGGCATCGCATGGCTGACGGTCACCGGGATCGCGCTGGCGGCCGGGGTCGGGCTCGGGGCGTCGGAACGACAGGGGACGACGGGCGCGCCCCCGACGGGGGCGGGAGGGAGCCAAGACCCCACGCGCTTCGCGTACCACCTGCGCGTGGTGCGGGTCGCGGGAACCGCCTCGCCGCGCGGCGTGGGGTACGGATGCGCGAAGTTCTGCGGGACGCCGATCGTCCTGCCCGACGAGGAGGCCTGGGGAACGCCCGGGCAGATTGATGCGCTCGCGCGAGTGTTGGGTGGAGAACGGGCCGAAGCGGTGACCGGCTTCATCGTCAGCCCCGACTCTAGCGGCGAGGCGCGATTCGAAGGGACGATCTACCCGGGGCAGACCTGGGCCGAGCTGCGATTCTTGGCCGAAGCGCCCGCGGGTCCCGACCGCATCCACGAGATCTCCCTGACGATCGACGGCCCCGGCGGGAAGGGGCAGCCTCTGGCCGAGGCGCGCCTACTGGCCGGAAGCGAGCGGACGGTGGCGATCGCGGCCCCGTCGCCGATCGACGGGGAGTGGATCGTCGTTGCCGTGACGCCTATGGATTCGGAAGCGGTGAGGGAGCGGCTGGAGCGGGTGCAGAAGATCGAGGTCCTTACCGGGGACCTCCGCGTCGAGCCGCCCAATCGGATTCGCAAGGTCGACCCGGTGTACCCGAAAACGGCCCGCAAGGAAAAGAGGAGCGGCCGGATCCTGCTGCAAGCGGTGATCGACACCGAGGGGGTTCCACGGGCGGTGCAGGTGCTGCGCGTGCCGCCTGGCTGCGAGGATCTCGCCGCCGCTTCGGTGGAGGCGGTGCAGCAGTGGCGCTACGAGCCGGCCCGCTTCGACGGCCGAGCGGTGCCGATCTACTTCACGATCCAGATCGAGTTCACGCTGAGCTGAGGCCATGCGACCCCGCTCTTGGCATCCCCGCTGCTTCTCACGCGCCGCCGCGCCGCTCGCTTCCTTGCTGCTCGTCGTGTCGCTCGACTCAGGTTGCGCGGCCCGGGGGCGCTCCCGCGGGGATGCCGGGGCTCGACCGACCGTCCCCGACCTCCGCGGACGGGCGACCTCGAGGTTCGTGTTCGATCCGAAGAACCCTGCCCTCGCCTTGCCGGCCGACACCGAACTCCGTCCTCCGGAGCCGAGGAGCGATAACCGAATGCCGGAGTACCCCGCCGTCGCGCTGGCCGCCGGCGCCGGCGGCCACGCCGGACTGCGCTTCGTTGTCGGCCCCAGGGGAGATGTCGAGACCATCGGCCCCAGCCCGCTGGTTCCCGAGATGGAGGGCCCGTTCGCCGACGAGTTCCGGGGCTCCGCGGAGGCCGCGGTGGGGGCTTGGAAGTTCGAGCCGGCGGTGCTCCTCCGGACCGAGGAAGGGAACGATCTCGACGGGGACGGCAAGCCCGACTACAGACGTGCCACGTCGATGGAGCTGGTACCGGTCTACCTGGACATCCGCTTCGACTTTGAGATCGTGCACGGGAGAGGTTCCGTCCGCGCGTCCGGAGCCGCGGCGCCGTGAGTCGCGTCTGAGAGGCCCCGCTCGGGCGCCGCCTACTTGACCTCCCACACGTCGCCCGAGCGCAGCAGCTTCCCGAGGTCGCCCGGACCCTTCTTCGCCGTGATGGCGCCGATCTGCTCGTGGATCGCGGCCTCGAGCGTCGGAAGCACGGCACGGCGGAATACCCCGATCGGGAGCGGGAACTCCGGCGGCTGCATGTGCGCGAGCATGAACGCATAACCGAGGGGGGCCTGCTCGTCGTGCACGAGCAGGTCCTTCTCTGTGACGCCGCTCCCCAGCGTCACGACTTCCGGCCGGTGGCAACCTGCGAGCCTTATCCCCCGATCGCGGCTCTTCCCGAACACGAGCGGCTCCCCCTGCCGGAGCTCAACCACGTGCTCGTCCCGCCGATCCTTCTCACGGAACTCGCTCCAGGCGCCGTCGTTGAAGATGTTGCAGTTCTGGAGGATCTCGACGAACGCGGCGCCCCGATGGTCGGCGGCCGCGCGGATCACCTCCTTGAGGTGCGGCGCGTTGACGTCCACGCTCCGGGCGACGAAGGTCGCGTCGGCGCCCAGCGCCAGGGCGACGGGGTTGAACGGACGATCGACGGAGCCGTACGGTGTCGACTTCGTCTTCTTACCCATCTCGGAGGTCGGCGAAAGCTGCCCCTTGGTCAGTCCGTAGATCCGGTTGTTGAACATCAGGATCTTGATGTCGAGGTTGCGGCGGAGCGTGTGGATCACATGGTTCCCGCCGATAGACAGCGCATCGCCGTCCCCGGTCGCGATCCAGACCGAAAGGTCGGGGTTCGCGATCTTGATGCCGGTGGCGATCGCGGGCGCGCGGCCATGGATGGCGTGGAAGCCGTAAGTGTTCATGTAGTACGGGAAGCGACTCGAGCAGCCGATCCCCGAGACCACCACGAACCTCTCGCGAGGGACGCCCAGTTCGGGGAAGACCTGCTGGGCCGCGCTCAGGATCGCGTAGTCCCCGCACCCCGGACACCAGCGGACCTCCTGGTCGGAAACGAAGTCCTTCTTCGTCAGAGCCGTCGGCGCGCCCATGCCGGCCTCCTACGCGATCTCGCGGATGCGGTCGAGGATCTCGCTCTCGCGGAACGGCTGCCCCTCGACTTTCGATTGGGAGACGATCTCCCTCAGGTACCGGCCACGGAGCACGAACGCGAGCTGGCCCAGGTTCATCTCCGGGACCAGGATCCTGTCGTACTGTGAGAGCACCTCGCCCAGGTTCGAGGGGAGCGGATTGAGATAGCGCAGGTGGAGACGGCTCACGCGCTTTCCCTCCGCGCGGGCGCGGCGGACCGCCGCGGTGATCGAACCGTACGTGGAGCCCCAGCCGACCACGAGCAAGCCGCCCTCGTGGTCGCCCGAGGGACTCGCGGGCGGGATATCGAGGGCGACCCGCGCGATCTTCTCGGCCCTCAGGCGGACCATCCGCTCGTGGTTCAGCGGCTCGTACGAGACGTTTCCGGCCCCGTCCGACTTCTCGAGCCCCCCGATCCGGTGCTCAAGCCGCGGCGTGCCGGGTATCGCCCAGGGACGGGCCAGGGTCTCGGGGTCGCGGGCGTACGGCAGGAACCCTTCGGGATCGGTGCGGAAGGCGACCGGGATCGGCGGGAGATCCTCGACCGCCGGAATGCGCCAGGGCTCGGCGCCGTTCGCGATGAACCCGTCCGAGAGGAGCAGCACCGGCGTCATGTGCCGGACCGCGAGGCGGCTTGCCTCGTAAGCGCACTCGAAACAGTCGGCGGGGGAGCGGGCGGCCAGCACCACGCACGGGGCCTCGCCGTGCCGGCCGTGGAGCGCCTGGAGGAGGTCGGCCTGCTCGGTCTTGGTCGGAAGGCCCGTCGAAGGGCCGCCGCGCTGGATGTCCACCACCACGAGCGGCAGCTCGACCATCACGGCGAGCCCGACGAACTCGCTCTTGAGGGCGAGGCCCGGCCCGCTCGTGGTCGTGATCGCGAGCGACCCCGCGAACGAGGCGCCCAGCGCCGCGCCGATCGCCGCGATCTCGTCCTCCGCCTGGAACGTGATCACGCCGAAATTCTTGTACGCGGCCAGCTCGTGCAGGATGTCCGATGCCGGCGTGATCGGGTACGACCCCTGGAAGAGCGGAAGCCCGCTCTTCCGCGACGCGGCCACGAACCCCAACGCGAGCGCCTGGTTCCCGTTCACGTTGCGGTACGTGCCCGGTGCCAGGCGGGCCGCCGGGACCTCGTAGGTGTCGTGGAAGATCTCGCTCGCCTCGCAGTACGCGTACCCCGCCTTGAGCGCGAGCCGGTTGGCCGCCGCGATCTCCGGCTCTGAGGCGAACTTCTCCTCGATCCACCGCAGGGAGACCTCGAGAGGCCGGTTGTACAGGTAGTACATCATCCCGAGGGCGAAGAAGTTCTTCGAGCGGTCCATCGTCCGCTGCGGCAGCCCGGTTCCCTCGAGCGCCGAGCGCGTGAGGCGGTTCATCTCGACCCGGACCAGGCGGTAGCCGTCGAGGGAGCCGTCCTCGAGCGGGTTCCCCTGGTACCCCGCCTTCGCCAGGTCGGACTCCCGGAACGCGTCGGAGTTCACGACGAGGATCCCACCCGCCTTGAGGTCCTTGAGATTGACTTTGAGCGCCGCCGGGTTCATCGCCACCAGCACGTCCGGCGCGTCGCCGGGCGTGAAAATGTCCTCCGAGGCGAAGTTGACCTGGTACCCCGACACGCCCGGCAGCGTCCCGGCGGGAGCGCGGATCTCCGCGGGGTAGTCGGGGAAGGTCGCGAGGTCGTTGCCGACGATGGCGGCGGTCGCGGTGAACTGCGTCCCGGTGAGCTGCATTCCGTCGCCGGAGTCGCCGGCGAAACGGATCACGACGCGGTCCAGCGTCTCGACGCCCGGCTTGGTCCCGTTGGATGTCGTCTCGCTGGCCATGGCTTCCCTTCTCGAATCCCAAATAGTGGACCGACCAGGTCCATTATGTCTCATCGCGCAGGACGGATCAAACCCCGGGGAGTCAGGGGCTAACTGATCTCCGACGTCTTGCGGACGAGCCAGGCGAGGCGGCCGCGGACGGATTCGGCGTCGGGAGCGCGCGGCGCGAGGCTCAGGTAGGACTCGAGGTCGGCCACCGCGGCGTCGGTCCGGCCGAGGTGAGCGTGCAGGAAGCCGCGGTCGCGGATCTCGCGGTGGTCGTCCGGCGAGACGATCAAGAGCCGGTCCACCGCGGCGTGCGCGCGCGGGTAGTCCTCGCGCGCGAGGTAGATCCGCTTGAGGTTTTGCAGGAGACGGGCCAGGAGCGTGGCGGAGCTCGCCCCCAGGAGCATCTCGGGGCGGAAGAGCGAGGCGCGGCCCATGGTCCGTGCGGACAGCTCGCGGCAGTCGTCCTCGGTGATCACGTGGCCGCCGTGGTACGGGTCCACGAAGGTGGCCCGCGTCGCGTCGCCGACTCGCACGACGAAATGACCGGGAAGGACCACGCCGCGGGCGTCCACCCGTGCCCGCCGGGCCACCTCCACGTAGAGGACCGAGAGGGTGATCGGGATGCCGGTGCGCCGGTTCAGGACCTCGTTGAGAAACGAATTGCGGGGGTCGTCGATCTGTTCGGCGTTCCCCCGGAAGCCGAGGTCCTCGAAGAGGAAGGTGCGGAGCGCGTCGAGCCGCGCGAAGAAGTTCGCGAGGGGCTCGACCCTCGGCAGCGCCTCGCGCCCCAGCGCGTCCACACGGGCGATCTCGGCCCCGATGTCCAGGCGCGGGTATTCCTCTGCGGCCACGAGAAGGCACGCCTCGAGGAGGTCGAAATCGTCCTTCCCGCTCACCAGGGCGGCGAACCGCTGGCGCGCCTCGATGCGAGGTTCGATCCCGGACACGCTCAAGGGGCTCTTCTCCTCGTGCTCCGCGGGAGCCGGGTGGCGGAAGGTCAATGTTAGGGTCCGCGACGGGGACGCGCCAGCGGCCCCGCCGGCGCGCGGCCGGCGGTTCCCGACCCCGGCCTGCGGTGTCGGCGTTCTCGCCCTTCAGCGTCGCGCCCGCTCACTCGAGCCGCAACGTGGAGACTGCGGCGGCGTCCACCGCGGCGCGGCGGAAGGGGAACGGGAAGTCCCGGCCTTCCGCCCACGCTGCCGCCTGGTCGTCGCGCCGCGGGTCGCCGAACTGCCCCGACTCTCCGAGCGGGAGGACCAGCCTCGATCCGTCCGGGTCCCCGAGGTCCACGATCAGGCGGGCCGACACGATGAGCCACGGCCCGGCGTCCCGGGAGGCGAGCGAGAACGCGGAGACGGCGACGGTCGCCGAGTCGCCCGGCATCTCGATCGGCCCGATGTTCAGGAGCCGGCCGAGCGCCGGGAACGCCTCGGCGAACGGGTGAACGTAGGAAAGCGCGTGCGCGCGGCCCCAGCTCCACGCGGCGGGGACCGCGCCTTCCCGGGCCTCAACCACCCGGAGCGCGGCGGCGAGCGACGCCGACACCGCCGCTTCGCGCGTCTCGACCTCGTCCGTCCCGGGATCGTCCCACAACGCCGACCCGCCGGTTCCTCCGATCATCCTCGCCAGCAGGTCCCAGCCGGCCGGGAGACGCTCGCGGAGCCGCTCCTCGCGGGGGCCGAACGCCCGCCGTCTCAGGTCCTGCATGAACGTGTAGAACAGCAGCGACGGGCCACGGCGGAGCGCGCGGCCGTCCCATCCCGCGAGGATCACGAGCGCGCGCCGGGCCTCGGGATCCCGCGCGCCGATGCGGAGCAGGGCATCGCGGACCCGGACCGCGTAGAGCGACAGGACATCGTTCTGGAGGACGCGGATGTCCGAGGGGGTCGCGCGCCGGAGCGACGCGAGCACCTCGCGGATCCGATCCACCCGCTCCCGCGGGGCGTAGTCCCCGGGGTAGGGGAGGCGGACACCGCTGGCGGTCCAGTCGTCGTTGGCCGACGCGACGAATCCTTCGGGTGGATCCTCGATCCTTGGAAGATCCGCCTGCGGAACGAGACCGTCCCAGTCGTAGGACCCGGTCCAGCCGGGGACGGGCAGCCGGCCGTCCCCCCTTTTTCGGCGAGGGACCGCGCCGGCCGCCAGGAGGCCGATCCGTCCATCGGCCGTGGCCCAGCACACGTTGAGGGACGGGCCCCGGTAGAGCGACCAGGCACCGGCGATCTCCTCGGCCGTCCGTGCCCTGGCCGCCGCGAGGAATGCCCGCAAGCTGCCGACGTCGAGCGCCGGCGACCACGCGAGGGAGACCGCAAGCGGACCGCTTCCCTCGGGATGAAACATCTCCACGACCGGGCCGTGGCGCGTCCGCGCAAGGCGGATCTCGACGTCCCTTCCACCCTTCACCCCGATCCGCTCCACGCTGCGCTCGACGGGGAGCCACCTTCCCTGGGCCTCGTACCGCTCGCCGGTTTCGTCGAGACGCTCCAGGAAGAGGTCCGCATCGTCGGCCTGGTGCATGGTGAGCCCCCACGCCGCGACGCCGTTGTGGCCGATCACGATCCCCGGGATCCCCGCCATCGTGAGCCCCGCCACGTCGAGCCCGTCGGCGGTGACGAGGTGCGCGGCGTACCAAACCCCCGGCATCTCCGCCTCGAGATGGGGATCGTTGGCGAGAATCGGGCGGCCCGACGCGGTCCTGAGGCCGGAGACCGCCCACGCGTTGCTCCCTCCCACCGTCCCCGGGCCCGCCGGGAGCCGCGCGCCCCGGGCGACCGGGTACGGCGCCTCGGGAGGAACGAAGGTCGGGGCCGCGCTCTGCGCGTCGAGGACGGGGAGCAGGGGGCCGAGACCGGACCTGAGGATCCGGGAGAGATTCGCGCGCTCCACGCTCTCCGAAGCGGAGAGCGTGGTGAACATGAGCCCGAGGAACCGCAGGCTGTCGAGGGCGGTCCAGGGTTCGGGGCGGATCCCGAGCGCCACCAGTTCCCACGGCCGGGGGTGCGACGACACGTACGCGTTCACGCCCGAGGCATAGGCCTCGAGCAGGCGGCGCTCCCCGACGGAAAGCGCGCGGAATTCGCGCTCGGCCTGCGCGCGGATGCCGAGCGTCCTCGCGCGCTCGTCCATCCGAACCGTCGCCGCTCCCATCGACTCGGACAGGCGCCCCGCGGCGGTCCTGCGGCGCGTTTCCATCTGGAACAGACGGTCCCCGGCATGGAGCCAACCGAGCACACGGTAGGCGTCCTGCTCGGTCGCCGCGCGCACATGCGGCGTGCCCCTGCGGTCGAACTTCACCTCGGCGGGCGACGAAAGCCCGCGCAGGCGAGCGTGCCCCTCCCGAAGCGGAATCGGAGCTCGGAGCAGCGCGAGGCCCGAGAGCACGACCACGAGGGCCGCCATGGCCGCGAAGGCGGCGGCGGAGCCGAGACGCGAGGTCCCTCGGGAACCGCTCTGCACGAGACGCCGGCGGCTCAGCGGCCCTTCGGAGCCGAGTTCGCGGTCGGACCGGTGGCCAGGATCTTCTCGACGAGGCCGGGAGCGTCCGGAAGCTGTCCCACCGCGGGCAGGCGAGGCACCAGGAGCATCCAGGAGGGGTTCATCCGGAACGCCTTCGCGAACACGGGGAGCGCCTCGTCGGTGCGTCCGTTGGTCACGAGGGTGACCGCGTGCCAGAACACGAACTCGTCGTTTCCCGGGAACATCGCCTCGGCGCGCGAGTACTTCGCCAGGGCCTCGTCCATCCTCCCGGCGGCGACCGCCTCGTCCCCCTGGTTCATCAGGTCGTACGCGCGGGCCAGGGCGAGGACCCGCCGGATCTCGGCGAGAGGCTGTTCGGAATCCTCCACCCGGAGGTCCACGAGCCTGTCGGTCCAAGGCTTGTCGGTCGCCTTGGCGCGGACGACGAGGATCGCGGCGGACTGTTTTCCCCGGATGTCCCCTCCGACGGCCTGCGCCGCCTCGAGCGCCGCGAGCATCCGTTCCGCGAGCGGACCGCTCGACGCCTCGAAGGCCTTCGCCATGGCGCCGGGGACCTCGTCGCTCAGCATCAGGTTGGCCTGGACCGAGTATCCCTTCCCGATCCTCTGGCCCGCAGCAGGGATGCACTTCGCGCCGGTGTGCGCGGCCACCCGCCCGTCGGCGCCCACGAAAGCCACCTGGCGCACCTCGGGGTGCGGGTCCCTGGCGAGGAGGTCGGTGAGCGCCTTCTCGGGCGCGGCTCCGTCCTTCATGGACCGAAGCCCGAGCGGCCCGTACGACGGCTCGACGAACGATTGCGTCGCGACGGCGCCGACTCCCGCCTCGGCCCACGGGACGACGGAGCCGACCGAGAACCAATGGCTCTGGACCGCGACGCCCATCTCACCGGTGGCCGGGTCGCGGGCGACGATCGAGTACGTTGCGACCGGGCGCCGTGGCGTCACCGCGGGGACGGCGCCGATCGCCGACGAAACGGAAAAAACCGCGAGCGGGAGAATGGCGAAGGAACGCGTATTGCGCATGGCGGGCCTCCTGGAAAACGTTGTCTCGACGTCGCCGCGCCGCCTTCTCGGCGCGTAACGGCGTCAGCTCTCGTGGTCGCCGCCCGAGGGCCCGACGTCCGGCGGCAACCCCGGAGGCAAATGCTCCGCCGCAGGTCCGGCGGCGGGGTGCCCGGTCGACGCTCCCGGGATCGCCGGCCCGCCCCGTCGCCGGCGGCGTGGCCGGGCCCCGATTCCCGCCGCGGCCTTCGCGCGTCCGACCTTCCCGGTCGCCGCGGGCATGAGCTCTTCGCTCCGAATGTGTCGGGGCACCGCCGTTTCCTCACGCTCCTCGACCCGAACGGGGGAGGGCGGATGGTCGCCCGAACCGGCGGGCGCGGCGGGCCGCCCGTCGCCTTGTTCCTGGCCGCCGTCGGCCGCCCCGCGACCGCGCCGACGCCGGCGCCGTCTCCGGCGGCGGCGCGAGGGGCCGCCGTTGTCCGGGCCGCCGCCTTCGCCGGCACCGCCGTTGGCGGGCGTACCCGCGTCGGGTCCGGGCCGGGATGGAACCAACGCATCCCCGGGCCCTGCCGTCGAGACCGGCGGCGCGGGGACCTCCTCGCGGGAATCCGGCGTCTCCCCCGCGTCGGAGTGCGGCGAGGGCGCGGCCACCGCCGGTCCGGTCTCGCCGAGGAAGTCTCCGTCCGCCGACGCCTGCGTGCCGGCCAGGGGAGCTTCGGGCGGCGCACCCGCTCCGCGGGAGTGCCGGCGACGCCGGCGCCTGCGCTTCCGGCCGGCGCCTTCCGCCGGCGCAGCCCCTTCCGCGGGCGGTGCCGCCGGTGCCGCAGCCGGCGCGGGCTCCGAGGCGGCGGCCTGCTCGGCGGCCATCTCGCCGAGGTCCTTGAGATCCGGCGGGATCTGCGGCGCGGGACGGTCTCCGACCACGAGGGCGGGGGGCTCCTCGACCTTCTCCCGCGGGAACGCCTCGAACTCGCTCTCGTGCCGCTTCAGCGCCGGCTTCGGCTCCACGACGATCCGGATACCGTGCCGCTTCTCGAGCTGCACGAGATCGTCTCGCTTGTTGTTCAGGGTCCAGCTCGCCACGTCGGGCGGGAGCGCCATCCGCATCCGGCCGAAGTCGCCGCGGAGGCAGCGCGCCTGCAGCTTCCGCAACGCGGCCAGGCCCGCGGGCTCGACGTTTTTGATCAGACCGAACCCCTCGCAGGTGGGGCAGGTGGCGTAGGACGCGCCGAGCTTCTCCCCCTTGATCCGCTGGCGGGCGATCTCCATCAGGCCGAGCTTCGAGATTCGTGTGATGTCGTACTTGGCCCGGTCGGTGCGCATGGCGTCGCGCATCACCTTCTCCACCTTCTTCTGGTTGCGCGTCGCCATCATGTCGATGAAGTCCACGACCACCAGGCCGCCCAGGTCCCGGAGCCGGAACTGGCGGGCGATCTCCGCCGCGGCCTCGAGATTCGTCGACGTCGCGTTTTCCTCCGCGTCCCCCTGCCGGTTGGAGCGGGCGCTGTTCACGTCGATCGCGGTGAGCGCCTCCGTCCCGTCGATCACGATCTCGCCGCCGGACTTCAGCGGCACGCGGCGCTTGTAGATGCTCTCGATCTGATCCTCGAGGTTGAACTTGCTGAACAGCGGGCGATCTCCCGAGTGGAGCTTGACGATCTTCGCCTTGCCGGGCATCACGTCGCGGACGAACTCCAGCGCCCGCTCGTAGGTCTCCGGGCTGTCGATCCAGACCTCGCCGATCTCCGGCGTGAAGTAGTCGCGGATCGTACGAATCACGAGGTCCCGCTCACGGTAGACGAGGCCGGGAAAGTCCGTGGCCTTCGATGCGCGCTGGATGGACTCCCAGAGCCGGAGCAAGTACCGAAGGTCGCGCTGCAGCTCGACCTTGGTCTGCCCGAGTCCCGCCGTCCTGACGATCAGGCCGAACCCCTCGGGCGGCTTCAGCTCGTCGACGAGCTTGCGGAGCTGATCGCGCTGCGAGGCGTCCTCGATCTTGCGGGAGACTCCGGCAGAGTCGACGCCGGGCATCAGCACAAGGTAACGGCCGGGCAGGGAGAAATACGTCGTGACCGTCGGCGGCTTGCCCGCGAACGGCTCGCGGACGACCTGGACCAGGAGCCTCTGTCCGGGGTGCAGGTGCTGCCCGATCCGTCCCCGTGCGCGGCTGTCCCCGCGGGAGGGGAGGAGCTTGAAGTTGACCTCGTCGAGAGGCAGGAACCCCTTGAGGTCGGACGAGAGCTTGAGGAACGCGGCCTCGAGGGAGGGGTGGACGTTCTCGACCACCGCGTTGTGGATGTTCCCCTTGATGTTGGTCCGGTTGATCGTCTCGATCTCGTACTGCGCGAGGACACCGTCCTCGAGAATCGCGACGCGGGACTCCTCGACGTGCGTTACGTTGACGAGCATGACCTTGGACATGGATGAGCGGATCTCCCCGGTCCCTAAGGCCTCGTCCGGACTGGCCCGACCCATGGCTCAGGTCCGCCGCGGCGCCGGGGCCCCTTCTGCGGGTCGCTCCGGAACGCTGCGGCGGGCGGGCTCCTATGCTGGACTACCCGGCGCCCCGCGCCGCCGGCAACCACCCCGGTGACGGAACCGGGTTCCCGGGGGTGCAGCGCGGCCCTGGCGAGATTGCCGGCCGCGACCGGCGCGGACGGAAGGACTATAACATGGTGCGGGACGTTTCGCTTTCGGCTCGAAGGAAAGAAGAAGCGGAAAGGTCAGGCGGCGCGTGCCTCGGCCCTCTGCAGCTCCCGACGGAATTGGTGGGCGAATACCTTCCGCATCGCCTTGAGCTTCAGCTCGCCGAGCCAGAAACGGTTCGGGCGATCCGTGAGCCAGCGCCCCTCCTCCGGGAGCATCACGAGCGAGACGTGGACGTTCGGGGCGACGCCGATCGGCAACCCCCGCTCCATGCACGCCTCGTACATCCGGCGGAACACCGGGATCATGTCGTCGGTCTTCGGGGGCGGCACGTCCCGGTAGTCCGTGCCGGCCAGCGGACGGAACACGCACACCGTCGGGATTGCCCCGACCTTGGTGATCCAATCGATCGCCTTGACGGAGTCCTCGGGAGGCTCGAGCCCGGCGATGATCTCGCCGTTCGTGACCCACGGCCCGAAGCCCCGCCCCTGCGGCGGCACCTCGTTGGCGCAGTACTCGACGGCCGCGAGGTAGCGGTCCAGGCCGTACTGGCGGTCCTTCCCTGGGCAGACCCTCCGGAAGACCTCCCGGTTGAAAAGCTCGAAGCAGAACGAGACCCGGTTCACGCCCATCCGCCGAAGCTCGCGGTACCGCGCGAGGTCGTGGTGGGGAGGGGTCTGGATGCCGATCAGGAGGTTCGTCGCCTCCTTCACTTTGACGATGTAGGGCTCGAGGATGTCGAGGTAGGTGTCCCCGTCGTAGTGCCCCGTGTTGAAATCCACGTAGGTGATCCCCGACTCCCGGCGGGCGGCCTTGACCACCTCGACCACCTCGTCCACGGACTTCGTGTCGGCGTCGTCCGCGCCGAGGTTGAGGCCGACCGAGCAGAACCGGCACTGCTCCTTGGGCTCGGCGAGCCAATACTCGCAAACCTTGGCCGGGTAGATCCCGAGGTACGTTCCCTGGAGCGAGCCGATCCGGGTCATCGGCTTCCCGGTCCGAGTCTTCCGCACGTACCAAGGCGGTTGGGGGGAGAGGCGGATCTCCGCCACCGGTCCCGTGCCGTCCCGGTCGATCCAGAACCGCTCGTGGCGGTACCGGAGCGTGTACGGCGAGGACGCGGCGAATTCCTCCACCACGGGGATGTTGGTCCACAGCCCCCCGGGGAGGATCGCCTCGAGCCCGGAGCCGAGGCCTGCGCGCGTCCTCAGGATCTTGCGCCCCCCGTGCTCCTCCACGAGGGAGGGGTCGTCCATCCTCACGCCCCTGCAATAGAGGTCCAGCTTGAGCAGGCCGGGATTCCTGCGAACGTCCGTCTCCACGCGGTCCTCCGTTCGGGAACGATCTCCATCATACGTCGAGGCTTCGGGCTCATCCACCCGGGGCCGTTCGACTTCGGTACCGGTGGCCTCCCGCCGCTCCCGGGGGCCGCCGACTTGACTTGACCCCGCGCAGCCACGATGTTTTCCGCTGGGAGCGACCTCGCTTCTGCAAGGGGGAAAGCAGGTGCCGTCCCTACGGAAGGACATCCCGGCGGGTCTCCATTCGCTTCTTCTGTTCACGGCCGTTCTCGGGCTGTCGGTGCTCCTCGTCGGATGCTCCGGTCCCGGGGCGGCGTCCGCGCAGCAGGCCGGGAGGTCCGGGCCGCGGCGCGGCGGCGTCCTCCGCATGGTCGAGGAGGCCCCCGCGACCCTCGATCCCGCCCTCACGACGACGGTTTACGAGTCTTTCCCGGTCAACCAGATCTTCGACGGACTCGTGGCCCTCGATGCCGGCCTCCATGTCGTGCCGGGGCTGGCCGACACCTGGGTCATCTCCAAGGACGGGCTCACCTATACCTTCCATCTGAGGTCGGGTGTCCGGTTCCACGACGGAAGCCCGCTGACCTCCGATGACGTGCTGTTCTCGATCCGGCGCGTTCTCGAGCCCGGCCGGAAGAAGAGGAGCGTCGCGTTTTCGTACCTGGCCGTGGTTTCGGGAGCGATGGACTTCGCGGCGGGGAAGCGACCGGACCTTCCCGGTGTCGACGCGCCCGACCCGCTCACGATCCGGATCCGCCTGGACAGGCCGTATCTCTCGTTCCTGGACGTCATGGCGATGGACGGCCTCAGGGTCGTGCCGCGTCGCGTCGCCGAGCGGCTCGGGGACGAGGCGTTCGGGCGCGCGCCGGTCGGCACGGGGCCGTTCCGTCTCGTCTCGTGGACGCCGCAAGGGCTTCGCCTCGCCGCGAACCCGGACTACTTCGGCGGCGCGCCTTACCTCGACGGCACGGACATCCTCTTCATGGGACCCGACGAGACGGACCTCGGCGCCGGCCGATTCGACCGGGGCGAGGTGGACCTCTACGACGTGTCCAGGGAACACATGGACGCAGCCGCCCAAGACCCTCGGGCGAGGGTGCTGCGGTACCAGGAGCTGAGCGTCTCGTTCCTGGGCTTCCTCACGGGCACCCCGCCCCTCGACGACGTGCGCGTGCGCCAAGCCGCGGCCATGGCGATCGATCGCGAGGCGCTGGTGAAACAGTCCCCGCTGGTCCGACGCTTCGCCGTGGGCATCCTGCCTCCGGGCATGCCCGGCTATTCCCCGGACCTCAAGGCGCTTCCGCACGATCCCGCCAGGGCGCGGCAGCTCCTGGCCGAGGCGGGGCACCCGGGCGGGCGCGGCCTTAGGCCGATCGTTCTCTACAACGCCTCGCGGAGCAAGGCGAGCTTGCGGGTACAGGCGCAGATCCGCTCGGACCTCGAGGCGGTAGGGATAAGGCTCGACGTGCGGGACGTCACCTGGAGCGAGCTGACAAAACGGACCGACGACCACGACGCGCCGGCGTTCGTGCTGGCGTGGATCGCCGACCTCACCGACCCGGACGCGTTCCTGAGGACACTGTTCCAGTCGGGCAACTCGGCGAACTATTTCGACTTCCTCGACGCGGAGACCGACGCCCTGCTCGAGGCGGGCGCGCGGGAGATGAACCCGGTGACGCGGGCGAAGATCTACCGGGAGGCGGAGAAGCACATCCTCGGGATGGCGCCTCTGGTGCCGCTGTACCACACGCTGGCGGTCGTCGCGGTGCGCAGGACCGTGCACGGCTTCGAGCCGACACCCCTGGGCATAGCCAGCCTGAACCTTGAGCACGTCTGGCTCGCCGTGGGCGACGGAGCGTCATGATCGCCCGCCTGTTCCGAGCGAGGACGCTCGCTCAGAGCTTCGCCGTCGCCACGACGCTCCTCGTGTTCGTGGTCATATCGGCGACGCTCCTGGTCGTGCGGTCCCGCGTCGAGGAGACACTGCGCGAGGGGCTCGAGGCGCGCGGCCTCTCCATCGCCCGGAGCATCGGCGCGGTGGCCACCCCGTCCCTGCTGGCCTACAACTACCCGGCCCTCCAGATAGCGGCCGATGGCGCGTTGGGCGACACCGGGCTCGTGTACGTGGTGATCCACGACAAGGAAGGGGTCGTCGCGGGTGTGGCCGGCCGGGCGCCCGCGATCGTCGGCGTCTCCTCCGCGCTGGCTCGTGTCCCGCGCGAGGCCGGATTCTCGGACCGCATCATGGACAACGCCTCGGGGGGCTCCGAGCAGGTCCTCGAGGTCGTGGTTCCGGTTCGCGTGGAGGGGGCGAACGAGCCGTGGGGCGCCGTCCGTGTCGGTCTCTCCTGCGAGCAGGTCAACGAGCGCCTTCGCAGGATCGTCGGTCACCTGGTCGCCCTCGGGCTCACGCTGGCCGTGGGCGCAATCGCCGCGGCGATCTGGGTCGCGAGGAAGGCCACCGCGCCGCTCCGGGACCTCGCCAAGGGAACCGAGGCGCTCTCCTCCGGCGACACGGCGCACCGGATTTCCGTGGCCGGCGCGAGGGAGTTCGTGGAGCTCGGGCGAGCGTTCAACGTGATGATGGACAGAGTGCAGGAGAAGGCCAGGGAATCCTCCGAGTTCCAGGCGGCGCTCGAGTCGCTCAACAGCACTCTGGAGGAGCAGGTGCTCGAGCGCACCCGAGCCCTCGAGGAGTCCGAGGCCCAGTACAAGACCCTCGTCGAGCACTCCCCGGACATGATCCTGATCGTGCAGGACAAGCGTGTCCGGTTCGTCAACCGAGCCTTCGAGGAGACCTTCGGCGTCACCATGGAGGAGGCGTGCGCACCGGGATTCGACCTGGTCCGGATCTTCGACTCCTCGTCGTCGGCGTTGGTGCGCGGCCGGATCGACGTGTGGCTCCGCGGGGAGGCGACGGCCTCCGTCGAGGTGCTGGGCCGGGACGCGTCGGGGAAGATCCGCCATCTGGAGCTCAGGGGAAGCCGGATCGAGTACCGCGGCAGGCCCGCCGCCGAGTGCCTCCTCATCGACACCACCGAGGCGCGCCAGCTTCGCGACCGGCTGGCGGAGACCGAGAAACTCCGGGCTCTGGGCGAGCTGGCCGGGGGGGTCGCTCATGACTTCAACAATCTCCTCGGCGCGATCCTCGGGCGCGTCCAGCTGCTCAGGCGCCGCGGGTTCAGCTCCGACGTGGACCGCGACCTCACCGTCATCGAGAAAGCGGCCCAGGACGGCCGGGAGACGATCCGCAGGATCCAGGACTTCTCGCGCATCCGTCGCGACCGGAAGTTCGTCCCGGTGGACCTGAGAGAGGTGATCCGGGATTCGCTGGAGATCACGCGGTCGCGCTGGAAGTCCGAGGCCGAGCGCCGGAACATCAGCTTCCAGGTCTCCGTGGAGACCGAGGACGTGCCGCCGGTGCTGGGCAACGGGGCGGAGCTGCGCGAGGTGTTCACCAACCTGATCCTGAACGCCGTGGACGCGATGCCGCAGGGCGGGAAGCTCCGGCTTGCGTGCCGGGGGGCAGGGGACAAGGTGGTGGCGGAGGTCGAGGACAGCGGCGTCGGGATGACCGCGGAGATTCGCAAGCAGCTGTTCGATCCCTTCTTCACCACCAAGGGGACCCGGGGCATGGGGCTCGGCCTCAGCGTGGCCTACGGAATCATGACGCGGCACGAGGGGCGGATCGAAGTCAAGACGGCGATGGGCAGGGGCACGACCTTCGTGCTGGAGCTCCCCGTGGCGCGAGAGGGATTCAAGGCCGCCGGCGGGGACGGGGCCGCACTTCCTCAGCTCCTGCGCCCCGGCAGGATTCTCGTCATCGACGACGAGGCCGAAGTCGGCGAGGTCGTTCGTGACGTGCTGGTCTCGGAGGGACACTCGGTGGACATGGCGGTCTGCGGTGCGGACGGGATCCGGCTCGCGACCGTCTCCTCCTACGACATGGTCTTCACGGACCTGGGCATGCCCGACATGTCCGGATGGGAGGTCGCCGAGCGCATCGGCCAGGTTCGACCCGGCCTCCCGGTGGCCCTCGTCACGGGCTGGGGTACGAGCCTCGACGAAGCAGACGTCCGGGAGAAGGGGATCGCCGCGGTGGTCCACAAGCCGTTCGACATCACGGACCTGATCCGCACCGCGACCGAGATCCTGGCGAACACGGACGCCGGCCGCGGGCAGAGCTGACCCCCTCCTCACGCGCCTCCCCATTCCCGCTATAATCCACGAGGTCGGCGTACGGTCGCCCGGGAGAAGCTCTTCTCGGAGCGGAGTGGGCGATGATCGATCTCCGTTGGGTGCGGATCGAGAGAACCGAGGACGGCATCCGCGTCCTCACGCTGGACCGTCCTCCCGTCAACGCGCTGGGATTCGAGCTGGTCGAGGACCTGGGGCGGGCGGTGGCGAGGCTCAGGAAGGACGACGAGGCGCGCTGCCTGATCGTCCGGTCGTCCCAGCGCCACTTCTGCGCCGGCGCCGACCTGAAGGAGCGCCAGACGATGAGCGTGGACGAGGTGCGCTCCTTCGTCACGATGCTGGGGAGCGCGGTCTCCGCGGTCGCCTCGCTGCCGTTTCCGTCCGTCGCGGCGATCCGCGGCGCGGCGGTCGGAGGAGGGTGCGAGCTCGCGCTGGCGTGCGACCTCCGCGTGGTGGCCGAGGACGCCACCATGGGGCTCCGGGAGACCGCTCTGGCCGTGCTCCCCGGCGCCGGCGGGACCCAGCGTCTCGCGCGGATCGCCGGCCTCGCCCGGGCCAAGCGGTGGATCTTCACCGCGAAGGCGTTCTCCGCCGCCGAGGCGCTCGCGGACGGCGTGGCCGACAAGGTGGTCGCCGCGGAAAGGCTCGACGCCGAGGCCCGGCGTCTCGCGGAGGCCATCGCGGCGAACGGCCCGGTGGCCGTGCGCCTGGCGAAGAGGGCGATCGACGGCGGATTCGACCTGCCGATCGCCGAGGCGCTGGCCCACGAGTGGGAGTGCTACCAGGCGTTGATCGCCACCGACGATCGGATGGAGGCTCTCCGGGCCTTCGCGGAGGGGCGTCCGCCGCGATTCAAGGGGCGCTGAGGCCGGTCCCCGTCCCGGCTGATACAATCCCCCCATGGCGCGTCTGGGGTCCCTCGAGATCGATCCGCCCCTGGTCCTCGCGCCGATGGCGGGGATCACGGATCGGCAGTTCCGCGTGGTTCTCCGGCGAATCGGCGGGGTCGGCCTGGTGACGATGGAGTTCATCTCCTCGGAGGGGATGACGCGGGGGAACGAGCGCACGCGCGCCCTGATGCGGTTCGCGGAGGAGGAGCGGCCGATCTCCGTCCAGCTCTACGGCTCGGACCCCGCCCGGATGGCCGAAGCGGCGCGCGTCGTCGAGGGCATCGGAGCGGACGCGTGCGACGTCAACATGGGCTGCCCCGCGAACAAGGTTCTTAGGGGATGTGCCGGGTGCAGCCTCATGGGGGACCTCGATCTCGCGAGGCGGATCGTCGCGACGGTGCGCCGCGCGATCCGGATCCCGCTCACGGTGAAGTTCCGTGCGGGGCTGCGGGACGACCGGGTCAACTTCGTCGAGCTGGGGTGCATCTGCGAGGCGGAGGGGGCCGAGGCGGTGACGCTCCATCCTCGGACCGCGAAGCAGATGTTCGGCGGAGCCGCCGACTGGAGCCGGATCGCGCGCCTCAAGGAGGCGCTCTCGATCCCCGTGATCGGGAACGGCGACGTGACCTCGGCCGCCGACGCGGCGCGGATGTTCCGCGAGACCGGCTGCGACGCGGTGATGATCGGGCGCGCGTCCATGAAGAACCCCTGGATCTACCGGCAGGCGGCGGACCTCCTGGCCGGGAGGGTTCCCGCGGAGCCGACGATCGAGGACCGGCGGGACCTGATCCTCCGCCACTTCCGTCTCGTGGCCGAGCAGGAGGATCCGAGGCTCGCGCTCCACAAGCTCCGCACCTTCACCGGCTGGTACACCCACGGTCTCGCCGGCGGCCGCGATCTCAGGACGCGCATCAGCTCGCTCCATTCCTCGAGCGCTTTCCTCGACGCGGTGGAGGCGTTCTTCGCGGAGGTCCGCGCCGCGGCGTGACGTCCGGGCGGCCCCTCGGGATTGCCGGGAGCGGGGGGAATGGCGTATATCCTATCTTCCCGATGGACTAACTCGGGAAGGCAAGGACGAGCGTGAAGGTCTCGAAGAAGGGGGAGTACGGCATCCGCGCTCTGTGCCATCTCGCGGAGCGGCACGGCGAGGGGGTCGTGCAGATCCGCGAGATCGCGCGCCTCGAGTCGATCCCCTCCAAGTTTCTCGAGGGGATCCTTCTCCAGATGAAGGCCGCGGGGATCGTAAGGAGCCGGCGGGGGATCGACGGCGGGTACGCGCTGGCGAGGCCGCCCGAGGAGATCGTCCTCGCCGAGGTCATCAGGCTCCTCGACGGCCCGCTCGCCCCGATGGGCAGCGCCGCGGAGCTTCGCGAGCTGATGCACCGGAGCCCGCGGCACGCGGGGTTCTACGAGGTTCTGATGGACGTCCGGAACGCGGCCGCGGCGATCCTTGACCGCACGACCCTGAAGGAGGTCGTGGAACGCAACGCTCGCTTCAGGAAGAGGGCCGGGGCGCGCTCCTCCCCGGAGGTTTGACACCCGCTCGCGGCGGAGTGTAGGGTTTCTTCTTTTGCAGGAGGAAACCCGGATGGACCTCGCCGCGATCCAGCAAGCCCTGCGCCGCGCCCGCCTCGACGGCTGGCTCTTCTGCGACTTCCACCACCGCGACCTGATGGCCTACAAGATCCTGGGCCTCGACCCTTCGGGGATCACGTCGCGCCGCTGGTACTACTTCGTCCCCGCCGAGGGGGAGCCCTCGAAGCTCTCCCACAGGGTCGAGCCCCGCAAGCTCGACCCGCTCCCGGGGAGGCAGGAGTTCTTTCTGGCGTGGACGGAGCTGCACGAGAGGCTGCGCGCCGCGCTGGGAGCGCCGAAGCGCATCGCCATGCAGTACTCGCCGCTGAACGCGATCCCGTACGTCGCGGTGGTGGACGCGGGCACGGTGGAGCTCGTCCGCTCGTTCGGCCACGAGGTCGTTTCCTCCGCCGATCTCGTCCAGGAGTTCGAGGCTGTGATCGACGAGGCGGGCTACCGGAGCCACGTCGAGGCGGGGGAGAAAGTCCAGCGGATCAAGGACGAAGCGTTCGAGATGATGGCCGACGCCCTCCGCCGGGGGAGGGCGCTGACCGAGTTCAACGTCAAGGAGCACGTCGTGTCCCGCTTCGAGGCCGAGGGGCTCACGTGCGACGGGGACAGCCCGATCATCGGGTTCAACGACCACCCCGCCGACCCCCACTTCGAGCCGACGCGCGAGAACGCGTACACGCTGAAGCCCGGCGACACGATCCTCGTGGACGTCTGGGCGAGGCGTAAGGAGCCGGTGGGGATCTACTACGACATCACCTGGTGCGGCTTCGCCGGGAAGGAGCCCAAGGCGAAGTACGTCGAAATCTTCCGCGTGGTCCGCGATGCCCGCGACGCCGCCCTCGAGTTCGTCCGCGGCCGGTTCGCCGCCGGCAAGCCGGTCCACGGCTGGGAGGTGGACGACGCATGCAGGAACGTCGTGGCCGCCGCGGGCTACGGCAAGGAGTTCCTCCACCGGACGGGGCACAGCATCGGCGTCTCGGTCCACGGGAACGGGGTGAACATCGACAACCTCGAAACGCGCGACGAGCGCCTGCTCGTGCCCGGGATCTGCTTCTCCATCGAGCCGGGGATCTACCTCGCCGGGAGCATGGCGGTACGAAGCGAGATCGACGTGTTCGTCACCCCCTCCGGGAAGGTCGACGTGGCGGGCCCGATGCAGAGGGATCTGGTCCTGCTCGGATAGCGAAGGACAGGTTGCAGCGGCGCAACCCGGGTGCTGGACGCCCCCTCGCCGGGAAGCCATCTTCCCGAGCGGTCCCGGAGCGCCGCCCGACGGATGGCACCATGAAACGCCGCGCCCCGGCTCCTCGGCCCTGGAAACGCAAGCTCGCCGGCGCCCTTTGGCTTCTCGTCTGGATCCTGGTCCTCTACGTCGTCGCCGCCCCCTGGCGAAGCCTGGGTGGGCTCGTGGACGAGAGGTTACGCTGGCTCGAGTATGTCGTGCTGCTCTCCGGTCTGTCGATCGGATTCACGATCGGGAGGTTCGGGAGGGACGCCGCCCTGTCGAACCCGGGCCGGACGCACGCGCGCTTTCTCCGTTTCCTGCTCTACCCGCCGGCGGCCATCACCGCGGTGGGTCTCGTGGTCCTCACCATCATGGACGAACGCGGGGCGGTGGGCGTGGGGGTGACCGCGTTCCTGGCCTACTGGGCGGGGCTCGACCTCGCGTTCGGCGCGATCCCGCTGATGGAAGGCAAGTCCTACCGCTTCGAGCGCCCGCTCGATCGCGATCCGATCCCACAGCGCCGCGGCGGGCGGGGTGCGGACTGGGTTCCGCCTTGGGAGCGGTTCTGAGACGCCCCGGGTCCCGGCTCGGCCACGAGCCGTCCGGCGGCCCTCAGGACCTTGCGCGTCGCCCCCGAGATCGCGACCGAGCCGAGGTCTCCCAGCCGGACCCACCGGGCCCCATCCGGCGCCGGAGCGACCCGGTCGCTCAATCGGCCGGCGAAGACCTCGATACGGAGCCGCCGGTTCAGGATCGCGTGACGTGTCCGTGCGATCTCTGCCCCCATCCGCACGCGGATCCCGAGCCGTCCGAGGAGCGCACGGAGGAGCCTCACGGGGTCCGCGGCCTCCGGGACCTCGGCAGCCGGAACATCCCACGCGCCGCGGAACGGAGTCGCGGGGCCGCGCCGCTCAAGGAGGACCCGGCCTCGGTGCTCGATGAGCGCCACCGCGACCCGCCCCGGGACCGCTCGTCGCGTGCGCCGTCCGACGGGGAAGCCTTCCGGATCGCCCGAGGCGCGCGCGAGGCAGACCGCCGTCACGGGGCATGCCCCGCAACGCGGTGACCGCGGCGTGCATACGAGCGCTCCCAGCTCCATCAGGGCCTGGTTCAGGTCCCCCGGCTCCGGGCCCCGAACGAGATCGCGCGCCGCCCGGAGGATCGTTCGCTCCTCCGCGGCGCCGCTCCCGGAACGGGCGAGGACCCGCGAAAGGACGCGCCTCACGTTGCCGTCGAGTGCCGGCTCGGGGAGCCCGAAGGCGATGCTGGCGATCGCCCCGGCGGTGTAAGGGCCGACGCCTGGAAGCGCCAGCAGATCGGCGGTGTCCCTTGGGACCCGCCCGCCGTGGCGCTCGATCACGGCGCGTGCGCCGGCGTGGAGCGCCCGTGCGCGCCGGTAGTAGCCGAGCCCGCTCCACGCGCCTAGCACCGCTTCCTCCGGCGCCTCCGCCAGCTCGGCGACGCCGGGAAAGGCCGCGAGAAACCTCTCGTAGTAGGGAAGCACCGTCGAAACCTGCGTCTGCTGGAGCATCGCCTCGGACACCCAGATGGCGTACGGATCGCGCGTGCGCCGCCACGGGAGATCCCGCCGGTGCCTGCGGTACCAGCGGAGCAGGGCGCTCCTGACGCCGGCGGCCGGCTGTCGGCTCCTATCCATCTGCGCCGAGGGACGCCGGTCGCTTGCCCCGGTCGATGATCCGGCACATCGCTTCCGGGTCGTCGGAGAAGATCCCGTCCGCACCGACCGCGACCAGCGGATCGAGCTCCAGCACCCGGTTGACGACGTACGCGATCACCCGGAGTCCCGCGAAATGCGCCTGTGCCACGAACTCGCGGGTGCACAGCCGCCGGTCGGGGTGGAGCGAGAGGGCTCCGACGCGACGGGCGGCGGTGACGGGGTCGTCGCGACACCGGAGCGAAACGGTCGCCGCGAGGTCGAGGCCGGGCGCCCGGTCCGCCGCGGCGGCGAGCAACGGCCAATGCATCGACGACACCGTGACGTCCTCGAAGCCGCCGCCCCGGCGCAGCGCGGCGAGGACGCCGTCGAGGAGACGGACGTCGGCCTCGTGCGCCGCCGCGCCCGCGTCGCTGCGGCACGCCTTGATCTCGACGATCACGGGGACTTGCCCGCGCACGACCGCGAGGGCGGCGGTGAGGTCGAGCAGCGGCTCTCCGGCGAACCGGGGCGAGAACCAGGAGCCGGCATCGAGGCCCGACAGCTTTTCCCATGGCCACTCGGAGAGGGGGCCCCTCCCGGTGGTGGTACGGTCGAGGGTCGCGTCGTGGAGCACCACGACGCGGCCGTCGGCGGACAGGCCGACGTCGATCTCGAGGGCGTCCGCGCCGGAAGCGATCCCGGCCCGAAGGCTCGCCGCGGTGTTCTCCGGGGCCCGGGCCGCCGCACCGCGGTGGCCGACGACGGACGGACGTCTCCCGGTGCCCGGATTCATGGCGCCTACCGCATGTGAGGCAGTCGCAGGTTCTCGACCGGCCGGCCGCCGACGAGGTGCTCCTCGACGATGCGGTCCACGTCCTCGAGGCGGACGCGCCCGTACCAGACGGCCTCGGGGTAGACCACGACCGTCACGCCGTGGGCGCACTGGCCGAGGCAGCCTGCGGCGTTGACCCGTACGCGCCCGATGAGGCCGGCCTTCGCAACCGATTCCTTCAGCCGGGCGCGTATTCCCCCCCCTCCCTTCGTCGCGCAGCACCCCTTGGGGTCCTCGGCGGGACGCAGGTTCTCGCAGACGAACACGTGGCGCTCGTACAACGGCATGCGGCGATTATAGCGTGGCGGACCCGCCGCGCCGGACGAGGCGCCGGACGTGCGGTGTGGTAGCATGCGGCGCTCGAAAAGGACCCGGCGGGGCGCGGTCCCGCGTCGGGCGAGGAGAGGTAGAGATGCCGGCGAAGAACGTGGACCAGCTCAAGACCAGGGCCGCCGCCCTCAAGAAGAAGCTCGCCGAGAAGGGGGGCTCGATGATCGGGTCCGATCTCAGGACCCTCAAGAAGAAGGTCCGCCGCGTCCAGCGCAAGCGCCGCCGCCTGGAGTCCGCGGCGACGCGCATCGCCAAGGCCGGCAAGAAGGAAAAGGCGGAGTAGCGCGAACGGTGAGACCCTGGCGCCGGCTCGGCTCCGAGCGGGTGGAGCGGTGCGCGGTCTTCGACCTCGACCGCGTCCGGTTCGAGCCGCCCGATGGTCCTGCAAGGGAGTTCTGGGTCGTCGAGGCGCCGGATTGGATCAACGTCATCCCGCTCACCGACGAAGGGCGGGTCGTCATGGTCCGGCAGTACCGGTTCGGTATACAGGACTTCACCCTGGAGATCCCGGGCGGGATGTGCGACCGGAGCGAGCCGCCACTGGCCGCGGCGCGCCGTGAGCTCCGAGAGGAGACCGGCTACGAGGCGCGGGAGATCGTCCCCCTGGGCTGGGTCCATCCGAATCCCGCCGTCCAGACGAACCGGTGCCACACGTTCCTGGCGCGTGGGGCCCGCCCGGCGGGAGCGCCCCAACCCGACGAGGACGAGGCGTTCGAGGTCTCGACGCTACCTCTGGACGACGTTCCGCGACGGATCCGCGACGGGACGATCACCCACGCGCTCGTGGTCGCGGCCTTCCATTTGCTCTCGCTCCGGGGAAACCTCAACGGCGATTGAGGGCCTTGCCCAGGATCCGGTCGAGAAGGCCAGGGGCGACGGCGTTCGACCGGACCAGCAGCTTCCCCTCGGCGCGGAGCACCGTCTCCCGGCGCCGCGACCTCGCCATCAGGCAGTTATGCCACGCTGGCGGAACGCTACTCGACGCGGACCGACAACGTGCCCACCTTCTCGAGGCCGGCCTCGAGAAGATCGCCGGGGCGCACCGGACCCACGCCGGCGGGGGTTCCGGTGAAGATCAGGTCGCCGTGCTCGAGCGTCATGAGGCGCGAGGCGAACGCGACGAGGCCCGGCACGCCGTGCACCATCGCCGAAGTGTCCGCCTCCTGGCGTCTGGCGCCGTTCACATCGAGCGTGAGGCGGAGGCCCGATCCGTCGCCCACCTCGTCCCGTGGCGCGACCACGGAGACGGGGGCGGACGTGTCGAACCCTTTCGAGATCGCCCAGGGCTCCCCCTTGGCCTTCGCGGCGCTCTGAGCGTCGCGGAGGGTCATGTCGAGCCCGACCGCGTAGCCGAGCACGTGGTCGAGCGCCTCCGCCTCCGCGATCGCGCGCCCGGTCCTGCCGATCACGACCACGAGCTCGACCTCGTGGTGGACCTCTCCCATGTCCGGCGGGACCCGGACGACGCCACCGTCGTGCACAATCGCGCTCGGGGGCTTCAGGAACAGCATCGGCGGGGCGGCCTCGTGCCACCCCATCTCCCGGACGTGTTCCGCGTAATTCCGGCCGACGGCGAGGATCTTCCCGACCCGGATCCGCTCGCCGCTCCCGCGAGCGATCACGAACGGCTCCGAGGAGGGCCGGTCCATCTCCGGCAGGTAGGGCCAGAGGTGCAGCGATCCCTGCGCGGAGGCGACGTGCCGTTGTTCGGCGTCGTAGACGTCCCCCCCGGCGAACGCGACGCGGCGCCCCTTGCGGAGGACGCGTCCGCGCGCGGTGAGCCTTCCCTCCTGGGCCCCCTCGAGGAACTGCACCGAGAGCGAGGTGGTGGCGCACCACCACTCCTTCGGGATCGCGGAGATCACCGCGGCGCCGATCGCCGTGTCGAGAAGGGCAGCCAGCACGCCGCCGTGCACCACCCCGCGGTTGTTCAGATGGTGGGGACCGAGGTCGAGGTGGGCCTCGGCGACTCCGGCCTCCATCCGCGTGACCTCGATTCCAAGGTACTTGTTGAACGGGGGCACTCTCACGGGTTCCTCCCGGCGAGAGGATAGCCCAGGAAGCGAGAGAGCGCGCGCGCCGCGGCGGGCGCGAATCCCGGGAATCGGGTCAAGGGGCCAATTGAGCACCCTTTAGGCCTTTGCCCGGTGGAGAGGGATTTTTGAAGCTGCTAGACTGACGAAACCTGAGGACGAGAGCCGCCGCGATCGCTCCCGAGAGCGCTCTCCCAAACGAGAAAGGGACGTCCATGAAGAACAAGGGCTTCAACGCGTTCGAGATGGCCAAGGCGCAGTTCGACAAGGTCGCCGACATGCTGAGCCTCGACCAGGCCACGCGCGACTTGCTCCGGTACCCCCTTCGCGAGTACCACTTCTCGATCCCGGTCCGCATGGACGACGGTGCCGTCCGGGTGTTCCGCGGGTTCCGGGTTCAGCACAACGACGCCCGCGGGCCGGCCAAGGGCGGCATCCGCTTCCACCCGCAGGAGACCGTGGACACCGTCCACGCACTCGCGATGTGGATGACCTGGAAGTGCTCCGTCGTGGACATCCCGTTGGGCGGCGGCAAGGGGGGCGTCATCTGCGATCCGCACAACCTGAGCCAGCGCGAGCAGGAGCAGATCTGCCGCGGCTGGGTCCGGCAGGTCGCGCGCGACGTGGGGCCGTTCCGCGACGTTCCTGCCCCGGACGTCATGACGTCCGGTCAGCACATGCTCTGGATGCTCGACGAGTTCGAGACGATCCACGGCGGAAAGTACCCGGGGTTCATCACGGGCAAGCCCGTGGGTCTCGGCGGTTCCCTCGGGCGGACCGAGGCGACCGGCTACGGCGTCGTGTTTACGGTCCGCGAGGCGCTCAAGGAGCTGGGGATCCAGCCGAAGGGAACCATCGCCAGCGTCCAGGGATTCGGCAACGTGGCGCAGTACGCGATCCAGCTCTACCACCAGATGGGCGGGAAGGTGATCTGCGTGTCCTGCTGGGATCAGGCCGACCAGAAGTCCTACTCGTTCCGGAAAAAGGACGGAGTCGATCTCGACGCGCTGCTGAAGATCACCGACCGGTTCGGCGGGATCGACAAGGCCAAGGCCAGGGACCTCGGCTACGAAGTGCTCCCCGCCGAGGCCTGGATCGAGCAGGAGGTCGACATCCTCATGCCCAACGCCATCGAGAACCAGGTCACGGGCGAGAACGTCAACATGATCCACAAGCGGGTGAAGCTGATCGCCGAGGGGGCGAACGGTCCCACCACCCCCGAGGCCGACGCGGCCATCAAGAATCGCGGGATCTTCATGATTCCGGACTTCCTGGCCAACGCGGGCGGCGTCACCTGCAGCTACTTCGAACAGGTGCAGTGCAACATGAACTACTTCTGGGAGAAAGACGAGGTGCTCGGGAAGCTCGACGTCAAGATGACCTCGGCCTACATCGCCGTGAGCGAGCTCGCCCGGAAGCAGAAGCTGTACATGCGCGACGCGGCCTACGTCACCTCGGTGAGCCGGGTCGCCGAGGCTTGCCGCGAGCGCGGCTGGGTGTGAGCCAGGCCGGGTTATCATCCGGGCCTCGGCAGCTTCCCGGAGCGATGCCCATGGACGTTCCCGACATCCCGCGGTTCGACAGGAAGTTCTTCGACGGGAAGGAGCGGTTCACCCGGATCGGGTCCGGCGCGGTCGGGGGGAAGGGCGCGGGGCTGCTCCGGATCCACGCGCTCCTCCTGTCCCGCCTGGAACCGGATGCCTTCCCCGCGTTCGCGGTCGGCATCCCGACCCTCACCGTGGTCGCCACGGACATGTTCGACGCCTTCATGGAGCGTAACCGCCTCCACGAGGTGGCGCACTCGGACCTTCCGGACGACCGGATCGCGAATGCCTTCCAGAAGGCGGAGCTTCCCACGGAAATGCTGGGGGATCTGCGGGGGCTGATCGAGAAGGTGCATCAGCCGCTGGCGGTCAGGTCGTCGAGCCTTCTCGAGGACGCGTTGTACCGGCCGTTCGCGGGGATCTACCAGACGAAGATGATCCCCAACAACCAGCTCGACGCGGACACGCGCTTCCGCCGGCTGGTCGAGGCCGTCAAGTTCGTCTACGCGTCCACGTTCTCGAAGAGCGCCAAGAACTACGTGAGGATGACCGACAGGGGGATCGAGGACGAGAAGATGGCCGTTCTGATCCAGGAGGTCGTCGGGCGCCGGCACGGGGACCGCTTCTACCCGGACGTCTCCGGCGTGGTCCGGTCGTACAGCTTCTACCGCTCCGGGCACGCGCGGCCGGAGGACGGCGTGGTCAACCTGGCGCTGGGGCTCGGAAAGTCCATAGTGGACGGCGGCCTGGTCTGGACCTACTGCCCGGCGTACCCGAAGGCTCCCGCGCCGTTCGGGTCGGTCGGGGAGATGCTCGACCAGACGCAGGCGGAGTTCTGGGCGGTGAACATGGGGAAGCCCCCGGCGCACGACCCGATGAACGAGACCGAGTACCTCGCGCGCGCGAGCCTCCTCGAGGCCGAGTCCGACGGGACGCTCTGGCGGGTCGCCTCCACGTACGACCCCGCGTCCGACCGCGTGAGGCCGGGGCTTTCCTTACCGGGCCCGCGAGTCCTGGACTTCTCGCCGATCCTGGTCCACGAGCGGCTGCCCCTGAACGGCCTGGTCCGGCGGCTCGTGAAGGACTGCGAAGAGGCGCTGGGCGAGAAGGTCGAGATCGAGTTCGCGGTCACCTTCGACGAGGAAGCGGACGGCCTGGCCCGGTTCGGATTCCTCCAGGTGCGCCCCCTCGTGGTCTCCCACGAGTTCGTGGAGGTCGCCAAGGCGGAACTGACCGCGGACGGCGTGCTCCTCGCCTCCGAGAACGTGATGGGGAACGGCTCGGCGGAGGGCGTGCGCGACGTCGTGTACGTGAGGCCCGGCCGCTTCGATCCCTCTCTGACGCGGGTCGCGGCGATGGAGATCGCGACGATCAACAACCGGCTCCTCGAGGAGCGGCGCCCGTTCCTCCTGATCGGTTTCGGACGGTGGGGCAGCTCCGATCCTTCGCTCGGCATCCCGGTGGACTGGGGGCAGATCTGCGGCGCCCGCGCCATCGTCGAGGCCACGCTCCCCAAGATGAACGTCGATCTCTCCCAGGGATCGCATTTCTTCCACAACATCTCGAGCTTCGAGGTGAGCTACTTCTGCGTCCGCCACGACACCGACGACCGGATCGACTGGGAGTGGCTGGAGGGGCGGCCGCCAGAGTCCGATACCGGCCTCGTCCGCCACCTGCGGCTGGCCGAGCCCCTCGCTATCCGGGTGGACGGACGGACCGGCCGCGGCGTGATCCGCACCCGAGGTTGAGACCCATGGACCTGACCCACGACCCGATCGACAAGATCCTCGAGGCGCTCCAGGAGCGCGCGAAGGAGCTGAACTGCCTCTACCAGGTGGACGAGCTCGTCAGCAAGCTCGACGCCACGCCGGACGAGGTCTTCCGCGGACTCCTCGGGATCATCCCCGCGGGCTGGCAGTACCCGGGCATCTGCAAGGCGCGGATCGCCATCGAGGACACGGTCTATGAGCCGCCGGAGTTCCAGGAAACCGCCTGGGTGCAGAGCGCGCCGATCATCGTGCAGGGGAGGGCGGTCGGAAAGCTGGACGTGTACTACCTCGAGGCGATGCCCCGCTCCGACGAGGGGCCGTTCCTGAAGGAGGAGCGGAAGCTCATCGACACCATCGCCGAGCGGATCGCTCACTACTTGACCCAGCGCCGGCTCCAGGGAGCGCTGCGCGAGTGGGACGTGGCCCACCAGGCCACCGCCGAGCGGAAGCAGGACTGGTGGGTGATCATCGAATTCCTCCGCTTCACCGACCGGCACCTGCTGATACGGCTCTCGCGGAAGATGCTGAACCACCTCTGCTGGAACGGGATCGAGGAGGCCCAGAGCCTCCTGCAGCGCTTCGCCCCGGACCGCGGGACCCAGGAGGACGTCACCCTCGACGACAACCGGCCGGTGGAGAAGAAGACGCTCCAGGACCTCCTGCGCCTCACCGAGGAGACCTTCCGGATCGCGGCGGCCCACCTGAGCGAGGCGGAGATCGTTTCCCGGATCCAGAAGTGGATCAAGGACGACAAGTCGAGCTTTCTCCTCGATGCCCTCGAGAACCCGGGATCCACCGTGACGGAGATCGCCGAGGCGATCCAGCGCTTCCGGTTCGTGGGGGTGGAGCCGAGGGAGATGACCCGGCCCGTCCAGATGGCGATGAGCGTCTCGCTGGTCCGCAGGTTCTTCTCCGACGAGCTGGATTTCATCAACACCGCGAAGAGTTACGTCGGCGTCAACGACTTCTTCGACCTGGCTCAACGGATCATCTGCCCCCCGAATGGGCACGGTAAGCTCGGCGGGAAGAGCTCGGGCCTCTTTCTCGCGTCCCAGATCCTGCGGAAGTCCACCGAGTACGCGGACCTCCTGGCGGACATCAAGGTCCCCAAGACCTGGTACGTCACCTCGGACGGGCTCCTGAACTTCATCCGGTACAACCATCTCGAGGACGTCTACAACCGCAAGTACCTCGAGCTGGACCAGGTCCGCCGCGAATACCCGCACATCGTGCAGGTGTTCAAGAACTCGCACTTCTCGCCGGAGGTCGTCAAGGGGCTCTCGATGGCGCTGGACGACTTCGACGAGCGCCCTCTGATCGTGCGCAGCTCGAGCCTCCTCGAGGACCGGATGGGCGCCGCCTTCTCCGGCAAGTACAAGAGCCTTTTCCTGGCCAATCAGGGGAGCAAGAGGGAGCGGCTCGCGGCGCTCCAGGACGCGATCGCCGAGGTCTATGCGTCGATCTTCGGCCCGGATCCGCTGGAGTACCGAGCGGAGCGCGGCCTCCTCGACCTCCACGAGGAGATGGGGATCATGATCCAGGATGTGGTCGGGACGACGGTCGGCGACTACTTCCTCCCGGCGTTCTCCGGCGTGGCGTTCAGCAACAACGAGTTCCGCTGGTCCGCGCGGATCAAGCGGAACGACGGGCTGCTTCGCCTCGTGCCCGGCCTCGGGACGCGGGCCGTGGACCGCATGGTGGACGACTACCCGATCCTGATCGCCCCGGGGCAGCCCGGCCTCAGGGTCAACGTGACGACGGACGAGGTGGTTCGCTACTCGCCGAAGATGGTGGACGCCATCAACCTCAGGACCCGCGCGTTCGAGTCCATCGAGGTCTCGAAGCTGCTCCGCGAGCACGGAGCGTCCTATCCGATGGTCGGCGACCTCGTCTCCATCGTCGAGGAGGAGGGGATAAGGCGGCCGCTCCCGTTCCAGGTCGACTTCGAGAAGGACGATCTGGTCGTCACGTTCGACGGCCTCGCGTCCAGGACGCCGTTCGTGGTGCGGATGCGCTCGCTGCTCAAGCTCCTTCAGGACAAGCTCGGCGTGCCGGTGGACGTGGAGTTCGCCCACGACGGGACGCAGCTGTATCTCCTGCAGTGCCGCCCGCAGAGCTACGCCGCCGAGGCGGTATCGGTGCCGATCCCCGCGGACCTCCCGCGGGATCGCGTGATCTTCACCGCGAACCGCTACGTCTCCAACGGCCGCGTCCCGGACATCACCCACGTGGTCTACGTGGATCCGGCGAAGTATAACGCCGTCGCGGACCTGGCGACGCTCCGGGAGGTGGGGCGCGCGGTGGGCAAGCTGAACAAGCTGCTCCCGAAGAGGCAGTTCATCCTGATGGGCCCCGGCCGGTGGGGGAGCCGCGGGGACATCAAGCTCGGCGTGAGCGTGACCTACTCCGAAATCAACAACACGGCGGTGCTGGTGGAGATCGCCCGGAAGGAGGGGAACTACGTTCCGGACCTCTCGTTCGGGACCCACTTCTTCCAGGACCTGGTCGAGGCGGGCATCCGTTACCTCCCGCTCTACCCGGACGAGCCGGACAACGTGTTCAACGAGGAGTTCCTGAACGAGACGCCGAACATACTCACCGACCTGCTTCCGGAGACCGAGCGGCTCGCCGAGACGATCCGGGTCATCGACGTCCCGCGGGCGACGGAGGGCCTGGTGCTGAGGATCCTGATGAATGCCGACCAGGACCGCGCGGTCGGCGTGCTCGCGTCCCCCGCCTCCTCCGCTTCGGAGGCCGCGGCGGACCGGCGGCGGGAGGCGGAGGCCTCGGGGCCCGACACGCACTGGCGCTGGCGGCTACGGATGGCGGAGCGGATCGCGGCGCAACTGGACTCGGACCGGTTCGGCGTGAAGGGGCTCTACGTGTTCGGCTCGACCAAGAACGCGACCGCCGGGCCCGCCAGCGACATCGACCTCCTGGTCCACTTCTCCGGCACGGAGGAGCAGCGGCGAAGCCTCGAAACCTGGCTCGAGGGGTGGAGCCGGTGTCTGGGCGAAATGAACTTCCTGCGCACCGGAACGAGGTCCGACGGTCTCATCGACGCCCACTTCGTGACGGACGAGGACATCGCTCGTCAGACCAGCTACGCGGCGAAGATCGGCGCCGTGACCGACGCCGCCCGGCCGCTCCGACTCCCCGGGACGCCGGCGGTCTGAGCGCGCGCCGCGGAACGCTCAACCGGGCGGGCCGAGCAGGTCGTAGGTCGCGCCGCCCACGCGGGCCTCGAGTATCAGCCTCATGCTCCGCAGGGGCGCGAGGTCTCGCAGCGCCTCGTAGCGCTTCTCCGCCAGGATCGCGAACGAACACCGTCCGCTGGACATCTCGTCGAGGAGCTGCGGATACGTCTCGATCTCCGTTCCCTTCCGGCGCGAGTAGAAGAGGATGAGCTCGAATTTCCCGCGCTCGATGGCGATGCGTCCTTCCGGGGGAACGAGTGCTTCGACCCGACTCCCGTAGTCCCGTCCCCCTTGGTAGCGGGTCCAAGTGGCCCCGCCGAAGGTCCCGAGCGCGAGCAGCAGCGCGGCGAGGCCGGCCACGACGGCGGCGAGCGAGCGCTCCGGCCGGCCCCCGCGGGCCAGTCGGAGGGCCGCCATGGCCCCGACGGCGAGCGACAGCCCGCCGATAGCGAACGCGACCAGGTCGGTGGCGCCCGCGAACGCGGTCACCCGCTGCGAGCCGGGCAGAGATCCCGACAGGATCAGGAACGGCGCGAGGGCCAGCCCGAGCCCGAGAGCCGCCATCCCCAGCAGGGGTCCGTCGCGCCACCAGCGACCGGGTGCCCGTGAGCCGCCGGCGCGCAGGAACGCGTCCGCGGCGAGCAGGGAGAAGACCGGGAAGGCGGGCAGGAGATAGACGCCGCGCTTGCCCGTCGAGAAGGAAAAGAACAGGAACCCGATGAGCAGGAACAGCGCCGAGGCCCGCGTCGCCGAGGTCTCGGGCGCCTGCGACGGCCCCCGCGACCGCACGGCGATCAAGGCCAGCACCGCGGGGATGAGGAAGGACCAGGGGAGAAGGTCGGCCGGGAGCTGGCGGAAGTAGAAGTGCCAGGGCTCGATGGAGTTCGGCGCGGAGAGGTATCGCGTCACGGTCTGCGCGAAGACCGCGTTTTCGACGAACGCCGCTCCCGCACGGGCACCGACGGCCGCGAGCCAGCTCCCGACGATCGCCAGCAGCAGCGTAGGTCCCTCGGGGCGGAGCAACCCGATCAAGGGCCGCCAGCGCCGGCGCGCTCCGGCCTCGGCGACCACCCAGAACGCCGGCCACAATAGGCCGACCGGGCCCTTGGTCAGGATCCCTGCCCCGGCCGCGGCCCAGCCGAGGGCGATCATCAAGCGCCGCCGCGACCGAGGGAGCCGGTCCCCTCCGCTTTCTTCGGAGCGGGATGCCGGCGCCGGGCCGTCCTCGAAGAGGGCTTCGCGCCAGCACGTCGTCGCGATCCAGGCCAGTGAGGTCATCAACATGTCGCAGGAGACCCACTGGGACTTCTGGAAGAACTCGATGCCGGTGAGCAGGATGGCCGCCCCCCCGACACCGGTCGCCGTCGATCCCCAAAGCCGCCGACCCATCCTCACGACGAGAAGGAGGACCACGAGCGAGGCCAGGGCCGACGGCACGCGAGCGGTCCATTCCTTCACGTGCGCCGCAGGCAGCGAGACGACGTCGATCGCCCAGAAGAGGAGAGGGGGCTTGTCGGCGATCGGGACGTCCCCGATCTTCGGGACGATCCAGTCGCCCGTCTCCTTCATCACTTGAGCCTGGTGGGCGAATCGCGACTCGTCCGGCGGCATCACCTCGCGGACGGGAATCACGGCGAGCACCAGCGGCAGCCAGAGCACGACGGGGAGCCAGCGGACGTAACGGGACTCCGCTTTCATCGACGGCACGCGGGACACCTCCATGAGCGCGATCACGAGCGGGGAGGGTATGTCGGGACATCGGCGGCGTCAACGAACCTGGCGGTTCACCGCCCTCGCGCCGGAAGGCCGCCGGGAGACGACCTAGACGAGATCGCGCGCCGCCGCCTCCAGGTCTTCGGGGTCGAAGCGGACAATCGCCAGCTCCGGCCCGTCGTGCGCGGCGGAGAACACGTGGGTGCGGCCGATCCGGTCGCGCCAGGTCCCGGTGAGCCGCGCGGACTCGTGGACGTGACCGTGGAGGCTGAGGAGCGGCTGGCGCTGCTCGATGAACCGGCGCACGGCGATGCTCCCGACATGGACGTCCAGGGGCACGTGGTCCACGGTCTTCCCGTCCAGGGCCGCCCGGTCGAGGAAGGTCCGGTACGGTGGGGTGTGCATGAGGAACACCGCCCGCGACAGGTCCGACTCCCCCGCGAGCCGCTCCAGGTCCCCGCGGATGGTCGCGGATCTCAGCTCGCTCTCGCTCACCTCGACGGTGCGCCAGCCGTCCTCAGGGGGGTAGCAGCCTGGGTCCACGTACCGGGAGACGTCGTAGCGCTCCCAGTCCTTGAGGCGGAAAGGCGTGGGCGGGACGAACGCGTACCCGTAAACCTCGAGGTCGCCCCAGGCGATCCGCCGGCCGTGGGCGTATTCCCAGACGCCCCGCTCCGATCCCTCGAGGAGCGCCCCCTCCTCGAACCGCGCGTCGTCGTTGCCGAGGATCAGGAACACTTTCGGATAGCGGGTCCCGAGCCGCTCCCTTAGCCCCTCGAACCCTGCCTGCAGCTCGTCCCGTATGAAATCCCGCCCGGCCGGCCGGGGGCCGTCGAGCGACGCCATCGGGTGCGGGAGGAGATCGCCGCCAAGAAACACCGCCTCGGGGCGCTCCGAGGCGATGGCCGCGAACAGCTTGCGGTACCGTTCGCGCCGGCCGTGAAGGTCGGAGACGAAGAAGCACTCTCGCATGTCGCGCTCAGCGGTCGGCTGGTTTCAGGATGACCCCCTCGTTCCTCTTGCCGTTCATCTTCACCACGACGGGCGCCCGGAAGCGGAGGTGCCGCACGAACTCCGTCTCCTCGACCGCCGGCTGCGAGGAGAGCCAGTCCCAGTCCACGAACCCCTCGCTCACGTCGGGGTTCACCGTGAAGTACCCGACGCGGCTCGAAGTGATGTTCTGGAAGAAGTGGGTCCCCTGGGATGGCGTCACCTTGAAGTCCTTGAATCCGGATTCGACGATCACCCGGGCGGAGGCGATCTGGTCCCAGCTGACGGGGATCCCGAGGAACGGGTCCGCGGAGCCCCAGCGGCCGACCCCGACCAGCAGATACGGGAGCCCCGCGGCCGAGAGCGAGGCGTTCATGCGCGCCACCTCGCGGGCGACGTCGCGGGACCGGCCCCGGTCGAACCGGTGGTAATCCACCACCACGACGTCCCGCAGGTCGTCGATCTTCCCGTGGCCGAGGACGGCGGGGCTCGCGCAGAGCAGGCTCGCTGGATCCTCGCCTCCGATCGCGAGCTCCACCATCTCGCGGGAGAGGGCCAGCGGCCGCAGTTGCAGGAAGCCGAATTCCTTGGGCTCGGCCGGCGGCGTCGCGAGCCGCACCGCGAACTCGATCTCCACCGGGGTGCTGGTCCCGTCCTTCCCGATCTCGAGCAGGGCGTCGAGGATCTCGGCGAGCGGGAACAGGCGGTGCTTCAGGATCGGGGCGAAGCTCACGAGGCGGACGCCGGGGCGCGAGATCCCGTCGTAGACCGCGTCGTTCTCGGGCGAGTACGTGGAGCCGAGAAGCGAGAGCGTCCCGTCCTCCTCCGCCGCCTCGAGGCCGAGCCGGCGAAGCTCGAACGCCGGGTGCCCCTCCTCGGAGCCGGAGTCCTTGAGGGTCAGGGCGTAGAACTCGCGCTGCGAGTTCTGGAGCACGTCGCGGACCGAGGAGAACTGCACCAGGTGGCGGGGATACCGAGGGCAGAACCGGATGCACGCCTCGCCGTCCACCACGGTCTCCCCGAGCCCGAGGGCCACCGCCGCGATCCCGTCCTCGGTGGTCATCGGGGCGGTCGGATAGAAGTTGTACGAGCGCGCCACCCCGGCGAAGTCCGGGTAGAACCGGTCGCCGTGCACCGCCCCCACCACCTTCTGGAGGATCACCGCCATCTTCTCCTCCTCCAGCCGGTACGGAGTGGTCCCGAGGTACGTTTTCGCCCGGGTGGAGAAGGTCGAGGCGTAGACCCGCTTGATCGCGTCGATGAGTTGGCCGAGCCGCACTTCCGGGTCGGGGTGGTTGTTCGGCAGCATGTACGTCTCGTAGATCCCCGCGAACGGCTGGTACTGCGAGTCCTCGAGGAGGCTCGAGGACCTCACGGCGAGCGGGTAGGTCACGCGGGTCAGGAAGGCGCCCAGGTCCTCCCGGTACGCCGGTGGGAACTCCGCCTCGAGGAAACGGCGGAGCACCTCCTCGTCGTCCGCCGCGTTGAGCGCGAAGTCCCCGAGGCCGTTCGCCTCCATGAACCGGTCGAACACGTCGGTGGCCAGCACGACCGAGGGCGGGACCGACACCCGGACGCCGGGAAAGCGGTCGCGGGCGCCGTGCTCGGTCAGGAGCAGGTTCACGAACGCTAGGCCGCGGGCCTTTCCCCCCAGCGACCCCCCGCCGATCCGGGAGAAGCCCGACTCCGGGTCGAACGACCCGCGCTCGAAGTCGGCGACGATTCCCTGCTTCAGGTCGTGCCGGTACTCCTGGATGGACCTGATCAGGTCGGCCCTGAGCTCCTCCAGGGTGGCGAAATCGGACACCTTGCGCGGCCGGAGCCGGTGCGCCAGAAGGAACTCCGTCCTCGCCTTGAGCCAGTTCGAGAAATGGTTGCGCTCGCCGTGGTGCCCGAGGCTCTCGGCCGGCACCGTGCGCAGCTTCTCCTCGAGCTCCTTGAGGTCGTGTGCCCGGTCCACCGCCGTCCCGTCGGGAAGACGGAACACGAAATCGCCGAAGCTGAAGTTCTCCACCATGAAACGACGGAGCTGCTGGAGGAAGGTGGGGGAGCCCTTGATCAGGAAGGCGGCCCCCGCCTCGCGCGCCAGGAAAGCGTTCTCCCGGTGGCTCGACTGCAGCATGATCGGGATGTCCGGCTGGACTTCCCGGACCCTCCGGGCCAGCTCGGCGCCCGCCTCGCGGTCGAGCCGTCCCTCCTTCGGGAATTCGATGTCCGCGATGATGCCGAGGACGTTCTCCCGGTAGGCCTCGAAGCACGACCATGCCTCCTCGTACGTGGAGCAGAGGAGGATCTTGGGCCGCGCCTGGATCCGCATCAGCTTGTGGGAGAGGTTGATCCCCTCCGGCACGAGGCTGTGGGAGTGGGCCATGATCTCCGTGTAGATCACCGGCAGGAACGACGAGTAGAACCGGACGTTGTCCTCCACCACGAGGATCACCTGGACGCCCATCACGCCCGAGTCGTGCGCGACGTTCATCCGGTCCTCGACGTACTTGACGATCGCCAGCAGGATCCTGACGTCCCCCTGCCAGAGGAACACCCGGTCGATGTCCGACACGTCGTTCCGTTTCATGAATTCGCCGAGCTCGCGGCTGTCGTAGGCGAGGAGGATCACGGGGACGTCGAGCCCGGCCTCCTTGACCCTCCGAGCGAGGGCGAGCGCGTCCATGTCGCCCAGGTGCATCGAGGTGATGATCAGGTTGAAGCGCGGCTCCTCGCGGGCGAGGGCGACGGCCTGGGCTCCCGAGGACACGCGGGTGAGCCCCGGCGTGTGCCGAAGGTTGAGCTCGAGGAACTCGCTCAGCATCAGCTCGTTGAGCTGGCCGTCCTCCGCCAGGATGAACGAGTCGTAGAGGCTCGAGACGAGGAGGATGTCCTCGACCCGGCGCCGCATCAGGTGCTGGAACCCCTGCGCCCGGGCCCAGAGGGCCAGCCCCGCCGCACCCGACTTGCCTTCGGCCATCCCACCTCCCGAGGTCGACGGCCGCGCGGAGACCGGCGGCCGCCGGGGCCCATTCTAGCGGTCGGCGGGGAGCACGGCGATCCGAGGTTCCTTCCCATGCAGACGCCGAGGGGCGAATCGACCCACTCGCCGGAAGGCGGGTTCTTCGGTCATTTCCGCGGGAAGGTGTATTCCCCGGACGCGTCCCTCTGCTTGAGAGCCTTGACCTGGCCGTTCTCGACGACGAACTCGAAGAGCAGATCGGAGAACTCCTTGACGCGGAACTTGAGACCTTTGTAGGGGACCAGCTCGGTGTCGGGTTGCCCGGGAAACACCAGGAACAAGCTCTGGTTGTCCCGCAGCACCACCTGGAACTTGAAGCCCGTCGGGGTCTCGTAGGTCCCGGGGATCTGCTGGAGCAGCTTCGCATCGAGGGCCTGGGGCCGGCGCACGAACGCCACCTCGGCCTCGTCGAGCGACATGACGGCCTTGTCAACATCCCCCTGCGGGTTGGTGCCGAAGTTCACCGACCACTTGCCGTAATGTTCGTCGTCGGGGGTGTCGAAGCGATCGTAGTGGAAGTGGGTCATCGGGAACCGGATCCTGTGAAAGTCGAACTGGAGCTGCCGGTCCTTCATGCCTATCCTGAGGAGGCCGTAAGCGGGGTGCTCGTAGTCGCCGACGTAGTCCGCGAGCGGGTGGGAGGGCTGGGTGCCCGCGACGCGGTCGGCGCCCGCCTTGGTCCGCGCTTCCGTTCCCGCCTTCTTCCCTTTCAGCCTCGAGTCCAGCCAGCGCTCGCTCCAGGGCGTCGCGTCCATGCCCAGGAGGCGCTCGTACACGTTGTAGCTGATCGTGTTGTAGAGGCTGGCGCAGTGGTCGCCGATCACGAAGACGACGACCCCGATGTGCTCCTGGGGCATGAAGGAGACCTGGGAGTGGAAGCCGTCCAGGTCGCCCCCGTGGAAAGCGAGCAGGTGCCCCCGGTACGAGCCGGTCCACCGGCCCATGCCGTACGCCTCGTTCAGGAGCTCCCAGTATCCGCGCGTCTCGCCGAGAGTGTTGGGCATGGCGATCGCCGGCTCGAGCGTCGCCTTGAGAACGTCGGACGGCAGCACCTGCTTGCCGCCGTACTTCCCGTCGTTCATGAGGGCGGTGAGCCAGTGCGACATGTCCTGGATGTTCGAGATGATGGCGCCGCAAGGCGCCATCCCCGCCGTGTCCTCGTAGTAGGGGATGTGGTAGATCTCGAAGGTGTCGCGCTTCTCCGTGTATCCCACGCCGAAGTCGGGCTGCTTGACCATGTCCGACACCGAATAGAGAGAGCTTCCCATCTCGAGGGGCCCGAAGATGCGCTCACGGACGAACTCCTCCCAGGTCTTGCCGGACTGCAGCTCGATCAGGTACCCCGCGGCGGTGTACATCATGTTGTTGTAAAGAAAGATCGTCCGCGGCGGCTCCTTGGGCTCCATGTACTTCAGCTTGCCGAAGAGCTCCTTCCGTGAGTCTTCGGCCTGGTACCAGATCATGTCGTGGCGGGTGATGCCCGTGCGGTGCGAGAGCATGTCGCGCAGGGTCACGCTCGCGTTGAGCTGGTCGTTGTAGAACTGAATGGCCAGGACGGACTCGCGGACCGGCTTGTCCCAGGTCAGCTTCCCGTCGTTGACCAGGAGGCCCGCGGCGACGGCCGTGAAGAGCTTGGTGTTCGACGCGATCTGGAAGAGCGTGTTCGGCGTGACCGGCAGCTTTTTGTCGTAGTCCCGGTAACCGTACCCTTTCGCGAAGACGAGCTTGTCGCCGACCACGATGCCCACCCCGATGCCCGGCGCGTTCCAGTCCTTGAGGATCTTCTCCATGTACGCGTCGAAGCCCTTGAGCTTCGCGGCGATGCCCTTGTCCTGCGCTTCCAGGCTCGGTGCGAGAACGACCGCCGCGATGCTCATGACCAGGATCCACACGAACGCGCGGAATCGACCCCATCCCTGTCCCGACGTGACCTGCATGGCAGCTCCTCCTGCTTGTTTGCGTTGCATGCCGCTCCGCCTCCGGCTCACCGGACACAACCGGATATACGGCCGCCGCCGCCAGGAGGTTCCGGCCCGCGACGGAAGTGACCGTCCGCTCGACGCTCCGGCTCGGCTCCGGCGCGGAGGGGCGTCCGCCGCATGTCGTTATTGGGCGGCGCTTGGCAAGAGAATTTCACAAAACACACAGGAGTCGTCGACGTTCGTGATCACGGGTTCCACACCGAGCCTACGACAAAGCACGTGGAACGCCTCGGTGCTGAACGTGCCGGCTCGGAAGCCGTCCTTGCACACGATGGTCCCATTCTTCGTGTGATCGTAGTCGATGGCGCCCACCAACCCGGCCGCGGCTTGGGACTCGAACCACCGGAGCCGTTCCGGCCAGAATGCCGCGGAATACGTCGAGAACAAGACCCTCCCACCGGGCCGAGTCAGCCGCAGTGCCTCGCGCATGAGCCGCTCGGGATCGACCGCAAACGCACAGATGCCGTTCTGCACGCAAACGACCACGTCAAACGCGCCGTCTCGAAACGTCGGAGCCGACGCGTCCATTTGCAGGAACTGACATCGCGATTCGGCACGGGTGAAGTGACGGGCCAAAGCGAGGCTCTCGGACGAAGTGTCGATCCCGACGACGCGCGCCGCGACGTCGGCGAGGCGAAACGCCACGCGTCCGTACCCGCAGCCGAGGTCCAACACGGAATCGGTCGGCCGCAGCCGGATCAGGACGAATTCGATCTCGGCCTCCAGATACTGTTTCACCCGAGTGGAGGCCAACTCATAGCACTGCTGTAGGCGATCGCCTGACAGCTTTGCGGAATAGTACCCTTGCATTCTCGACCTGGTTTCTCGTTTGCTCGAAGCGCGTGCTTCAGCCTCCTCGGAAGCGTGCTGGAGTCGCTAACGCTCCTGCTCAGCCGCGGCGGGCGCATGCCTCCGCCGGAACCGACCCGCACGTGACGCCCGGCGGCGGCTGCAGCGGCTGGCCTCCAGGGGCGCTACAGAAGACCAGGGATGAGCCGTTTGGTACGTGCGCAGTAGGCAGCATACGGAGCACCGAGCGCCACGAGGAGCACGGCTTCTTCCTTCACGATGCGATTCGCCACCGCTGCGGTGATCGGGACCAAAAGCACGACGAGACTGAGCCAGCTGGCAAAGGACACACCAAGCCCAACGAAGGTGAGCAGAAGACCGGCATACGACGGGTGGCGGACGAAACGATAGAGCCCAGTCTGGATCACGGGCTGGCGGGCCTGACTGGCAACGTCGACAGTGAAGAACCGACCCAACGTGAGGATTGCCGCCCAGCGGATACTCAGGCCGCCGACCATGAGCACAAGAGCCAGCAGGCGCAAGATGCGCAACGGCCCAGGCAGAGGAGCCAATCGAAATGACTGCGCCGCGATGGCCGAGCCAACACCCAGCGCGATGGACACCCACAGCAAGCGCATCGAGCCTCGATCTTCGACCTCTGCGGTCGCTGGATTCGCGCGTTTGAGCACGGCCAGCGCGATCTCCGAGATCGGGAAGAACACGATCACCACGATCAGCGCCGCAGAGAGAATCATCGCTTTTCCCGGTGCCTAACGTCGCGGCGCAACGGCCGGCGAAGCCGGACCGCTGGAGCCGCTGGTCAGGCCTGTTCGTCAAGTTGTTTGAGGGACTTGCCCCCCTCAGTTTTCCACGCTGTGAGTCCGTTTGCGCTCCCGCCGTGTATGACAGCGGCCGCCGCAGATGGACTAGTGAACTCCACATCCCTGGTGAAGACCAAGACCCCGTCCTTTTCCGTGAGCACGCCTTCAGCAATCAGCTGCTTGCGCTGGGCCAAGACGTAGGGATAGTTCTCGGCAGATGGGCGCTCTTCCAGGACGGCGGTGGAGCCCTGGAAGACGACGAAACCATTCGCGGTACGCTGCCCTCGCCCCGCGGCGCCCTTGATACGGGTGCAGAGCACGCCACCGGGCTGAGCATTCGAAGAGGGTTGGGTGATCGGCGCGAGAATATCGGAGCCCAGCACGGGAAGGAGTTGCCGAATACGGGCCAAGAACACCTCCATGTCCTCACGGTCCGATTCGGGGAGCCTAGAGCCACCAGGCTGATTCTGCTCGAGCGTGAACCTGTTGACCTTAGCGGCTTCGACGAGGAGGCGGCTCTCGAGATACCTCACATGTGCCTTGGTCAGGTTCTCGTCCTTGCTGACGAAGACGATGGCCGAAACCCAAAACTCCTTCGCCTTGTGCTGCTTGAGCCGTTCGCGAATGACCTCGGCCTCGCCGATGTAGGCGCGGGGTGCATTCGTAAGGGGGTCGTTGCCAATGAGTATGTAGACGCCGGCCTTATCGAGTTCTTCGCGAGCCAGAAGCTCATCGATTTCGGTGCGGGGAGCGGCGACGGCCTTTCCGGTCCAGTTAGAGATCTCGGCCGTGCGTAGGCTCTTCGCGTCTCCGCGGGGAAGGAAGAGCTTGATAGTTGCCGACGTCATGTGCGCTCCATAGGCCAACGACTCGGCATCAACCGCGGCCCCGAAGCGGCCGGCAGTTGCATGCCAATGTTGGGCGGCCCATCGTATCTCCAGCGGTCGCCTCTGATACGACCCGCGCCGTGAACACCGCAGGACTTACACTCTCACTGTGGCTTGTCGATCTCAAACGTCAGACTGCGGAACTTCAACTCCTGCGAGCCTTGGTGCAACACCACGTCCTTTTCGGCGTGGAGCAGAAGAGTGCGGCGGTCAGCCGACGGCGGATTTTGCCAGCTTACTTCCACTCTTTCTGCCGTTAGCTCAAAAGTAGGAAACGTCACCTTCACGGCGCCCGTTAGGACAACAGGCGATGACTCGTTCGCCGGTTCCGTGATGTTGTCGGCCCGAACCTGCACCTTTGGAACCGCCTGGTAGTCTTTGGCCAGCGACACCCCGCAGGCCAGCGCAAGCAGACACAGCGCCATCGCGAGAACCACCGGTCTGACTCGCCTCTTATTCATTCCTAGCCCTCCATATTGGTGCCTTACCTGGGTCCGCCCAACGCCGGCCATGAGCTACGGGACCCGCCGGCGCGGATCGTGCGCAAGCACGAGCCGTGACGGCGTGGACCGGCAGCTTGATGGCCATGTTCGACAGCCCGCTCGCCAATCAAGCACCCAGCGCGTGCGCGACGGCTTCCGGATTCTGAGCTGCGACACGCAGCAGAGCCTGCGCAGGTCCGTCCGGAACTCGCCGCCCTTGCTCCCAGTTGCGAAGCGTCGCCACGCTAACCCCGATCATCATCGCGAATTCGGTCTGCGACTTCCCAAGGCTGTCGCGAATCGCCCTGACGTCCGCAGGCTTGAACGTCGTTGCGCGGCTAGGGCGCATCTTCTTGCGTCGGATCCGACCTGCCTGCCGGACGCTCTTGATGAGGTCGCTGAAGTCACTCTGTTTCACTTGAACTCCTCTCGGACGGTTCGAGCCAGGACTCGAAGCTGATCCGGGGTCAGGTCCTCCTGGGCGGTCTTAGCGTACGCGAAGAGCATGTAGAAGACCTGCTTGTCGGGGCGCCAGTAGTAGATCACTCGAACGCCTCCGCGCTTTCCGATCCCCTTGGGCGCCCAGCGAACTTTGCGAAGTCCACCAGCGCCCTTGATGAGTGGGCCCTGCTCCGGACGCAGGAGCAGGGCGACCTGGAGCGTCCTGTAGTCCTCGTCCGGCAGTAGGTCCTTCACCCGTTTCGTAAAGACCGGGGTCTCAACAAAGCGCATACCTAACTATACGCCAATGGCGTATACCTGGCAACCCGATGTCCTTATGCCTGTCGAACGTCGCCGCTGACCTGCGGGCCAGCCTGGCGCGGGCCGTGCGTCTTTTGCACGGCCCGTGACAGGACGGACCGGCGCGTTCACGGGTTGTTATCCGGCCCCCGATGGCGGATTGCCCTATGCCCTCTCACCGAACACCTCATCGAACTGCGCAATGGCGGCCTTGGCTTCTCCAACCGTAGATTCGAGCAACGAACGGTATGAGTTGGCATCGAGAATCTCGTCGGCGATCGACATTCCACTCGCCTTCAGTTGAGCTCCTAGCGTTCTCCGGAGCGGCAGGGGCGGTAGGGGCGTCGGAGTATCCCGACCGAGGAACATTTGTACAGCTCCGACAGCATGCGCCGCGAAGAGCATACAGAATGACCCGAGGGCCAGGTGCGAAGCGCGCAGACGTCGGAACTCTTTGCGCCGCCTCTCCGGCAACAAATCTGCCTTCCTGAAGATGCGCGAGTTGATCGGCTCGGTGTATTCGACCAGCGGGTCGGTCTCCTGCGCGATCTCGCGGACGAAGTGCCGTGAAAACCAGCGCTCGGCAAAAAGCGCCTGGAACTCGGCCCATGAGAGCAGGCGGACGTTTGAGTACTCAGCCGCTGCGCGTGCACCCTTTTGAAAGCCTGCAGCAGAGATAATGGCTCCCCAATTGGCACCAGAGTCTCCGACGACGGTCCGGAATGCATGGACCACGGTCTGGGGTACCCGGGCGCGCCATTTCTTGCACTCGAAGAGATAGGTCTGAGCCGGTGTCGCCGCGGCATCGTGGGCCCACACGTCGATGGACACTTGGCCTCGCACGGTCGGGATGACCTTCTCGACCGACGCAACCACGCCGGATTCGCGCAGGATCCGCGCGACGGCGTCTTGGAGGTCTCGCCAGGATGCCGGGTCGTTGGCGTCAATCATGCCGACCTCGTGATGACGGTCTCATGTCCGGATAACGGCGGCCATAAGCTGCGGGCCGCGCCGGTGTGGGCCGTGCGCTAGCACGGACCGTGTCGGCGCGGACCGGCAGCTTGATGGCGGTGTTAGCTGGCTCGTTCAATTGGCTTGTCCGAAGCGGTTCCAGCCTGGCACAACGCCAGGCAGCAATGCCTCAAGCTGACTCTTGATCGGAAAGTCGCCAGACGCTGCGCGAACCGTGGCGCCGTCAGGCGGGCTGTACACAAAAGGAGACGAGTCTATAGTCACTGCCGTCTCCCACTGGTGGAATGCAACGTGAATTGAGACGGGATCCGTCCCCTCCCAAATCTCAAGTGGTCGGGCGGTCGTCGGATCCAGCTCGACGCGAACGGGGTAGTGCGCCTTCGGGTGGTCTCCATCCAACAATATGCGCCCCCCGGCGTAGCCGACCCGAGCAAACTCGTATTCCTGCATGAGCTTTGCCACCAGACCGACGACTCCGAGATACTGATCCGTTGGGCGTTGCGGGGCCCGACTAATGACCGGCAGTTCCGCCGTACCGACAGTAGCCTCAATCCAAAGGTATGTGCCGTCGAATATCGTCACGAGTTTCACACGGGCAGTTGCCTTCGGATTCGCGACCGCGTAAGCAACTCCTCTCAGGTTCGTGCGGCTACGATGTTGATCCGCAACTATCGTCACGCCGCTGAGCTGGAGGACCGTCGGCACGCCGTCGAGTACCCACTTGTCGGTCATCGTGTACTTGCAGCGAATGGGAAATATCAGGACGGACGACAGCGACTTCTGAATCCACGCTTTAGGCTCGAGCATGGCGTGCCGGGAACATGCCAGCGTCGCCAGCAAAAGGAGGAGAACCGAGCCTCGTCGAAAACCGGTGCTCATCCCGGTGCTCCCCCTGGTTCCTCCATTGCGCGGCAACATATGTCCAGCTAACTTGTATTCGGCCGAACTTTGTTATCCCGTAAAGACGGTCACCATTATGGTTTTATGCGACCTACCGCCGGCCGGCGACGCCGGCTCACCCTCTTCGCCGTTCCTCGCGCCGTAGCCTCCGCTCGGGGTCGCGAGCCGCCGGTGGCACTGGTCTACGCCGAACCTCTTGAGTTTGCAAGGCCTACCGCGACCGGTTCGCCGCTGCGGAACGATCCGCCCTGGCCCGTGCCTTTTCGCCGACCCCGATCCAGCCTGGCGCCCGCGGATCTTGGGGCTCGCCGAGAGCGCTTGGGACGATCCGCCGGCGAAGCCGCCGCGGCCAACCGGGTTCCTCACCTTTGAAGATACGCCGCCGCCGGTCGGGCCGGCGCGCCGTCGGTGTCCATCGTGCGGGTCAGGCGCCACGGCACGGGGGAGGGTAGGCCGAAAACAAAACGGCGCGGGAGGATCGCTCCCCCCGCGCCGTTCGAACCGCAAGAAACGGGTCTAGACGAGCCCCTGGTCCATCATCGCGTTGGCGACCTTGAGGAAGCCCGCGATGTTCGCGCCGTTGACGTAGTTGCCCGGCGTGCCGTAGGTCTTCGCGGTCTCGTAGCAAGCGCTGTGGATGCTCTTCATGATCCCGTGCAGCTTCGCGTCCACCTCGTCCCGGCTCCACGACAGGCGCATGCTGTTCTGCGACATCTCGAGGCCGGAGGTGGCGACGCCGCCGGCGTTCGCGGCCTTGCCGGGGCCGTAGAGGATCTTGGCGGCGATGAACTGGTTGACGCCCTCGATCGTGGTGGGCATGTTCGCGCCCTCGGACACCACGTAGACGCCGTTCTTCAAGAGGTTCGCCGCGTCCTTGCCGTTGATCTCGTTCTGGGTGGCGCTGGGGAACGCGCACTGCGCCTTGTGGTTCCAGAGCGGGTTGAAGTCCTGCTTCGCATCGATCGCGGTGTAGACGGCGCCCTTGAACTTGTCCGCGTACTCCTTGATGCGGCCGCGGCGGGCGTTCTTGAGGTCCATGACGAAGGCGAGCTTCTCCTTGCTGATGCCGGCCTCGTCGAGGATGTACCCGCCGGAGTCGGAGAGGGTCATGGGCTTCGCTCCGAGCTGCAGGAGCTTCTCCACGGTGTACTGAGCCACGTTGCCGCTGCCGGAGACGAGGCACGTCTTCCCCTCGAGGGTCTCCTTCCGGGTGGCGAGCATCTCGGCGGCGAAGTAGACGGCGCCGTAGCCGGTGGCCTCGGGCCGGACCAGCGATCCGCCCCAGTTCAGGCCCTTCCCGGTCAGCACGCCGGTGAACTCGTTCCGCAGCTTCTTGTACATCCCGAACAGGTAGCCGATCTCACGGCCGCCCACGCCGATGTCGCCCGCGGGGACGTCGGTGTCCGGGCCGATGTGACGGAAGAGCTCGCTCATGAACGCCTGG
>JBGQAU010000069.1:0-17514 GCA_041494445.1 Acidobacteriota bacterium | reverse complement strand
GCTGGACACGCTGCACGACGCACGGCGAGAGAGCCAGGAGCTTCGGGGCTTGCTCGAGATCAGCGACGCGGTCACCGGCACCCTGGACGTCCGCCAGGTTATGAAGCTGATCGTGCAACGCGTGGCGGAACTGGTCCGGGCGCAGCGCTGCTCGATCCTGCTCGTGGACGAGAGGCTCCGCAATTGCTTCGTCGTGGCGGCCAACGACAACCCGGACGTGGACATGCTCGAGGTCGACCTCGGGAAGTACCCCGAGATCCGCAAGGCGATCGAGACCCGCGAGCCGGTGATCGTGCGGGACGTCGAGCACGATCCCCTCGTGGCGCCGGTGCGGGAGCATCTCCTGCGGATGGGGTACCGGTCGCTCCTGGTGCTCCCGCTGGTCTTCGGGAAGGAGGTTCTCGGCACGTTGTTCCTCAGGGCGAGCCGCGAGACCCCGTTCCATCCGGAGGAGATCAACTTCTGCCGGGTGGCGGCCGGCGCCTCCGCCAACGCTCTCAAGAACGCCCTGCTGTACCGTGACGTCACGATGGAAGCGGCCCGGCACCGCAGCACCAGCGAGAAGCTCCGGCAGGTGCTCGACTGCACGCCGGACATGATCGTGGGGACCGACACGGAGGGGAGGATCACCGAGTTCAACCGGGGCGCCGAGCGGATCACCGCCCTCACACCGGAGCACGCACTCGGGCGCCCGATCGCCGAGGTGCTGGGCCGGGAGACCGGGTCCCTCGGTCCGCGTCGGCGCGAGACCGCCGCCGCCGCCGCGCGCGACGTCTCGCTCTCCCGTCCCGACGGCTCGGCCGTCTCGGTGAGCCTCGTGGATGCCCCGCTCCTGGGCCCGGCGGGCGAGGCGGCCGGCCGCGTGTGGATCGGACGGGACGTGACCGAGCTTCGGCGGGCCGAGAAGGGCCTCGCCCAGGCGGAGCGCCTCTCCAGCATCGGCGAGGTCGTCGCCGGCGTCGCGCACGAATTGAACAACCCGCTCTCCGCGGTGCTGGGCTACGCGCAGCTGCTCGGAGCGCAGGCCGGAAACGCCGAGCAGGGCAGGGACCTGGAGCGGATCGTCGAATCCGCGCGCCGCTGCCAGAGGATCGTCCTGAACCTCCTTTCCTTCGCGCGGAAGCATGTCCCGGAGAAGCGCCTCGAGGACGTGAACGCGTGCGTCGAGAAGGTTCTCGACCTCAAGGCCTACCAGCTCAGGTCCTCGCGGATCGACGTGACCCTCGATCTCGATCCCGCGGTCCCGCGCACGTGCTTCGACTTCCACCAGGTGGAGCAGGTCGTCCTGAACCTGGTGAACAACGCCGAGCAGGCGATTTCGGCGCTGGGTCGCTCCGGCCGGATGACGCTCAGGACCCGGTCGCGGAACGGTTTCGTCGCCGTCGAGGTCGAGGACGACGGTCCGGGCGTCCCGGTCTCGATCCGCGAGCGGATCTTCGACCCGTTCTTCACCACCAAGGAGCCCGGGCAGGGAACCGGCCTCGGCCTCTCGGTCTCGTACGGGATCGCCCGCGAGCACGGCGGACGGATCGAGCTCACGGCGCCGTCGGGCGGGAACGGAGCGTGCTTCGCGCTGCTCCTGCCGATCGTCGCTCAGGAGGCGGCGGACGCCCGGGCGGCCCGGGACGACCGCGAGGGCGGCGGGCTCGGGGAGCTGCTCCAGGGCCGCCGGATCCTCGTGGCGGAGGACGAGCCGACCGTGGCCGACCTCGTGACCCGGGTGCTGCTCCAGGACGGTGCCCAGGTTACCGTCGCGAGCGACGGCGAGGAGGCCTGGGATCGCCTCGCGGAGGCCGAGTTCGATCTCGTGGTCACCGACATGCGGATGCCGCGGCTCGACGGGAAGGGGCTCTACGAGCGGGCCGCAGCGGAGCGGCCCGAGATGATCCGCCGGTTCGTGTTCGCCACCGGCGACCTGGTCCGGCAGGAGACCCTCCGCTTTCTCGAAGGGCTGCCGAATCGCGTGCTCGTGAAGCCGCTCGACGTGGAGAGCGTGCGGCGCGTCCTCTCGCAAGCGCTCGTCTCGACGTCGACTTGAGGAAATCCTAGTCGTCCACGCGGTCGCGAGAGGGCACGAGCGCCGCCAGCGCGATGCGGGCACTCGAGTCCGGGTCTTCGCGTTCCCGGCGACGGAGTCGGACGGGACGACAGGAGAGCGTCCCGTCCGACTTCCTAAAACGTGTTTCCCGTCGGCGGAACCGGCTTGTCCAACGTGGGGGCGGGACGCACCTCATCCGGCCGGACGGGTCGATCGGTGGCCACGGGCATCGGCGGCATGACGGGTGGCTTCACGGCCGGCGCGATGCGCTCCTTGGGAGGCAGCGCGGCAGGCCGCTTGACGGACAGGACTTTCTCGGCGGCCGGCCTGCGCGTGATCGTCGCCTTCGCCACGGGCTTCGGAGCGGCCATCGTCTTCTTCTTCGGGCGCGCGACCTTCTTCTTCGCGGTCTTCTTCACGATCTTCCTGGCCGCCTTCTTCGCGGTTCTCTTCGGGGATTTCTTCAAGGCCTTCTTAACGGCCGGATTCTTCTTCGCGGCCTTCTTCTTCGGCGAGGCCTTCTTTTTCGCTGCTTTCGCCATCTCGGAAACCTCCTTCCACCGGGCCGGGCATCATGCCCGTCGTGCCGCGATTATACCCTCAAGCCGTTGAAGAAAAAGGCAGTTTTCTGATGAGGACGCGCCTTGGGAATCTCGCGCGAAGGTCGCGGACCTACCGTGAATCGATAGACTAAGCCGTTCACTTGAAATGACTTACGGGGAGCACTGCCGCCGCCGTCCGGCCGCGGTCGTGGGGGCAGGCGCCTCGCCCAGCCTTCCGCGGACGGGCTATCTCGAGACCGATCGCACGCCGTGACGGCTGAGGAGCGCCGGCACCAGGTAGTCGCGCACCGCTTCGCGCAGCCCGTGGCGCGGCGAATGGCCCCAGTCCACTCGCGCGCGGCGGTCGTCCACGTCGGCGGGCCAGGTGTCCACGATGGCCTGGCGCGAGGGGACCGGCTCGAAGCCGATCTCGGCGTCGGGGAAGGGGTCGAGCACCGCGGCGCGGATCTCGGCCGCCGACGGGCTGAACGCGCCGATGTTGTACACGCGCGTGGTGAGCGTCGCCGGGTCGGCGAACGCCAGCGCCAGCAGCGCATCCACCGCGTCGGGCATGGTCATGAACGGGAGGCGGGTGTCCGCGCGCACGAAGCACGCGTAAGGCTTTCCCTGCGCCGCCGCGTGGATCATCTCCGGCGCGTAGTCGCTGGTGCCGCCGGAAGGCACGGTTTCGGCGGAGATCAGACCGGGGAAACGGATGGCGCGGAAGTCGATCCCCGGCTCCTGTCGCCGGATCGCGCGCTGCGTGAAATAGGTCCCGAGCATCTCGCAGTAGAGCTTGTTGATCCCGTACAACCCCGCCGGGCAGTTCCAGTCGCTTTCCTTGACCGCGCCCGCGACCTCCTTGGCCCGCGCATCGGGGAGGCCGTACACCGCGATGCTGCTGGGGAAGAACAGGCGGACGCTCTCGCCGCGGAGGCGGGCCTCCTCGCGGACGAGCCGGAAGAGCGCCACGGTTCCGTTGGTGTTCACGTCGCAGGCGAGGTCCGGATCCTTCTCGGCCTTGGTGGAGAGCACCGCGGCGAGGTGGAAGACGATCTCGGGATGGTGCCGGCGGAACAGGTCCTCCACCGCCCTCGCGTCCAGGATGCTCGCCTCGACGGTCTCGACGCACCGCGCCGACTGGGGGGGATCGAGAGGCACGAGGTCCAGGGAGACGATGTCGTAACCGCGGTGCTCGAGGGCGGGCAGGAGCAGGTGACCCATCTCTCCGCTCGCTCCCGTGACCAGCGCAACCGGCTTGCTCATCTCTCCTCCGAGAACGGGACGGGAGACAGGATAGCAGCAACCAGTGGCGGGGCCAGGACGGCCTCCCGATGCCCTCTCGGGGGAGAACCGGGGGGCTTTTCCCGGCGCCCGCGCCATGCTACTGTGTCCCCCAAGCCGTCCTTCCGTCCGAATCATCCCGAGCGATGCAGGAGTCGCGTTGCGTCGGCCGGGCGACCGCGGGCCGGAGGGATCGGGAGGGGAGTTCGCTCGTTTTCCACGCGGAGGTTCCCCGCCGGAGCGACCGGATTTCAGGAGTCTCGCCCGGGGGAACGAACCAAGGAGGCACCGAATGGCCCTACGACACATGATCACCGTGGACGGCAACGAGGCCACCGCATCGGTGGCCCACCGCACCAACGAGGTGATCGCCATCTACCCGATCACTCCCTCGTCCAACATGGGCGAGTTCGCGGACGAGTGGTCGGCCCAGGGGCGCCGGAACATCTGGGGGACGCTGCCGGACGTGATCGAGATGCAATCGGAAGGGGGCGCCTCCGGCGCGGTCCACGGCGCGCTCCAGGCCGGGGCCCTCACCACCACGTTCACCGCCTCGCAGGGCCTCCTGCTGATGATCCCCAACATGTACAAGATCGCCGGGGAGCTCAACTCGTTTTCGATGCACGTGTCGGCGCGCACGGTGGCCGCCCACGCGCTGTCGATCTTCGGTGACCACTCCGACGTGATGGCCTGCCGGCAGACCGGCTTCGCGCTGCTCGCGTCGGGCTCGGTCCAGGAGGCCCACGATTTCGCCTGCATCGCCCAGGCCGCGACCTTGAGGTCCCGCGTCCCGTTCCTGCACTTCTTCGACGGGTTCAGGACGTCGCACGAGGTGGACAAGATCGAGGAGATCTCGGACGACGACCTCCGCGCGATGCTCGACGACGATCTGATCCGCGCGCACCGGCAGCGCGCGCTCACCCCGGACCGGCCGGTGCTGCGCGGCACGGCGCAGAACCCCGACACGTTCTTCCAGGCGCGCGAGGCCTGCAACCCGTTCTACCTGGCCTGCCCCGGGATCGTGCAGGAGACGATGAACCGGTTCGCCGGGATCGTCGGGCGCGGCTACCGTCTGTTCGACTACGTGGGCCACAGGGAGGCGGAGCGCGTCTTCGTGATGATGGGGTCCGGGGCCGAGGCGGCGCACGAGACGGTCGAGTGGCTGATCGCCCGCGGCGAGAAGGTCGGCCTGGTGAAGGTGAGGCTCTACCGGCCGTTCTCCGTTCGCGACTTCGTCGCGGCGCTGCCGTCGACGGTCCGCGCGATCGCGGTCCTGGACCGGACCAAGGAGCCCGGCTCGGTGGGCGACCCGCTCTATCTCGACGTCGTCGCGGCCCTCCACGAGGGGCGGGACGAGGGTTTCTCCACCTTCGACCGGGAGCCGCGGGTCGTCGGCGGGCGCTACGGTCTCTCCTCGAAGGAGTTCACGCCCGCGATGGTCGCCGCGGTGTTCGCCGAGCTCGCCAAGGAGAAGCCGCGGAACCACTTCACCGTCGGGATCACGGACGACGTCACCCATCTGTCCCTTCCGTACGACACGGGATTCGACATCGAGCCCGACGACGTCGTGCGTGCCGTGTTCTTCGGTCTCGGCGCCGACGGCACGGTGGGGGCCAACAAGAACTCGATCAAGATCATCGGCGAGGAGACCCCGAACTTCGCGGAGGGGTACTTCGTCTACGACTCGAAGAAGGCCGGGGCCGTCACGATCTCGCACCTGAGGTTCGGTCCGCGCCCCATCCGGTCCAGCTACCTGATCCGTAGCGCGAGCTTCGTGGCCTGCCACCAGTTCGTTTTCCTGGACAAGTACGACATGCTCGAGCTGGCGGCTCCCGGCGCGACCTTCCTGCTCAACTCGCCGTTCGGCCCCGACGAGATCTGGGGCGAGATGCCCCGGGAGGTCCAGGAGCAGATCCTGGAGAAGAAGCTCAAGCTCTACGTCATCGACGCCTACAAGGTGGCGAAGGACACCGGGATGGGGGGCCGGATCAACACCATCATGCAGACCTGCTTCTTCGCGATATCGGGCGTGCTGCCCCGCGACGAGGCGATCACCAAGATCAAACAGACCATCGAGAAGACCTACGGGAAGAAGGGGAAGGAGGTCGTCCGGCGGAATTTCGAGGCCGTGGACCACACCCTGGCGCACCTCTACGAGGTGAGGATCCCGGGCAAGGCCACCTCGAAGCGATCCCGCCCGCCGATCGTCGCCGACGGCGCGCCCGACTTCGTGAAGCGCGTCTCGGCGGTCATGATCGCGAACAAGGGGGACTTCCTCCCGGTGAGCGCGTTCCCGGTGGACGGCACCTGGCCGACGGCGACGAGCCAGTGGGAGAAGCGCAACATCGCCCTGGAAATCCCGGTGTGGGATCCGGCGATCTGCATCCAGTGCAACAAGTGCGCGCTGGTCTGCCCGCACGCGGCGATACGCGCGAAGGTGTACGAGCCCTCGCAGCGCGGCGGCGCGCCGCCCGCGTTCAAGTCCACCGACTACCGCGCGTCGGAATTCAAGGGGATGCAGTACACGCTCCAGGTGGCGCCGGAGGACTGCACCGGCTGCAACCTCTGCGTCGAGATCTGCCCGGCCAAGGACAAGTCGAACCCGAAGCACAAGGCGATTGACATGGCGCCGCAGATGCCTCTCCGGATGCAGGAGCGGGAGAACTATCGCTTCTTCCTCGACCTGCCCGACCCGGACCGGACGAAGATCAAGATCGACAACAAGGGGACGCAATTCTTCCAGCCGCTGTTCGAGTACTCCGGAGCGTGCGGGGGCTGTGGCGAGACGCCGTACGTCAAGCTCCTCACCCAGATGTTCGGCGATCGCGCCCTGATCTCGAACGCCACGGGCTGCTCGTCCATCTACGGCGGCAACCTTCCGACGACGCCCTATGCCGTCAACCGGGACGGGCGCGGGCCCGCCTGGTCCAACTCGCTGTTCGAGGACAACGCGGAGTTCGGATTCGGCTACCGCCTCGCCATCGACACCCACATCCGCCAGGCCCACGACCTGCTCCGGCACCTGTCGGGGCGGATCGGCGACGTCCTCGTCGGCGAGCTGATCGGCGCCGACCAGGTGAGCGAGGCCGGGATCGCCGCCCAGCGGGAGCGGGTCGAGGCGCTCAAGGCGAAGCTCCGGGCCGTCGAGGGCCCCGAGGCGCGCCGCCTCGAGACGCTGGCCGATTACCTGGTGAAGAAGAGCGTCTGGCTCGTGGGAGGCGACGGCTGGGCCTACGACATCGGGTACGGCGGTCTCGACCACGTCCTGGCGATGAAGCGGGACGTCAACGTCCTGGTGCTCGACACCGAGGTCTACTCGAACACCGGCGGCCAGCAGTCGAAGGCGACGCCGCTCGGCGCCGCTGCCAAGTTCGCGATGGCGGGGAAGGAGATCGGGAAGAAGGACCTCGGCATGATGGCGATGGGCTACGGCCACGTCTACGTCGCCCGGGTGGCCTTCGGCGCCAAGGACACGCAGACGGTCAAGGCGTTCCAGGAGGCCGACTCGTACCCCGGCCCGTCGATGATCATCGCGTATTCCCACTGCATCGCCCACGGCTACGACCTGGCGCAGGGCGTCGAGCACCAGAAGGCGGCGGTGGACTGCGGGATATGGCCGCTCTACAGGTTCGATCCGCGGCGGATCGCGGAGGGCAAGCCGCCGCTGGTCCTGGACTCCGGTCCGCCTAAGGCCGGCGTCGCGGACTACATGCGCAGCGAGACCCGCTTCCGGATGGTGGAGAAGATGGACCCGGTGCGCTTCAAGCGCCTTCTCGACGAGGCGCAGAACTTCGCGGCGCAGCGCGTCTCCGTGTACCAGCAGCTCGCGGGACTCACGGTCCCGACCGTTCCCGTCGGCGAAGCCGCCGTGACGGCCGCGGACAAGTAGGAGAAGCCCATGGATCTCGGCACGGACTACCTCGGCCTCAAGCTACCGCACCCGCTGATGCACGGGGCGTCGCCCCTGGTGGACGACCTGGACACGGTGCGCCGGTTGGAAGACGTGGGCGCTTCCGCCATCGTGATGCACTCGCTCTTCGAGGAGCAGGTGGTGGGGGAGCAACTCGCCGCTTCGCGCGACATGGACACCCACGCGGAGTCGTCCGCGGAGGCGCAGACCTACTTCCCGGACTCGGACGTGTTCGCGCTGGGCCCCGACGAGTACCTGGAGCAGATCCGCAGGATCAAGGCGGCAGTGAAGGTCCCGGTGATCGCATCCCTGAACGGCGTCACGGAAGGCGGGTGGCTGCAGTACGCGCGGCTGATGCAGGAGGCCGGCGCCGACGCCCTCGAGCTCAACCTCTACTACCTCGCCACCGACCCGAAAGAGAGGGGGGAGGTGCTGGAGCAGCGGGCCGAAGACATGCTCCGCGCGGTCAAGGCCAACGTGCGCATCCCCGTGGCCGTGAAGCTCTCGCCTTTCTACTCCTCGCTGGCGCATTTCGGCAAGCGGCTCGACGAGGCGGGCGCGGACGGCCTGGTTCTCTTCAACCGCTTCTACCAGCCGGACATCGATGTGGACCATCTCGATGTGGTCCGGAGCCTCGAGCTGTCCGATTCCTCCGAGCTGCTCCTCAGGCTCAGGTGGCTCGCGGTCCTGTCGGGACGGATCAAGAGCTCGCTGGCCGTGACCGGCGGCGTCCACACCGCCCTCGACGCCATCAAGGCGGTCATGACCGGCGCCCACGCCGTGCAGCTGGTATCCGCTCTCCTGCGGAACGGCGTTTCCCACCTCCGAACGCTCCGGGAGCAGATGGCCTCCTGGCTCGAGGAGCACGAATACGAGTCGCTCCGGCAGATGCAGGGGAGCATGAACCTCATGCGCTGCCCCGACCCGAAGGCGTTCGAGCGGGCGAACTACGCGCGGATCCTCCAGGGGTGGGAGGCGTAGCGGAGGGCCCCGCGAGATGGCGACGAGCGGCGGCCCGTGGTGTAAAATGGACGTCCTTGGTCCTGATTCATCGGGAGGACGCGATGTTCCACCCATCGATGGCCCTGGCCGCCGCGGCGGCCCTTCTTCTGGGAGCCGGCGCCTGCGCGAGCGCGGCGAAGGACGACCTCGAGGCGGGCGATCCGGCCCCCTCGTTCGATCTCACGGGCTCCGACGGGAAGACCCACCGGCTGGCGGATCACCTGGGGAAACAGGCGGTGGTCCTTGCCTGGTTCCCGAAGGCGTTCACCTCCGGCTGAACCGCGGAGTGCAAGTCGCTCCGTGAGAGCGGTGACGCGATCCGCGCGTTCGACGTGGCCTACTTCGCGGCGAGCGTCGACGACCCCGAGACCAACCGGAGGTTCGCCGAGTCGCTTGCCGCCGACTTTCCGATCCTGGCCGACCCGGACAAGAAGGTCGCCGAGGCGTACGGCGTGCTCATGCCGGTGGTCCGCGTGGCCAAGCGCTGGACGTTCTACATCGGCGCCGACGGGAAGATCCTCTATGTCGACAGGAGCGTGAAGCCGGCGACGGCGGGGCGGGACGCCGCCGCCCGACTGGCGGAGCTCAAGATCCCGAAGAGGAAGTGAACGGAACCGAAGCGGAAGAAGGGGAGGGAAGCGACATGACGAAGGTCCTGGCGCTGATGGCGGCTTCCGCGGTCCTCGCGACCGCGGCGCAGGCGGGCGTGCGGACGGAGAAGGTGGAGTACAAGCAGGGGGACGCCGTTCTTGAGGGTTATCTCGCCTGGGACGACTCGGTCCAGGGCAAGCGGCCCGGAGTCCTGGTGGTGCACGACTGGATGGGGGTGGGCCCGTTCGTGACTTCGAAGTGCGAGCAGCTCGCGAAAATGGGGTACGTCGCCTTCGCCGCGGACATCTACGGCAAGGGGGTGCGGCCGGCCGATTCCCAGGAGGCCGGCAGGCTCGCGGGAAAGTACAAGGGGAACCGGGCCCTGCTGCGCGCGCGCGCGGCAGCCGGACTCGACGCGCTCCGCGGAAACCCTCGAGTGGATTCCAAGCGGATCGCCGCGATCGGCTTCTGCTTCGGCGGGACCACCGTGATCGAGCTGGCACGGAGCGGCGCGGACCTCGCCGGCGTCGTGAGCTTCCACGGCGGCCTCGACTCGCCGGCGCCTGCGGACGGGAAGAACATCAAGACGAAGGTCCTGGCGCTCCACGGGGCCGACGATCCCTACGTCCCGGCCGCCGACCTCGCCGCGTTCGAGGACGAGATGCGGAAGGCGGGAGTCGACTGGCAGCTGGTGAAATACGGCGGCGCCGTGCACGCCTTCACGAACAAGGCGGCGGGCGACGACAACTCCAAGGGGGCCGCCTACAACGAGCGCGCCGACCGGCGGTCCTGGGAGTCGATGCGGGATTTCTTCGCCGAGATCTTCAAGTAACCCCCTCGTTTGCGTTCCGAGACGGTTTCCGAGTTCCCTTCTGGCCCGGATCGGCGTATCTTCCTCCCCACAGCATTCCTTCCCTCCGTGTCGAAGCTGCCCGAGGGGCGGCTCTCGTGGGGCTCGAAGTTGCGAGGAGGATCCGCCATGACATCACCACGAACCACCGTCAACCGCATTGTCTTACTGGCGTTCGCCGGCGTCCTCGTGCTCGCAGCGGGCTCCTGCGGAGGGAGCGGCGGCGGCAACGACGTCATCGCCCGCGGGGACACCTCGGTCCAGATCACGATCGCGGGCTCGGGTCACGGCGCCGTTACCCAGAACCTCAACGCGACGGTGACCTGCGGCAGTGGAGTCTGCACGTGGGACTTCACCTCGGGGCTGACCGTCGTGCTCACGGCGACGGCGAGCGCCGACTCCACGTTCGCCGGGTGGTCGGGAGACTGCAGCGACACGGGGACGTGCACGCTGAAGGTCGACGGGCAACGGAACGTGACCGCGACTTTCGACCTCAAGTAGCCGCGGTGCCCGGCGGTCGCCGCCGAGTCAGTCCTCCCGCCCCGGGAGCGTGAACGCCACGGCGGGATACCCGACGAAGTGGTAGAGGTTCGCGGGAGCGGTGGAGCCGAGACCGACGTCGCGGACCGGAAGCTCCGAGGTGCCCACCGAGGTCGCGTAGGCGACCGGTTGGCCGACCGGCGTGCCCTCGCCGAGCGCGCGCGCGGTGATCTCGAGGAGCAGCAGTCCGAGGGGCACCGAGAAGCGGCCGCACCACGTCAGCCGATACTCGTCGGGGCGCTCCGGGTTCACGAACTCGGCGAACAGCCGCCGCACCTTGTCCGCGGAGATCGGGCCCGCGAGCGGGCCTTTGAGCAGGGCGCGGTCCCGCTCCGCGGCCCGGACGTAGGCCGTGACGCCGCCCTCGCCGAACGGCACGTACTTGAAGTCCGCGCCGTAGTGCACCGCGTCGGTCGAGATCGCGATGGCCACGTCGCGCCCGAGGCGCCACCCGCGCTTCTCGAGGCTCGCGCCCAGCGCCCGGCCGAGGTGGTCGGCCAGCTCGCCGAGCCGCGGGAGACTCGCGGCGGGGACGATGATCGGGACGATCGTAAGGTCGGGCCGCGCGTGGCGCAGCCAGAACAAGAGCGCCTCGAGCGAGTGCTCGCTGTCGTGCATCGCGGCGTCCTGTACCACGTCGTCCTTCGGGAGCGCAGCCAGCAAGTCCTCGCGCAGCGGCGACACCGGCACCTCGCCGTCCGGCGTGCGCCAGGCCCGATAGGGGTCGAACACCAGGCGATCGTGCGCCCCGAACCGGCGGTACTTGTGGAACACTCCCACGAGGACGACGGTGCGCGCGGTCACGAGCGGGAGGATCCGGCGGTAGACCCTCCCGGCGTAAAGGTAGTCGTCGTGGGGGCAGATCACCCCCGCGACGCCCGGGACCGGCGGCTCGCCGAGCCGGTCGGGCGCGGGCGTCGTCGCGGAGAGGTCCCACACTCTGGCCATCTGCTCCGCGGTGGACGCGAAGCCGACGGCGTCCTGCTGGCCCCGCACGTCGCCCCGGGAGGGAATCCCCATTCCCCTGCGGACCTCCTCGAGCGACGGGGGAGCCGCCTCACGCGGGGCGGAGACCGCCTGCGCGAGGAGAGGGGTCGAGGCGGCCGCGAGGACCGTGACGGCGACGAGCTTGAGCATGGTTGGCCTCCGACGGCGGCGATCGCGATCAGTCGCGCGGGCCACCGATCACCAGCACGCCGGTCCCGTCGATCCTGTCCTGCTCGAGGCGGATCAGGGCCTCGTTGGCGTGCTCGAGGGGGAACGTCGTCACCTGCGGGCGAAGCGGGATCTCCGCGGCCTCGCGGAGGAGGTCCTCGCCGTCGGCGCGGGTGTTCGCCTCGACGCTCCTCAGGTTCTTCTCGTGGAAGAGATGCTCGTTGTACTCCATGGACGGGATGGGCGTCATGTGGATCCCGGCGAGCACCACGGTGCCGCCCTTCCGGATCGAGCGGAGCGCGGGCGGAACGATCTCGCCGACCGGAGCGAACACGATGGCGGCGTCGAGGGGGACCGGCGACGCGTCGAACGCCCCGCCGACCCGGGCCGCCCCCATCCGGCGAGCGAGGTCGCGGTGGCTCTCCCCGCGCGTGGCGACGTGGACCTCGCATCCCCGGTGCCGCGCGAGCTGGAGCACGACGTGCGCGGAGGAGCCGAAGCCGAAGAGCCCGAGCCGGCCGCCCGCCGGCACGTCGCTCCGCCGCAGCGCACGGTAGCCGATGATCCCGGCGCAGAGGAGCGGCGCCGCCTCGACGTCCGAGAACGCGTCCGGGATCCGGTACGCGTACGCCTCGGGAACCACGGCCATCTCGGCGTACCCCCCGTCCTCGTGGTACCCCGAGTACAGTGACGCATCGCAGAGGTTCTCCGAGCCCGACCGGCAGAACCCGCACGCACCGCAAGTGCTCCTCAGCCACGCGATTCCGATCCGGTCCCCCATGCAGAGGCGCGCGCAGCCGGGGCCCAGCCGGTCGACGGTCCCGACGACCTGGTGGCCGGGGATCACGGGGAGGCGGCGCGCGGGGAGGTCCCCCTCGATCACGTGCAGGTCGGTCCGGCAGATCGCGCATGCCCGGACGCGAACCCGAACCTCCCCCTCGCCGGGCTCCTTATCCTCGACCTCGGCCCACTCGAGGGGATGGCGGCCGACCGGCGCGTTGGCCCGCAAGACCATCGCCTTCATGGCCGCCTCAATACCCCTCGTCCCCGAGTTCGATTTTCCCGGCGAAACGGCGGTACGTGAATACGAAGTACCCGGCGACCAGCGCCATTCCCGGGATCCACCACGCGAGGCCGATCCTGAGGCCGGCGGCCGGGGCCGCGGCGGCGTGGACCGTGAGTCCGCGGGACGGATCGGTCGTCGAGGGGAGCATGTACGGGTAGAGGCCGAAGGCCGCGCTCGTGAGCATCCCGACGATGTAGGCGCTCGAGGCGAGGAAGGCGGCGGCGTCCCGCTCGTGCGAGGCTAACCAGAGGACCCCGACGAGCCCGGCGAGGGCGATCATCGGGAAGACGTACCCCCATGGCCGGGCCGCGAGGCTTCGAGCGATCTGGGGCTGCACTCTCATCGTGAAGAGGGTCAGGAGCACGGTGAGCGCCGCCACCGCCCACCAGACGAAATCCACCGTCCGCCGTGCACGCCTCTGGAGGCCGCCGGAGGTCTTCACCGCGATCCACAGCGCTCCGTGCACCGTGAGCGTCGCGAGCGCGGTGAGGCCGACGAGGAGCGTGTAGGCGTCCAGCGCGCCGGCGTCGGCCCCGGGCCGGAAGTCGGTCCACAGCGGCACGAAAAAGCGGCCCTGCGGGTCCAGAGGGACGCCGCGGACCACGTTCCCGAGGGCGGCGCCGAAGAGGACCGCGAGCAGCGCGCTCGACAGCGAGAACGTCACGTCCCACAGCGGGCCCCAGACGGGGCTCTCGATGTGATTCCGGAACTCCACCGCGATACCGCGGAGGATCAGGAGCCACAACACCACCATCAGGGGGAGGTAGAAGCCGCTGAAGCCCGTGGCGAACAGCGACGGGAACGCGAAGAACAGGGCGCCGCCGCTCGCGAGGAGCCAGACCTCGTTCCCGTCCCACACGGGCCCGATGGTCCTGAGCACCAGCCGTCGCTCCGCGTCGGTCCTCGCCAGCGCGAGGTGGAGGATCCCCGCGCCGAGGTCGAACCCGTCGAACACGACGTACATGGCCAGCATCGCCGCGACGAGGCAGAACCAGAGGGTATCCATGAGTTATCTCAGGCGGGGCGCCGTCCCGCGGCGGGAGCGTGCACGGGTTCGGGGCCGTGAGCGATCTCGCGTCCGATCAGAAACACCGCGAGGATCCCGAGCACCGTGTACATCCCCGCGAACCCGATGAGCGTGAACGTGGCGTTGCCCGCGGACACCGTGGTCGAGTACCCCTCCGCGGTCCGCATCAGGCCGTAGATCACCCACGGCTGGCGACCCACCTCCGCGGTGATCCAACCCGCCGTGTTGGCGATGAACGGGAAGGGGAACGCGAGCATCAGGACCCAGAGCGCCGGTCGCGAGGCGTACAGGGTTCCTCGGTAGAGCTTGAAGGCCGAAATCAGCAGGATCGCGATGAAGATCGTGCCCAGTCCCACCATGACATGGTAGGCGTAGTAGAGCAGGGGGATGTTGTCCGGCCAGCTCTCGAGGGGAAACGCGTCGAGCCCTTTCACCTCGGCGTTCCAGCGCTTGTAGGTCAGAAAGCTGAGCATCTTCGGGACGGTGAGCGGATTGTCCAGCCGGCGCTTCTCGACGTCGGGCTGACCGACGATCGCCAGGGGAGCGCCCGACTCGGTCCGGAACAACCCCTCCATCGCCGCCAGCGTCGCCGGCTGGTGGCGCGCCATCATCTGCCCCTGGCCGTCCCCGGTGGGAAAGATCTGGAGGATCGACGCGATCGTCCCCGCGATCACGCCGAGCCGCACGAACAGCTTCCCGTACGCCGCGTGCCGCTCCTGGAGGAGATAGAAGGCCCCCACGGCGGCCATCGCGAAGGAGCCGGTGACCATCGAGCCGGCCATCGTGTGGGCGTACTGCCAGAGCCCCCACGGGTTCAGCAGGAGCCCCCCGAGGCTGTCGAGGACGATCTTGCCGTCCGCTCCGACCGCGTGGCCGGCGGGGTGCTGCATGAAGGCGTCGGTGGCGACGATGAAGTAGCCGGAGATCCACGAGCCGACGAACACGAGGAACGCGGTCGCCGTGTGGAGCTTCGGTCCGAGCCGCTTCTCGCCGAACAGGAACAGGCCGAGGAAGGTCGACTCGAGGAAGAAGGCGAAGATCCCTTCCATGGCCAGCGTCTGGCCGATCACGCCGCCGGCCGCCCGCGAGAACTCCGACCAGTTCGTCCCGAACTGGAATTCCAGCGGGATCCCGGTGACGACCCCGATGGCGAAGCTGACGCCGAAGACCTTCCCCCAGAAGCGCGCGGCCCGGTTGTACCCTTCCTTGCCCGTCCGGAGCGCCATCACCTTCAGGACGAACAGCAGGAGCGCGAGCCCCATGGTGAGCTGGGGAAACAGGTAGTGGAACGTCGCGGTGAAGGCGAACTGGAACCTGTGCACGGCGAGCGCACTGTCCATCTCGACGTCCTTTCACCCGTCCGCGACGGCCGGGCCCGCGGCGACACAGCTTACCGCGCCTTCGGCCCGCCGGAAAGTCCGCGGGGACGCCCTGCGACGCTCATCCGAGGGAAGTTGGCTGGGGAGCAGGGATTCGAACCCCGATTCTACGGTCCAGAGCCGCATGTCCTACCATTGGACGACTCCCCAGCAGGCTCCGGAAAGCGCGAGCGATTATAGGAACCGCTTTCATTCCGGTCAAGGAAGCTTGCCGGACCGTCCGCTGCGTTGCTATCGTGCCCGCCGGCCGACCCGCTCCGGAGACGACCGCCCGCAGCGGTCGCGCGGGCGTCGGGGAGACGAGCATGAGCGATGAGGTCCGCGTCCGGTTCGCTCCCAGCCCGACCGGGTACCTCCACGTCGGGGGTCTCAGGACCGCCCTGTACAACTACCTGTTCGCGCGGCGTTCCGGCGGGAAGTTCGTCCTGAGGATCGAGGACACCGATCGAAGCCGGTACGTGCCGGGTGCTGTCGAGATGATCGTCGAGTCGCTCCGCTGGGCGGGACTCGACTACGACGAGGGACCGGAGGCGGGGGGGCCGCATGCCCCGTACTTCCAGTCGGAGCGGCTCGCGCACTATCGGGAAGCGGCGGACCGTCTCGTCGCGTCCGGCCGCGCCTATCCCTGCTTCTGCACCGCCGAGCGGCTCCTCGCGATGCGGAAGGACCGGCAGAAGGACCAGCAATCCACGAAGTACGACCGCTTCTGCCTTCGGCTTTCCCCGCAAGAGGTCGAGGCGAGGAAGGCCGCGGGGGAGCCGTTCGTGATCCGCATGAGGATCCCCGACGAGCGGGCCGTGGTGGTGTCCGACATCGTCCGCGGGCGGGTCGAGTTCGGGACCGACGTCCTCGACGACCAGATCCTCCTGAAGTCGGACGGTTATCCGACCTACCACCTCGCCAACGTCGTGGACGACCACCTCATGGAGATCACACACGTGATCCGCGGCGAGGAGTGGCTCTCGAGCACCCCCAAGCACGTGCTCCTCTACCGGTACTTCGGGTGGGACCCGCCGCGGTTCGCGCACCTCCCGCTGCTCCTCGGGGCGGACCGCTCGAAGCTCAGCAAGCGGCAGGCGGACGTGGCGGTCTCCGACTACCGCACGCAGGGGTATTACCCGGAGGCGCTGGTCAACTTCGTGGCGCTCCTCGGCTGGAACCCGGGGTACGACCGCGACTTCTTCGCCCTTGCCGATCTGGTGAGCGAGTTCTCGCTGGAGCGCGTCGGCAAGTCCGGCGCGATCTTCGACCTCGAGAAGCTCCGGTGGCTCAACGCGGAGTACCTGAGGAGGCGATCCCCGAGCGAGCTGCTCGACGAGCTGAAGCCGCTCCTGGCGGAGAAGGGCGTCGCCGGGTTCGGCGACGCGCATCTCCTGAGGATCGTGGAGCTGATGCGCGAGCGGATCACGTTCGTTCGCGAGATCCTCGAGAAGGCCGGCTGGTTCTTCGCCGACCCGACCGAGTACGACGCGGAAACCGTGACGAAGCGGTGGCGCCCCGGGAGTCGCGACCTGCTCCTCAGGCTGCTCCCCGTGGTCGAGGCGGAATCCTCGTTCGATGCCGCGACGCTCGAGACCGCGGTCAAGGCGTTCTCGGATCGGGAGGGCGTCAAGGTCAGCGACCTCGTCCACCCGCTCCGGCTGGCCTGCACCGGCATGGGGGCGGGCCCCGGGCTCTACGCGCTCATGGAGACGCTGGGCCGGGAAGCGTGCGAGCGCCGGATTCGCAAGGCTGTCGAGACGCTGAAATAGTCATTGGGCCCCTTGCTTCTTCTGGATCCGGGCCCAGGTGTCCTTCAGCGTGACGGTCCGGTTGAACACGGGGGCTCCCGGCCGGGATTGGCGGGCGTCCGCGCAGAAGTAGCCGAGCCGCTCGAATTGGAACCTCTGGCCCGGCAGGGCCGCGAGCAGCATCGGCTCGACCTTGGCGCCGCGAAGCGTCTCGAGCGAACTCGGGTTCAGCGTCGCCTTCCAGTCGGTCCCCTCGGGGACCGCCGCCGGATCCTCCGCGGTGAACAGGTGATCGTAGAGGCGAACCTCGGCTTCGGCGGCGTGGGCGGCGGAGACCCAGTGGATCGTGCTCTTCACCCGCCGCCCGTCGGGCGCGTTCCCTCCCCGGGTCGCGGGGTCG
>JBGQAU010000071.1:0-17345 GCA_041494445.1 Acidobacteriota bacterium | reverse complement strand
GGGGGCACCGACGAGATCCTGAGCGCCCATGCCCGCGCCAGGATCGTCGACGAGACCCTCGACCCCGCTCACGATCCGGCGGCGCCAGCCTCCCTGTTCCTGCCGGCGCGCAGGCTGGCCCTGGCCGGACTGCTTCCGGTCATGCTGGGGGTGGCCCTCGTGCTGCTCCTGGGGCACGCCGGTACTTACGTGGGAACGTCGCAGTCCCCGCATCTCACGATCGAGAAGCGGAACGGCCAGGTGGTCTTCAACATTGCGAACGGGCAAAAGAGCCACTACGTTTGCAAATCGAAGGTCCCTGACCGGTTCGACTGCGAGCGTGGGGTGAAGGTCCGGAACGGCGCCTACGCCGACCCGGTCCGGGACGGATCGGACATCGTTTTTTATAGGATCGATTAGCTTTGTCTTACTTTCGTCTAACCAGCTGCGCTCGGAACGGGGGGGGTTCTCTCCTTGACGATTCCGCCGAATCCCGTAAATTACTCCGGGTATCGCGTGGGCTTGGTGTCCACGTCCCGGGGCGGGGTCGCGAGGAGGGAAGCTTGACTGCGTCACCGGGTGCGGCAAATTGACCTCGGAGGAGGAGAAGGAATGAACAAGAGACAGTTCGTCGGGGTGATGATCGTCGCTCTCGCCGTGGTGGTCATGGCTGGCGGCCTCCTCGCCTCCAACATGGGCTTCAAGTTGAACTACACCCTGAACCAGACGCTGGCTGGCACGTCCAAGTCGGGGACCAATGTGTTGGCGCTCCCGGATCTCCGCCAGACCGGCCTGAACACGGCGAACAACCTAATGACCGACATCACGCTCGCCAACGTCGCCCAGGTCCAGAAGTTCATCAAGTCCACCGACGCCTTCCAGGCGTACACCGGGCGCAAGGGATCGGGCGCCGACTTCGCCCTCGTGGCCGGCGAGGGGCTGTTCGTGAAGATGAACACGGCGACGAACTACATCGTGGTCGGCTCCGACGACCCGACCCTGGCGTACACGCTGAACGCGACGCAGGCCGGTGTGTCGAAGTCCGGGAACAACCTCTACGCGTACAACTACCATCAGACCGCGGCCACCGCGAAGGGGCTGCTGGACGACATCACGCTTGCCAACGTCGCCCAGGTCCAGAAGTTCATCAAGTCCACCGACGCCTTCCAGGCGTACACCGGCCGCAAGGGCTCCGCCGCGGACTTCAACCTGACGCCCGGAGAGGCCTACTTCATCAAGATGAACACGACGACGAACTACACGCCGTCGCATTATTGAGCCAGGGGAGGAATCTTAAATGAAGGTAAGAACACTGACTCTGTTCCTTGGATTCGCGGCGCTCGTCGTGCTGGGCGCCACTAACGCGGGGGCAGCCTGCGCCCCGGGGCAATCGTTCTCGCAGTGGGATGCGCAAACGGCGGCTTTCTACTACTCGTACCCGGGGGCGGATGCCAACACGAACTTCGGCACGAATGGACTCGTGGGCCACTTCTGGCAGACCGGCGCGTACGCCTCGGCCAACGACGGCGGCGTCTGCGCTACCAGTAGCTGGTTCAAGCCGTACGGTGGTAAGTGGTACATCAACGGCCTGAACGGCGGCGAGGGGTGCAGCGAGCTCACCACTGGGTGCCCTACCGGCCAGATGGTCGCGATGGTCGATACCACGACCCTGGATGGCACGGGCGCGAAGTTCGCGATCGGGAACGCAACCCAATGCTTTAGCTGCGGCGCCAACTACTACTTCTACAGCTCCAGCTGGACGTTCCGGCCGATTCCGCGTCCGCGGATCAGCGTGGCGAACAAGGTGGGCAACGTCGTGTCGCTGAACATGAACTTCGACGACGTGGCGAACGCCTTCTTCGGTCCGACGGGGACGCCGACGAGCATCATCACCGGTTACCGCCTGATGCGTGCCTTCGGCACCGCCGACCCGGGCCGGCTGCCTGGGGCCTATACGCTGGTTCAGACGCTCCCGTACGCCGGGTCGGCCCCGACGATCACCGGCTTCGCGCAGGACTGCTCGCTCGCTGGGGCGGGCAATGACGTGTTCTACGGCGTCCAGATGCAGTTCGACTCCCCGGCGGTCAACGGCGACTACGTGGGCGCCACGACCCGCCTGAAGTGCAACTCGACCCTGGCGAACCCCGGGCAGTTCAATCCGATCGATAAGAAGCCCAAGAAGCACGCCTAGGTCTTCTTCGCAGGTAAGGCTCCGAAAGGGCCACGGCCACGCGCCGTGGCCCTTTCGCTTAGGGGGCTTCCCCCTTCACTCACGTTGCGAGGGGCTTGTCGTTTGACTAAACTTCTCGCCATGCGCCCAGGAAAATCCGTTGTTGTCCTCCTCGCTCTTCTCTGCGCCTGCTCCTCGCAACACGGGAGCGGGACCGCCAGAAACGCCGCGGCGACGGAACCCGCTTCGACCCTTCCGGCCGGCGTCGTCCTGATCACCGCGGAGGCGATCCGCGCGGACCTGCTCTCGACGTACGGGGGTCCGGTTCCGATGCCGGCTCTCGATCGCCTGGCGGCGACCGGGGTCGTCTTCGACAACGCCGCGGCCGTCTGCCCGATGGCGAGGCCGGCGATCGCGACCTTGCTGACCGGGGTCGCGCCGGATCGGAGCGGCGTCAGGGACAACACGGCCGACCCGCTGCCCGCGGATCTGCCGATCCTTGCGAAGGTCTATCGCAAGGCCGGATGGAAGACGGCGGCTTTCGTCGGGTCGCAGTTCTCGTCGTACGGCTCCGGCTTCGATCGCGGTTTCGAGGTGTTCGACGGCCCCGAGCGGATCGCCGTGGGCCCCGCTCGCTTCTTCCCCAAGCCGCGCCCGGGAAAGGAAGCGGCGGCCCACCTCGTGCAATGGCTCGGCTCCCTGGGGAAGGACGACCGGTTCTTCGCGTGGGTCCACCTCGCGGATCTGCACCCGACCTGGGTCGAAGGCCCCGACGAGCAGGCGGGAAAGCGGTACCGCGAGGCGCTCGGCGCGCTGGACGGCACGGTCAAGGCGGTGCTCGACGCGATCGACGGCGTCGGCAGGAGCGGTCCGATCGAGGTCGTCTTCGTGGGGACGCAGGGCGTGCACCTGGGCGAGGACGGGAAACGCGGCGATTCCTTCTGGCTCGATCCGGCGACTCTCCGGATCCCGCTGGTCTGGACGGGAAGCCGGGCGGCAGCCGCCCGCGCGGCCTCCGGGAGGGACCCGCGCCCCGTCTGGCTCCCGGACGTCGCCGCGACCCTGGCCGGCATCGTGGGCGGCGGACTGTCGCCGCGGGCGGAAGGGATCGACTTCGGCCGAGGGACGGACAACCTGGCCGAGAGAAAGCGGATGGCCTGGACCTGGGCCCCCGACGATCAGCTCGCGTGGCCGCCCCTGACCGCCGTCGCGGACGGCGCGGGCTGGCGGGTCTTCGACGAGGCGGCGATCGAGAAGCTGAGGCAGGGTCCGACTTCGATCCAGGCGGGGAGCGCCGAGGCGGTCGCCGTCGCCCGGCCCGCCGTGCTGCGGCCGCAGAGTATTTCGGCGGCGACGCGGAAGCGGCTCGAGGATCTGGGCCTGAAGCTCGGCCGGGTGCGACCGGACGCCGAGCCCCCGCCGAAAGCCGCCGACCTGATCGCGCGGCTCAACGAGGTTCGGCTGTTCCTCGCGCAGAACCGCTTTCGGCCGGCCGTGCGGCGGTCCGAGAAGCTGTTCGCCGAGTATCCGGACAATCTCGGAGTCCTCACGTTCAGGCTCTTCGCCATGATGGAACTCGGGGTGAAGGAGCAGCTTGTGAAGGAGGCGGGAAGGCTCCTCGACCGGTTCCCCGAGCGCCAGGAGTCGCTCCACTGGTCCGCCCACGCGTTTCTCGTCAACCGCAAGCTGGATGAGGCCGAGGCCCTGCTCGCGGCCGCAGAGGAGGCGGGTTCCCGGGAGGCCGAGCTGATTTACGACACGGCCTGCGTGAAGGCTTTGAAAGGGGACACGGCGGGCGCCCTGGCGAGCTTGGAGCGCTCTTACGAAGCCGGGTACCGTGAGCTGAGCTGGATCGAGGACGATCCCGACCTCGCGCCGATCCGCTCCTCGCCGGGTTACCTGGATTTCATGAAGCGTCACGCTCGATGAGCCGCCTCGGGTGGGTCGCTTGCGCCGCGTTCCTCCTGGCGTTCTCTATGGCGGGATGCGCCCGGCGCACTCCGGTGAGCGGCGTCCTGTTCGTGACGCTCGACACCACGAGGGCGGACCACGTCGGATGCTATGGGTACGCGAGCGGCCACACCCCCAGCGTGGACGGGCTGGCGAAGGACGCGGTGCGGTTCGACCAGGCCGTTTCGGCGATTCCGCTGACCCTGCCCTCTCACTCCACCATGTTCACCGGCACGTACCCGTTCTCCCACGGCGTGCGCTACAACGGGATCTTCAAGCTCTCGGGGAATGCGATCACGCTGGCGAAGCTGCTCCGCGACGCGGGCTGGGCGACCGGTGCCGTCCCGGCATCGTATCCCGTGAACGCGACCACCGGGCTCAACCAGGGGTTCGAAACCTATCGCGACCTGTTCGAGGAGCGGAAGAAGGAGAAGCTGTCGGGGAAGGAGGAGCGGAAGGCGGGAGACGTGACCCGGCTGGGGCTCGAGTGGCTTCGGGCGCACCGGGACGGGAAGTTCTTCCTGTGGCTCCACTACTTCGATCCCCACTACCCGTACGAGCCGCCGTTCCCTTATTCCCAGCAATTCCACGAGCGTCCTTACGACGGCGAGATCGCGTACGCCGACGCGGAGTTGGGAAAGGTTCTCGACGCCCTGCGAGAGATGGGGATCCTGGACCGGACGCTGGTGATCGTGGTCGGGGACCACGGCGAGGGACTGTACGACCACGGCGAGAAGATGCACTCGAACCTGGCCTACGAGAGCACGATCCGCGTCCCGCTGATCGTCAGCGCGCCGGGCAGGGAGCGGGGAGAGGTCGTGAAGGAGCCGGTCTCGCTGGCGGACCTCGCGCCGACCGTCCTCGACTATGCCGGGATCGCGATACCTTCGCGCATGGAGGGGATCAGCCTCCGGCCGGCGCTCACGGGCGGCAGGCTCCCCCGGCGGGCGCTCTATTTCGAGTCGCTCTCCGGCTCGCTCATTTACGGTTGGAGCCCGCTCGAAGGGGTGCGCCTCGGCAAGTGGAAGCTCATCCGGGGGGCGAAGCCGGAGCTCTACGCCCTCGATACCGACCCCGGTGAGCAGGCCAACGTGTACCCGAGCGAAGCGGATATCGGGCGGGATCTCGAGGAGCGGCTGGGGGAGATCCTCGCGAGCGCCAAGGAGGCGCCGTCGTCGGAGGCGGCCCCTGTCCCCCTGGACCCCGAGACGCTCGAGAGACTGGCCAGTCTCGGCTACGTGGGCGGCGCGATCAGCGAGGAGCGAAAGGGCGGTCCCAACCCGCGGGACATGGTCCACCTGGAGGCGGAGATCCTTTTCGGTCAGGAGCTGATGGACCGAGGCGAGTTCGTGGAGGCGCTGGAATCCTGGTTGCGGGTCCTGAAGGACGACCCGGGTAACCGGTTCGCGCTCCTCCGGGCCAGCAACGCGGCGGGGCGAGTCGGGAAGCTGGACGAGGCGACCCGTTATGCCGAGGAGCTGGAGCGGAGGTATCCCGAGTTCAAGTTCGGGACGATGGCCTTGGGCGACCTCTGGGTGGCCCGAGAGGACTACGGCCGCGCCGAGTCCACGTTCCGCGCCGGGCTGGCGCGGCATCCCGACGATCCGGCCCTGGCGTACAAGCTGGCCCTCGCGATGATCGCCCAGGGGAGGATCCGGGAGGCCGCGGCGACGCTGGACGCCGCGCTGCCGAAGGCGAAGCCGGAACAGCAGCCGGGCTTCCAGGTCGCCCGCGCCCTCTGCCGCTCGCAGCTCGGCGACGAGGTAGGGGCCCGGGACACCTTGAGGGACGCGATCGCGAAGGGATACCGCGACCGCGAGACTCTCGAGAAAGAGCCGCTACTCGCGCCGCTGCGGGCGGTGCCGGGCTTTCAGGAAGAGTTAGATAAGATCAAGCCGGCGAAGCCCTGAACGGTTTCCCTCGAGCGGAGCAATCCCTTATGCTGGCGGCCGCACCATGACGGAATCGACACCCCGCCCCGATGCGCCGGGCCTCCTCCGGAACCTCCCCCCGCTAACCGTTCCGTTCGCCGGCCTCTTCGTGATCAGCGGGGCCTGCGGTCTCACTTACGAGGTCGTCTGGAGCCGGATGCTCGCCGAGGTGTTCGGCGTCACCGCTTTCGCGGTCAGCACCGTGCTGGTGTCGTACATGGGCGGGATGGCCCTCGGCGCAGCGCTCCTCGGGCGGCGGGCGGACACGGCGAAGCGGCCTCTCAGGATGTTCGCGCTCCTGGAAGCGGGAGTCGGTACCTACGCGCTGCTCCTGCCCCTCTTGCTGCGCCTCGTGGACGCGATCTACGCGTCGGTCTTCCCGCTGCTGCCGGAGTCGTTCCTCCTCCGCTCGACGATCAGGTTCGTGCTCTGCATCGCGCTGCTCCTGGTCCCGACCGCGCTCATGGGGGCCACGCTCCCCGCGCTGGGGCAGGGGCTCCTGCGCAGGAAGGGGCAGGTCGGCCTCGGGGTCGGCTTCCTGTACTTCGTCAACACCGCCGGAGCGGCGGTCGGATGCTTCCTCGCGGGGTGGTGGCTGCTCCCGTACCTCGGGCTCTTCAGGACCACCCTCCTCGCCGCGTGCTTCAACGCCGTGGTGGCGACGACCGCCTGGTTGCTCGATCGGCGCTCGACCGGGGCGCCCGCGGACGAGGAGGCCGGCAAGGAAGAAGAAGAGGCGCCGGCCGGGACGCCCCTCACCGACCCCGCGTCGTGGCCGCTCTGGGTCGCGTTCGGAAGCGGCATGGCCGCGCTGGCGTTCGAGGTGGTCTGGTTCCGGGTGCTGGTGCTGGTGTTCGGGAGCACCGTGTACTCGTTCAGCGCGATGCTCTCGGTGTTCCTGCTGGGGATCGCGGCCGGGGCCGTGATCGTCGGGCGCCTCGCGGACCGGTTCGAGCCGCCGGTCCGGCTCCTGGCGCTGACGCAGGGTGCCGTGGCGCTCTTCGTCCTGCTCGGGAGCCTCGCGGTCAACGCGATGCCGGGGCTGTTCCTGAGGATCATCTGGGCGGCCGGGATCACGTTCGAGGGGATGAACGAGACGAAGCTGCTGCTGTCCGTCCTGACGCTGATCCCGGCGGGGCTGGCGTTCGGCGGGACCTTCCCGGTGGTGGTGCGGCTTGCTGCGGCCGGAGCCGGCGGGACGGGGTCGAGGATCGGCCGGGTCTACGCCTGGAACACGGTCGGCTCGATCCTCGGGTCGTTCGGCGCGGGCTTCGTGCTCCTCCCCACGATCGGGTGCGAGTGGACCCTGAAGCTCGTGGTCGCGATCTCGCTCGTCCTCGCGTTCGGGAGCCTGCTCGCGGAGCCGGGGCCCGTGCGCCCGAAGTGGGCGATCCCCGCGGGGCTCGCGGTGGTCGTGCTCGCGGGGGTGCTTCTTTTCGCGCCGCGCTGGGACCGGAAGCTCCTCGGGGCGGGGGCGTACTTCGAGCCGCGAACGTTTCTGTCTGAAAACGGCGGCGTGCTCGTGGACCGGATCGTCGCCGACTACAAGTTGATGACCTACACCGAGGGGTACAACGAGACGATCATCTCGTTCAGGAGCGCCAAGGGAAAGTTCATCACAGTCAACGGCAGCACGACTGCCTCGGACCACTTCGACGACATGTTCTCCCAGCGGATGCTGGGGCACCTGCCGATGCTGATGCACCCCGGGCCGGTCAGGAAGGCGTGCGTCGTCGGGCTCGGCGCGGGCGTCACCGCGGGAGCGATAGGACTCCACGAGGTGGACCGGCTCACGGGCATCGAGTTGGAGAAGGGGGTGTTCGAGGCGAGCCGGTTTTTCGCGGACGTGAACCACCATCTGCTCGAGAACCCGAAGCTCGACGTGCGGATCGACGACGGGCGGAACTTCCTGAAGCTGACGAGCGATCGGTTCGACGTGATCTCCTCGGCGCCGAACTTCCCGTCTCTCACAGGCTCGGGGGCGCTCTACTCGAGGGACTACTTCGAGCTGTGCCGCGCGCGCCTCGCCCCCAGCGGGGTCATGTGCCAGTTCGTGCCCGTCTGGAGGATCCTCCCCGGGGACATGAAGACGATCGTCGGGTCGTTCGCCGACGTGTTCCCGCGGGTCCGGCTGTTCTCGACCGGGCTGTCGCTGGTCCTGCTCGGCAGGGAAGAGCCGTTCCCACCGGTGGACGTGGTGGAGCTGACCCGGCGCGTCGAGCGGCCCGAGGTCAAGGCGAGCCTGGCGGGGATCGGCGTCCGCGGTCCCGTGGAGGTGCTCTCGTTCTACCAGGCCGACGAGGCGGAGATCCGAAAGCTCGCCTCGGGAGCGCCGCGGAGCAGCGACGACCGCCCGCGGGTCGAGTTCTTCGCTCCGCGGGGATTGTTCGCGGACACGGTCGGACCGAACCTGAGGGAGCTGATGCGGCTCCGTCCGAGCGCCGAGGAGCGCGCGGCGCGGCTGGGCCTCGACGGGGAGTACCGGTCTTCGTTCCTCGCCCTCGCCGGGGCCTATCAGGCGGTGATCGACGCGCAGATCCTGCGATCGGTTGGGAAGGTCGACGACGCGATGTCGGTGGCGCTCCCTTCCGCGGAGTCGGGGCAGCGCTACGCGCGCTTCCTCGTCGCGGACTGGGCGTTCAAGGCGGGGCTCGCGCTCCAGCAGAGAGGCGACCTCGAGGCGGCGCGGGAGGAGTTCGCGCTGGCGGCCCACGAGGAGCCTGACAACCTGGACGCTCTCGTCAACCTCGGCTACGTGGATCTCTTCCTCGGGAAGGCCGACGAGGCGGAGAAGGTGCTGGTTCATGCGGTCGAGCTTTACCCCGAGAGCGCCGGCGCGCTCCACCGCCTCGGCATCCTCCGCGACGCCCAGGGAAAGTCCGACGAGGCCGAGGCGCTCTACCGCAGGGCGATCGCAATCGAGCCGATCCTCTCCGGGCCGCACGCGCTCCTCGGAAGTCGCCTGCTCGCGCGGGGTCGTGCGGCGGAGGCCCTCTTCGAGATCGAGGAGGCGATTCGCCTCGGCGAGCGGACCGAGGGCGTGCTCGCCGCCTGGGCGGAGGCGCTGCTGGCGCTCGCCCGGCCCAAGGAGGCGCTCGGCCGCGCCAGGGAGGCCGTGCAGCTCTTCCCCGGTTCGCCCGATCTCTTCGACGTCCTCGCTAAGGCGGCGGGGGCCGCGGGGGCAAAGGAGGAGGCGGCGTCGGCGGAAAAGCGCCGCGACGAGCTGATCCGCGGGAGACGGCCGGCGCTGGGCTTGAGCGTCCCCACACCCTGAGGCCACGGCCGGTGAATACTTGCAATTCGTATAGACCGAGGCCTGCAGCTCGATTCCTGGGCGCTGACCTCGTGTCCGGGCTCCCCGTGCCCCTCCCGTCCCGATCTGCTGCTCGTGGCGGCCTTCCGGACGCTCCTGGAGGCCATCGAGAGGCGGTGGGCGATCCCGACGCTCTTCGGCGCGGGAACGACCCTCGTGCCGAGGTGATCCGAATGACGCGGAGCCGGAGCTTGCCAATTCTGTGTATCGCGGTGATTTCCGCGGCGTGCAGCGTGCGACCGAGGGTCAGCGACACCGGCTACACCGGGACCTGGTCGCGCGGGAACGACCGCAACGTCTCGGTCGTGGCGATCGCGAGGACGGGGGACCGGTACCTGTTCCGGTGGTTCAAGCACTCCTTTGACCAACGCCTCGACGTCTCCTGCGGCTGGGACGGGCGCTGCGAGGAGAAGTACGACGGCAAGCACATGGCGACGTACGAGTTCGACACCCGGGTAGACCCTGTGACGCACCGCCTGATGGTGGAATGCGACGAGCGGCGGCTTCTGCCGGAGAAGCCGAACATCCACTACATCGACGAGCTGGTGGTCGAGCCGGGCGGGAAGGTCCTCTGGTCCTACACGGTCGAGCGGGACGGGAAAAGGTACGAGGGGGCCAACCGCTCGATGCGCTCGTTCGAGAAGGTCGCCGACGCGGTGGCGGGCGTGCCTCGGTTCCATTTTCGCTGAGAGTCTCGTCGCCCGCCGCGCTCCTTCCCCCCTGACTTGCCGCGCCGTTTCGGCCTACAATCTCGGCGAGCGCCATGCGGAGCGGCTCGACGGAAGCGAGGTGAGAGGTGATTCCGGCGGTGCGGACAGAGCCGGCGAGAAGGTGCGCGGCGGTTCTCCTTTTGCTCGCGGCCGGTTGGGCGCGGGCGCAGGACGCCCCGCGGCTCCTGGCCGAGGAGGCCTCGGGGACGGTGCCGGTGTCCGACGAGACGCAGCTGACCGTCGAGAGGATCCGAGGGCAGATCCAAGTCATCGGTGGCGCGAAGGACCGGCTCGATTACTCGAGCGAGACGGGAGGGGAGGCCAAGACGCCGCTCCCGCTCGCTCTCTGGCTCGGTGGAGGCGTGTTCCGCCTCGTGCCGCCCGAGGGCGCCCGCGAGGTGCCCGGCGTGCTCAAGGTGTGGGTCCCGCCCGGCATGAAGGTCGACCTGAGGCTCGACGGCGCCACGATCAGCGTGTACCACGTCAAGAGCGAGGTGGAGGTGCGCGGACAGCGGGACAGTCTGCTCGTGATGGGCGTTGACCAGTCGCTGGTCGTCGAGATGGACGACGGGAGCGCCAACGTTTCCTCCGTGGAAGGGAAGATCCGGATGAGCGGTCGGAACCTGGCCGCCACGGTGACCGACGTGCGCGGCGCGGTGTCGCTCAAGATGACGGGAGGGGTCGCGACGGTGAGGGGGTTGCAGGGGGATCTCGACGGCGACTTCGAGAACCTCGGCGTCACCGTGGACGGAGCCCAAGGTATCTGCCGCCTGCACGTTCGCCAAGGCCAGGTGGACCTCAGGGATCTCGGGGCGGGGGCGGATCTCTTGCTCTCGGGCTCACCGCTCAAACTCGAGAATTCCAAGGGGCCGATTTCGATAGAGACCGACCGGACGGTGCAGTTCAAGAGCCTGGAGTCCGCGCTGCGCGTCACCGCGTTTGGGGGCACCGTGCGCGGATCCCACAACGACGGCTCGGTCGAGGTGAAGGGCACTGGAGCCAGTGGGGTCGAGATCGACTCGGTGTCGGGGTCGGTCTTGGTGACCGGGGCGGCGCTCAAGACTCACCTCTCCGACATCGGGGGCGAGGTCACCGTGCGAACGTCGTCCGCGCCGATCCAGGTGAACAAGGTCGGGGGCCCCTTGACGATCGAGATCGAGAACGCGAACCTCGACGCGCGCGAACTCTCGGGCGACGTCGATGTCAAGAGCGCTCACGGCAAGGTGCGGCTCAGCGACCTCAACGGCGCCGTGAAGATCGAGGCCAACTGTCCGGAAGTGGAGGCGAACTGGACCTCGCTCGCGGCCACGGCGGACAGCTCAATCAGGAACGACGGTGGCGGTGTGCTGGTCACGTTCGGGCCGAACGCCGGCTGCCGGGTCGAGGCCGAGTCGACAGGCGGGAAGATTGAGATGGAGGGCCTGCCGGGGGTGGAGATGGGCGAGGGGGGCACGGTGGCCAAGGGGATCGTCACTTACAAGGAACGGCCGATCGTGAAGATCGTCGCCAGCGGCGACGTCCGCCTCGTCGGCAGCGAGATCGAGGAAAAGGATAAACCTTAGCGCCGCGGCTTTCTCCCGCGTGCGCTCCGTCCCGTGCGCGCCCGCCGGCGCGCCTCGAGCGCGCGTAAAGCGTCCTCGAGGGCGGGCAGCATCGCCAGGTCCTTCGCGCGCCCGGCGGCCTTCTTGCTGGCGATGATCCGGGCCAGCGGCAGCACGGGCAGCTCGAGATCGCCCACGCGGAGCCGCAGCGCCCGGCGCGCCTCCTGCCGGAACGAGCCGAGGCCGTGCATGTGCACCACGACGTCGAAGAGTTCCGCTCCGCCGCCGACCAGGAGGGGCGGATTCTGAAGCGTGGGCGCGACGTACGCCGCTCCGGCTCGGCGGAGAGCCCTGAGGAGGCGCGGATCCGAGAGATTCGCGAACCAGAGGTCGATGTCCTGCGTCACCGCGGGCGCCCCTTGCAGCGCCGCCGCCGCGGCTCCGACGACCAGGAATTCCACCCCCTCCTCGAGAAGGGTTCTCAGGAAGTCGGCTTCCCTATCGGTGAAGGGGGGTGGCGCGCCCACGGGTCAGGCTCCTCTGGAGACGCTCGATCGGCGGGAGGTCGAGGAGGCACAGCGCGTGCCAGACACCGTCGAAAGAAGCGCCGGCCGCGTTGCGGCAGATGGCGCGAGCCTCCGTGACACGCAGCGCGCCCCGCTCGATTGCAGAGCCGCCGTCGTCCCGGAAGATCTCGCGGGCCGGGACCCCCAGCGTCCGGGCCAGCGCACGGACCGTGCCCGGAACGACCGAAGGGCGCCGCACGAGGGAATAGTACGCGGTGCGGCTGACGTCCGCGCTGCGGAGCAGCCCGGCCAGCGAGTATCCCCGCTCCCTGGCCAGGTCGCGGATGCGGTCCCGGTCGAGTCTCACGACAAGAGTGTACTACCCAATAGCACACTATGGCAAGGCCGCTGGCAGAGGAGGCGGGCTATCCCTAAGGCCCGGGCATCGAGCGGCGCTTCGCGCGGATCGCCTCGAGCTGGAGCAGGGCGATCGGGTGGTTGGGCTCGCGGTCGAGGACGTGCCGGACCTCGACCTCGGCGGCGTCGAGGTCTCCTTCCTTGAGCAGGACTCCGGCGAGATTGATCCGGTTCGGCGCGAAATCCGGGGCCAGCGCCACGGCGCGGAGGAGAAGCGGCTTCGCCTCGTCGAGGCGTCCACGGGAGGCCAGCTCGATCGCGAGGTTTCCGAGGACCCTCACGCTCCGCGGCGCAGCGTGGATCGCCCGGGACCAGAGCGCGAAGTCGTCGTGCCACGCGACGTTCGCCACCGCGGTCCGAGCCGCCGCCGCGAGCAGGATCGCGGCGGCGAGCGCCGTCGCGACGGGGCGTCCGGTCCGCCGCGCGAGACCGGGCCACGCGGCTCCCGCCAGGAGGCAGAGGCCGGCGGACGGCAGGTAGAGCAGCCGCTCCGCCAGGATCGTGCCGATCGTGAAGGGCAGGTTCGAGACGACGGAGAACGGGACGACCGCCAGGAGGATGAGGAACGCGGCGGGCCGCGACCTCCGCCAGGCGACGACGAAGCCCAGGAGGAGGGCGGCCGCGACGAGAAGGCCGAGGAGGAGCCAGGGGTCGAGGAGCGAGCGGACCGGGGCGGTTTCGGCGAAGCCGTAGTCCGGCGAGAGCATTCGCGGGAACACGAGGAGGCGGGCGTATCTCCCGGCGGCCGCGATCGCCGTCGCCCAGCGTTCCGGGAGCGCAAGACCGGCGGCGGGGTTCTCGATCGGCGTGACCGACGCCGGGGAAGGCAGAAGGTCGCCCAGCACGGCGCGCCGCGCGACGAGATACGCGGCGACGGGGACGAGGAGCGTGGAGAACGTCCTCGCCAGCTCCGCTCTCCGATTTCGGAGGAAGCTCCGGAGCGGTTCCCCGCGCCGGCGCACCAGAACCTCCCACGCCGCCGCCACCCCGACGAAGGTCACCGCGTGCTCCTTCGCCAGCATGGCGAGGAACGAGAGCGCCGCCGCCGCGGCGAGCGCCCGACCGCGCAGGCGGCCGTCCGGGTCCCTCCCTCGCGCGAAGGCGAGGAGCGCGAGGAGGAAGAGCGCGGCGGCGAGCAGCTCGGCCCGCCCCGACACGTTCGCGACCGCCTCGGAGTGCACCGGGTGGACGGCGAACAGCAGCGCCCCCGCGAGCGCCGCGCCCGGCACGAGGCCGAGGGCGAGGCCGGTGCAGAGAACCAGGACCGACACGGCCGCGTGCAAGGCCACGTTGTCGGCGTGGTAGACGAGGGGCCGGAGCCCCCCGACTGCATGATCGAGCGCGAAGGTCAGCGTGGTGAAGGGCCGGTAGAGTCCCGTCGGGATCGTCTGCGCGGGGCCGTAGTGGTAGGGCGTCCTCAGGATCTCGACGAAGGCGTGAGATGCGACGAGAGGGTTCTCTTCCACGACGGTCGAGTCGTCGAGGGCGAATCCATTCGGGAGCGAGTTCGCGACCACCGCGATCGCCGCCGCCGCGACGATCGCCGCGAGCGCTCCCGTCCGATGCTCCCGCTCCGCCATGGAACGGCTAGTCTAGCCCATGGTGGACGGGAGATTGTGGGAGTTCCATCCTACAATCTCGGGGGAGCCATGCGGAAGACATCGCACCAAGAACGGGTAGGGATCTCGGCGGCGGTCCTCGTGGCCGTGGCCCTCGCGGGGTGCGGAGGGAACGCGCGGGTGAGCGATACCGGATACGCCGGCACCTGGGTCCGTGGGAACGAGAGGATCCGCTCGACCCTCGCGATCGTTCGCGACGGCGACCGGTTCAGGACCCGGATCGGCGTCCGATCGTCGGACGGGACGTACGCGATTCGTGCCGGGTGGGAAGGAGCGGGCGAAGAGGTCCAGGACGGGGCGAAGACCTACGTCCTCGTTTACCGTACCACGGTGGACCCCGCCACCGCGCACCTCCGCGTGGAGTGCACCGGCACTCCCGCCGTCCCGTCGAGGAAGCCGATGCGCTACGTGGACGAGCTGGTGGTGGAGCCGGGCGGGCTCACGCTCTCGGCGTACACCTTGGAGCGCGACGGGCAGCGGTACGAAGGGGACGCGAGGCCGAGACGGGAGTTCCGGAAAGCGTCGGACGAGGTGAAGGACCCGCCCCCGGCGGGGAGGGCGCCGTGAGCGACCTCGAGAGCCGTCTCGGCTACCGGTTCTCCGATCCCGCCCTCCTGCTCCGGGCGCTGACCCACAGCTCCCGCGCGCACGAGCGCGCGTCGGGGCCCGGCGACGACTGGGAGCGGCTCGAGTTCCTGGGGGACGCGCTCCTCGGCTTCTTCGTCGCCGACTGGCTCGTGCGGCGCGATCCCGACGCCGACGAAGGAGTGCTCACCCGGCGGAAACAGTCCGTCGTGCGCAGCGAGACGCTGGCGGAGGCGGCGCGGCGGATCGGCCTCGGCGAGGCGCTCCACCTCGGTCGGGGCGAGGAGAGCACCGGCGGGCGAGACAAGCCGTCCCTCCTGGCCGACGCGTTCGAGGGGGTGCTCGGCGCCGTGTACCAGGACGGCGGGATCCGCGCGGCGCGTTCGTTCGTCGCGCGGCACCTGGGGACGGCGCTCAGGGCCGCCGGCAGGAGCGACGAGGCCGCGGAGGACTACAAGACCCGCCTCCAGGAGCGGGCGCAGGCCAGGTTTCGCCAGACGCCGCGCTACCGGGTGGTCGGGACCTCCGGCCCGGCGCACGCCCGGGAGTTCGAGGCGGAGGTCGTTCTCGGGAGCGAGGTGCTGGGCGCGGGCCGCGGGTCGAGCCGCAAGCAGGCGGAGCAGGAAGCCGCGCGCGTCGCGCTGGATCGGCTCGCGGCGGTCGGGGAGGAGGCTTGATGTCGACGATGCGGAACGCGCGGCGGGCGGCGGGCGTCGCCCTCCTCTCGTGGCTCGCGGCCGGCGCCGCGCGGGCGGCGGCGGGACCGTCGCTCCTCTACGAGGAGGCGTCGGGAGCGGTTCCGGTGACGGACGAGACCCGGGTGACCGTCGAGAGGGTTCGCGGGGCGATCGAGGTCGTGGGAGGCGACGCGGGACAGCTCGGGTACTCGAGCGAGATGGGCGGTAAGGTGAAGGCACCGCTCCCGGTCGCGCTCTGGCAAGAGCAGGGCGGGTTCCGCATCGTCCCGCCGGCGGGCGCCCGCGAGATGCCCGGGGTGCTCAGGCTATGGGTCCCCCCGGGCATGAAGGTCGTCCTGAATCTCGATGGGGCCGCGATGACCGTGGCCGGGGTCGAGGGCTCGGTGGAGGTGCACGGGAAAGGGGGCCGGCTCGACGCGACGGGCGTCCGCGGCTCGCTGATCGCGGAGCTCGACGCGGGGACCGTGAAAGTCTCGCGCTCGGGAGGGGACGTCACCGTGCGCGGTCGCGACCTAGAAGCCTCGGTCGACGGGGCGGCCGGCGCGGTGGCGCTTCGGATCTCGGGCGGGAGCGCCACCGTGACCGGAGCGCGGGAGGGGGTCGACGGCGACCTCGACGCCGTCGATCTCAAGGTGGACGGAGCGCAGGGCTTCTGCCGGCTGCGCGTCCACGGCGGCCGCGCCGACGTCGCGGGGCTAGGGTCGGGGGCGGAGCTTTCCCTCGCGGGGGCACCGCTCAAGCTCGAGAAGTCCAAGGGACCGATCTCGATCGAGACCGACCGGGAAGTGCAGTTCCGCGATCTGGAGTCCGCTCTTCGCGTGACCGTGTTCGCGGGCGCCGTGCGCGGCTCGGTGAACAAGGGCTCCATGGAGGTGAAGAGCACCGGGGCGGAGGCGGTGGCGGTGGAGGTCCAGTCCGTTTCGGGCGCGGTCTCGGTCGAGGGGGCGGGATTGAGGACGCGCGTCAGCGATGTCGGCGCGGAGGTCACCGTGCGCACGTCGTCCGCGCCGATTCAGGTGGACAACGCCACGGGACCGGTGACGCTCGAGACCGACAACGGGGAGATCCTGGCGGGCCGGATCTTCAGCGAGGTCAAGGTGAAGAGCGGGGGAGGCGACGTGCGGTTGACCGATCTCAACGGCCCCGTGAACGTCCAGGCGGACGGCGGGCAAGTGGAGGTGGCCTGGGTGTCCCTCCCGAACACGAAGGACAGCTCGATCACGAACGAGGGGGGCGGGGTCTCGGTCCGGTTCCCTCAGGCGGGGGGCTGCCTCGTGCAGGCCCGGACGACGAACGGCCGGGTCGAGGTGGAGGGCCTCCCGCGGGTGGTCGTCAATGACGATCGCTCCCAGGCGTACGGGATGGTCGGCCACATGAACCGCCCGCTCCTCAAGATCGTCGCCAGCGGCGACGTGCGGCTCGTGGGCGCCGCGGCCGCGGAGCAGGATCAGCCCTGAGATTTCCGACGGGGTGCGGGGGGTCTCAGGAGGCGCGCGGGAACTTCGGGGAGCGTGCGAGGCCGGCGCGGCACAGTCGGAAGACGCAACCAGTCCAGAGACAGCCGAAGCCGTAGCGGACGCTGCGGCCGAAGTTGATCGAGGAGGCCTCCTCGAAGTAGCTCGTGGGGCAGCTCACCTCGCCGATCTCGTACCCCAGCCAGAGGACCTCCGCCAGAACCTCGGCGTCGAACACGAAGTCGTCGGAGTTGGCGTCGAGGGGGAGGCGCATCAGGAGGTCGCGAGAAAAGCCGCGGTACCCGGAGTGGTACTCCGAGAGCTTCCCGCCGAGGACGATGTTGGAGTAGAGGGTCAGGAAGCGGTTCGCGGCGTACCTCCACAGGGGCATGCCGCCGCGCCGGGCGCCGCCGCCGAGGATCCGGGAGCCGAGGACGCACGGGTAAACGCCGTTTCCGATCAGCGCGACCAT
>JBGQAU010000050.1:0-22706 GCA_041494445.1 Acidobacteriota bacterium | reverse complement strand
TCCGACCCGATCGTTGTTGCGGATCGCGGAGAACGCCAGGAGCGCCGACACCTCGGCGGCCATCTCGAGCTTCGTGGCCGCGCCGGTCCCGAACCGTGCGGAGCCGCTTGCGTCCACCACGAGCACCACCGTCAGCTCGCGCTCCTCGGTGAACTTCTTGACGAACGGGTGACCCATCCGCGCCGAGACGTTCCAGTCGATGGTCCGCACGTCGTCGCCCGGCTCGTACTCGCGCACCTCCGCGAACTCCATCCCGCGGCCGCGAAACACCGAGTGGTACGAGCCCGCGAGGCTCTCGTCGACGACCTTCCGGGTGCGGATCTCGAGGCGCCGCACCCGCCGAAGCACCTCCCTGGGGGTCACGGGACCTCGATCGCGTCGAAGACGCGCTGCACCAGCTCGTCCGAGGTGACCGACTCGGCCTCGGCCTCGAACGACAGGATCAGCCGGTGTCGCAGGACATCGTGCCCTATCGCCTTCACGTCCTCCGGAGTGACGAACCCGCGCCCGCGGAGAAACGCGTGCCCCCGGGCGGCCGCGACGAGATAGAGGGTGGCCCGCGGCGAGGCGCCGTACTGCACCAGCCCCTCGAGGTCGAGCTTGAAGTCGCGCGGCCGGCGCGTCGCCTGCACCAGGCGAACGACGTAGTCCTTGATGCGGTCGTCCACGTAGATCGAGTACATCGCGTCCCGGGCCCGATCCAGGTCCGCGATGTCCACGACGGGGCTGGCCGCGGGCTCGTCGGCGCCGCCCATCCGGTCGAGGATCTGCCGCTCCTCCTCGGCCGTCGGGTAGTCCACCCTCAGCTTCAGCATGAAGCGGTCCACCTGGGCCTCGGGGAGCGGGTACGTCCCCTCGTGCTCGATCGGGTTCTGCGTGGCCAGCACGAGAAAAGGGGTCGGCAGCGGGAACGTGCGGTCGCCGAGGGTCACCTGCCGCTCCTGCATCGCCTCGAGCAGCGCCGATTGCACCTTCGCCGGAGCGCGGTTGACCTCGTCCGCGAGGACGAAGTTCGCGAAGAGCGGGCCCTTCCGCGGCACGAACGTCCCGTCCTTCTGGTGGTACACCAGGGTGCCGGTGAGGTCCGCGGGAAGGAGATCCGGCGTGAACTGGATCCTCTGGAAGGTCCCGCGCACCGCCGCGGCAAACGTCCTGACGGCGAGGGTCTTGGCGAGTCCCGGCACCCCCTCTAGGAGGATGTGCCCCCGGGCCAAGAGCCCGATGACCATCCTCTCGAGCAGGTACCGCTGCCCCACCATGACCTTCCTGACTTCGGCGAGGAGCTGCTCCACCACCGCCGATTCGCGCTGGACCCGCTCCTGAATCGCCTGAACCTCCTCGTGCATCCCTTTCCTCCTGCCCCGGTCCCGCGGCCGGTGAGGCGGCTTTACTCGTTGCGATCAAAAGACTTAATAAGACCCCGCATTCTACGGCAGGAGGTCCTGGCTGTCAAACGCCGAGGGCTCGTCGAGGCCCTCGCCTCGCCCGCGACCGCGTCATCCGGCGCCTGGAAAAGCCCATGCCGGGGCCTATATTTGCGAGGACGTGCGCCGGTGAGGAGCGCGGGGCCGGCCGCCGCGTCCGAGCGGACTCCGCATGAAGAAGAAGCTCGCGGCCTCGTTCCTTCTCGTCACGTGCCTTTGCACGGTCGCGGGGGTCGTGGTTCCGCGGTATCAGGACGATCCGTTCTGGGGACCGGCGCTGATCGTGAGCATGGATCTCGCGATCGGCCTCGGAGCCGCATGGCTCGTGTCCCACCTGCTCACGCGCAAGCTCCGCCTCCTCGCCTCCGCCGCGACGATCATCAGCCGGGGCGACCTGACGCGGCGCGTCGAGGTGGGAGGCTCGGACGAGACCGCGGATCTCGCGCGCTCTTTCGCGACGATGCTCGACAGCCTGCTCCACGTCGTTCTCGAGGTGCAGTCCACGGCGGGGCGGATCCACGACTCGGCACGCGAGCTGTCCGAGTCGTCGGAGCACATGAACGCCGCCACCGAGGGAATCGCCGAAGCCGCGCACGCCATCGCTCGCGGCGCGGAGGAGCAGGCGGAGCGGGTCGCAGGGACCACGATCACCACCCGCGAGCTGAGGCGCACCGCGGAGCACGTCGCATCCAGCGCGCGCGAGGTCGACGCCTCGGCGGCGGCGGCCGCGGGGAAGGCCGCCGACGGCGCCGCCGAAGCGAGGCGGGTGGCCGACGGGATCGCCGCGCTCTCCGACAAGATCGGCGCCGCGGCGACGAACGTCGAGGGGTTTCGCGGTCGCGCGGACGAGATCGGCAAGATCGTGGCGTTCATCGGATCGGTCTCGCAGCAGACCCACATCCTGGCGATCAACGCGGCCATCGAGGCGGCACGGGCCGGAGAGGAGGGGCGGGGCTTCGCGGTGGTCGCCGACGAGATCCGGCGGCTCTCGGAGAGCGTCTGCGGACTCGCCGAGCAGATCTCCACGCTCAACGAGGAGATCCTGAGGGGCTCCGCGGAAGCCGCGCACGACATCCGGGAGAGCGTCGTCGCCGCCGACGAGGCCTGCGGCGCCGTGGACAGCACGTGGACGTCGTTCGAGCAGATCCTCGAGGCGACGCGCGGAACCGCGCGGCTCGCGGGCGAGATCTCGAAGCAGGCGGAGATGCAACGCCTCGCCGCGGAGAAGGTGGCCGAATCCCTCGATCGGATCTCGAGCATCGCGCGGCAGAACGCCGCCGGGACCGTGGAGGCGTCGGCCGCCACCACGCTGCAGAATGCGTCGATGCAGGAGATGACCGCGTCCGCCCTGGCGCTCACCAAGACCTCGGATCAGCTCAGGGACATGATCGCCGTGTTCAAGGTGCGGTGAGGACCGGGATGCCCCCCGCTCCCATAGCCGCAGGAACGGATCGTGTGCTGGTCATCCCGCTCGACTCGGAGCGGTACGCGCTGCCCCTCGCCGCCGTGTCGGACCTGGCGGAGTTCGGCCCGCTCCGGCGCGTGCCGCTGGCTCCCGAAGGGGTCCTCGGGCTCGCCGAGTGGCGTGGGCGGATCGTCACCGTGCTCGACCTGGCACGGATCCTGGGTCGCACGACGGCGGCGGCGCCGCGCTGCCTCGTCCGACTCGCCCCCCCGCTCGATCACCTGGCGCTGGCGGTGCCCTCCGCACCCCGCCTCGTGTCCGTCGCCCCAGCCCCGGCCGAAGACTCGCCACGGGCCGACCTGGGGGATGCCGAGGGTCGTCTCGTCCTGCTGGATCCCGAGAGCCTGCTCGCCGCGCCCGCGCCCGGTGCCTTCCAGGCCCCGTGCCGGCGGTGAGCCCCGTGGACCCCTCGCGTTACCTCGGCCTTTTCGTCGCGGAAGCCCGCGAGCACCTGGCCGCGGCCCAGGAGCTCGCGGCGCGGCCCGACGGGCTAAGGGGGCGGGCGGAGCCGCTCCGGGACCTGCTGCGCCATGCCCACTCGGTCAAGGGAATGGCGGCCACGATGGGTTACCGGCCGATGGCCACTCTCGCTCACGCGGTCGAGGACCTCCTCGCCGCCTGGCGCCGAGGAAATTCCGTGCCGGAGGACGAGCACGCCGCGCTGGTCGTGGACGGGCTCGTCTGTCTCGAGCGCATGGTCGCGTCGGCGGAACGGGGCGCGCCGGTTCAGGACGCCGAGACGGGCGACATCCTCCGCCGGCTCACCGAAGCGCTGGCTCCCTTGTCCGGCTCCGGCTCGGACCCCGCGTCGCCCGTCGCCGCCGCGCCTCCCACCCGAGCCGTCCGGCACTTCCGGATCGAGATCGCGCTGTCTCCCTCGGCCCCCTCTCCCCCCGTTCAGGCGGCCATGATCCTGGGTCGCCTGGGGAAGCTCGGCAAGGTGCTGAAGAGCGACCCGCCCGCCGCAGCGCTTCGCATCGGCCGGGTCGACGGGCGCGTCGAGGCGCTCCTGGAAACCGAGCGGTCCGCGGAAGACGTCGAGCGCGAGCTTCGCTCGGCGGACGCGGTGGCCTCGTTTCGAATCGAGCCCGTCGCGGCCGCGCCGCCTTCGCCGGCGTGCCCCGCGGCGCCTGCCTCCTGGACCCGCGTCCGCTCGGATCTCCTCGACGCCGTGCTCGAGCGCGTGCTCGATCTGACCTTCGAGCAGGAGCGGCTGGCGCCTCCGCTGCGCGCGGCCTCGGACCGGGCCGGGGCCGGACGGCTCGACCGCTGCCGTGCGCTCGTGCGCGCGCTCCACGCCGACGTCGTCGAGATGCGGCTCGTCGCGTTCGAGACCGTCGCCCACCGCCTGTCCCGCGCCGTGCACGATCTCTCGCGCCGCCTGGGCAAGCCGGTGCGGTTCGAGATCGAAGGGCGCGACGTTCGGATGGATCGCTCGATGCTGGAGGCGCTCGAGGACCCGCTGCTCCACATGGTGCGGAACGCGGTGGACCACGGGATCGAGGCGCCCGAGGCCCGGGCCGCCGCGGGGAAGGAGCCGTCGGGCCGGATCACGCTCGCCGTCCTACGCCGCGCCGACCGGATCCTCGTCGCGCTCGAGGACGACGGCGCGGGCATCGACGCCAAAGCACTCAGGCTCGCCGCGCTCGAGCGCGGGCTCATCGGGCCCGCGGAGGCCGCGCGCCTCGGCGAAGCCGATTCGCTGATGCTGGCCACGCTTCCCGGCTTCTCGACCGCCGACACGCTGACCGAAGTCTCGGGGCGCGGTGTCGGCCTCGACGCCGCGCGCGCGGGCATCGAGGCCCTCGGCGGGAGGCTCGAGATCCGCTCGTCGCCCGGCCGCGGCGCCGTGATGCGGATCACGCTCCCGCCGTCGCTCGCGCTGGTCCAGACGCTGCTCGTGCGAAGCGGCGGCGAGCTGTTCGCGGTCCCCGCCGCGAGCGTCGAGCGCATGCTCACGCTCGGAGACGACGGGACCCCGCCCGACGCCCGGCCTCACGGCGTGCCGGCCGAGGTGGTCCGCCTCGACGAGAGGCTCGATCTCGGCCCCGACGCGACGCGCCGCGGCCGGGCGGGTTCGGCGCTCCTCTGCCCCGCCGGGGAGCGCGCGATGGTGCTTCTGGTGGACGAAGTGCTCGGCCGGAAGGAGGTCGTGGTGAAGCCGCTCAAGGCGCCGCTCGGCCTCTTGAGGGAATATTCCGGCGCGACGCTGCTGGAAGACGGCTCGGTCGTGCTGGTTCTGGATCCGGCGGCGCTCCTCCCGTGACGGGAGCGGCCCGCGCTACGCCAGGTGCTTCTCGATCAGCCGGCGGATCTGCTCCTTCGGCGCAGCCCCGATCATCTGGTCCACCACCCGCCCATCCTTGAAGACCATCAGGGTCGGGATGCTGCGGATGCCGAACCGGTTCGACAGGTCCCCGCTCTCGTCCACGTTCACCTTGGCGACCACGGCGCGACCGGCCATCTCCGAGGCGATCTGCTCCAGCGAGGGCGCGATCGTCTTGCAGGGGCCGCACCACGCCGCCCAGAAGTCCACGAGCACGGGCCCCCTTATCTTCTTGATCTCCTCGTCGAAATTGCCGTCGTTCAGGTGTACGATCGGATCGTCGGGCATAGCTCCTCCGGAACCTGGTGGCGCTCGTCGTCGGAACCGTCGGCGTCAATATAGCATGCGAGTTTTCACCCGCGTTAAGCCGGTCCCGACCCGCGCGCGCCCCCGGCTCGGGCAGCACTTCCTGACCGACCCGCGCGCGGTCCACCGCATCGTCGAGGCCCTCGCTCCGTCGCCGGGAGAAGCCGTCCTCGAGATCGGGCCGGGGCGCGGAGCGCTGACCTCGCACCTCATCCACGCGGCCGGACGGATCGCCGCGGTCGAGCTGGACCGCGAGCTGGCCGCGGCTCTCGGCGAGCGCTTCGCCAGCGGGGACCTGGTGCTGTTCGAGCGCGACGTGCTGCGTCTCGACCTGGCGGAGGTCGCGGCCGCGCTCGGCCTCTCCCCGGGCTCCCCGCTCGCCGTCGCCGGCAATCTGCCCTACGGCATCTCGAAGCCGGTGGCGGCGAAGCTCGTGGTCGAGCGCGGAGCGGTGTCGCGCGCGGTCCTGATGTTCCAGCGGGAGGTCGCGGACCGGCTCGTCGCCTCGCCGGGAACCAAGGAATACGGCCCTCTCACCGTCCTCGTCGGTAGGGCCTTCCGCGTGACCGCGCTGTTCGATCTCCCCCCCTCCGCCTTCCGTCCCCGCCCCGCAGTGATCTCCACCGTGACGCGATGGGACCGCCTCCCTCCGGGGGACCTGCCCCGGGCCATCGAGCCCGCTCTCCGCGCCTCTCTCTCCGCCTGCTTCGCGCGCCGTCGCCAGACGCTCCTCAACAATCTTCGCGCCGCCCTCCCGGGCGGGGCTGACGAGGCCCGGGCCCTCCTGGAGCGGGCGGCCCTCGATCCCGGTGCCCGCGCCGAGACCGTCCCCCCCGAAGGGTTCCTCGAACTCGCGAGGTTCTGGCCGCTCCATGGTGGGCGCGAGATTGTGGGTTGAGGAGAGCAGGTGGAGCATCCGCGATCCGCTCGGAGGTCTCATCAGTAGGCCCGGGCCAGGGCGTGTCGCCGATTGTTGCCGACCGCTGGGGTGTTCCACGACCGCTCGTACAGCTCTTTCCATGCCGCGGGTAACGTCGCGCGGGTCGGGAAGAGACGCTGCGCCAGGACCTTGCCCCAGCTCCAGGGCGCGCCGGTCAACCCTCTTTCCATCGCGGGGGTGACCGGCGGATCCGGCTTTCGCTCCGACCGTCGTTTGACGAAGTTCCGCCAGACGGCGGTCAGAAACATCCGCTCCATCAACGCGTTCAGGCGGCGCCCGAAGGCGATCGTCTCCCGCCGGTGATGGGCGCAGGTGTGCCGCAAGATCAAGTGGAGCACGTCGACCGGAAACATCGCCGCGTCACGCCGGCGCGCCTCGGGGGTTCGCCTGGCACCTTTGAGGCGGCGCGGGGGATTGGGATACCGGTGGTGGTGGACGCGGCTGTGCCGAGCGTGTTGCTCGATGGCGCTCACGTAGGAGGCGTGGCCGTCGGTGATCAGATCGAGGGGGGCTTCGACGGTGGTCAGCGGCAGCAGCGTGTCGAGCAGGCGCGAAAAGGAGCCCTGATAGCCTCCGCGGCGGTCGGGGGGCTCGGCCCTGGAGCGTCGTCTTCGAGGGCCTCCCGGCTCGTGGGGAGCTGGGTCGAGCCCGTACACGAACCAGGAGCGTGCTCCGACCGCGGTGCCGATCCCGAAAGGGAAGTCCTGGCTGAAGGCGAAGGTCTCGAAGTGGTCGACTACCACGGCCTCGTCGAGGGGCGCGCAGCATCGGAGGGCTCGAGCAAGCAGCAGCATCGCGTGGCGGCCGAGGCGCGCCGCTCTGAGGGTGACGGAGGAGGCTGCACAGCCCAGCGAGCGGGCGATCTGGCGGTGAGCGGATCCGGCCTCGAGAGCGGCGGCGATGGGCGAGCTGAGCTCGCGTCGCTTGAGGTAGTAGGTGCAGGAGAAGGTCTGGCGGGAGCAGGTGCGCCGGCAGAAGAGGCACCGATAGCGTGGGATTCGGGCGCCGTCGGAGGGTCGGCGAAAGGCGCCGTGCCGATGGAAGTCGGCGTGGCCCCCTTCAGGGAGACGGTGCTGGGAGCAGTCGGGCCAGGGACAGAAAGGGGGCCAGAAAGAGAAGGAAGCCGCGGCCTCGACGGGAGCATCCGGCCAGTCCATGCGCCGGGGAAGCGGGGCAAAGTTCGGGCCCGGACGGTGGGATCGAACCCGCGCGGGATTCCGGTATCGGAAAGGAGTGGCCGTCCGCCACCGGACGCACGGGGATGTCCGCCGGGACACCCCCGGACGTCCCACAATCTCCCGTCCACCATGGAGCCGCTGGTATACTGGCCCATCACGGTAACCGACGGTGAGCCGACCCCCGAAGAACACCCGGGCAATGGGAGGCGCTAGGCCCTCGTGGCGCGTGCCCGCTCTGGCGATCGCCGCGGTGGCGGTCGCGTCGGTGGCTCCTTACGTTCCGGTGATGGACGGGGGTTTCGCTCAAGACGACCACGCGATCGTCGAGCGGAACCCCGCGGTGCGCAGCGGCGGGATCGCCGCGATCTTCGGCACGGACTACTGGGGCGGCGAGTCGGCGCTCTACAGGCCCGTCACGATCCTGAGTTTCGCCGTGGAGCGCGGGCCGGACGGGAACGTGAACCCAGCCGGCGCCCACCGGGTCAACATCGCCCTCCACGCGCTGGTCTCGTTGGCGCTCCTTCTCCTCGCGCGCCGAGCCGGTGCCCCGTGGCCCGCCGCGTCCGCGGCGGGCCTCCTGTTCGCGGTCCACCCCGTCCACGCCGGCGCGGTGTCGGGGCTCGTCGGGCGCGCCGAGGTCCTCGCCGCCCTGTTCACGATCGGGGCGCTCATCGCCCACACGGCGGCGGGACCCTGGGGCGATGCGCGGCGCTCCCGGCTCGGGAGGGCGGCTCCCTGGCTCACCGGCGCGCTGGTCTTTCTCGCGCTGGGATCGAAGGAGACGGCGATCGCAGCGCCGTTTCTGCTGGTCGCGCTGGACCTCGTATTCCGCCCTCCGGAGCGAGGTCGACGCGGCGAGTGGCTGCGCTCCCGCGCCCTCGTGCTCGCACCCACGGTCCTGGCCTCGCTCGCCTTCCTCGTCCTCCGTGCCCGCGCGCTGGGAAGCGCCTTCGCCGTCCAGAAGCCGGTTCTGGCGGACAATCCCCTCGTGGCGCTCCACGGCGCCGAGCGCCTCGGCACCGCCTTCGGCCTCGCCGCGCGCGCGGCCGGGCTGATGATCTTCCCGCTGCGACTCACTCCCGACTACTCCGGCCCCGTGATCCCGAAGGAGCCGGGGATTCTGGCCCCTCTCCCGCTCGGCGGCCTTCTCGTCCTCCTGTTCCTCGCCGTCCTCTCCCTCGCCCCCACGGGTCTCCACCTCGTGCGCATCGCCCCGCCGCCGCGCCTCGCCGGCCCGCTCCGCCGGTCGGCGCTCGCCGCGAGCCTGACCCTTCTTCCCTACCTCGTGGTCGGGAACATCCTCATGGCGATCGGCGTGATCTTCGCCGAGCGGCTCCTCTACCTCCCCTCGGCCGGTGTCTGCCTCCTCGTTCCGTGCCTCGTCGAGGGGATGCTCGCTCTGCGCCGGTCGCCGGGGCCTGCCCCGATCGCGGTCGCCGCGAGCCTCGCGGGGCTCCTCGCGGTCGCCTGCCTCGGCGCCGCGATTCGCACGTCAAGGGCGAGCGCCGAGTGGCGAAACGACGAGCGTCTCTGGGAGGCCGCGGTCCGGTCGACACCGGAGAGCCCGCGGGCTCAGTTCACCCTCGGGAAGATCCGCGCGGAGCACGGCTGCGACGCCGAGGCGTTCGAGCTGTTCGACCGGGCGACCCGGCTGTGGCCGTACTTCTCCTCGGCGTGGTACGAGAAGGGGCTGATCCTCTGGAAGCGCGGCGACCTCGCCCGGGCCGAGGAGGCCTTCCGCAGGGCGACGCAGCAGAACCCGCGGCTCGAGGCGGCCATCTTGGGCCTCGGCGCCACGCTGCAGCGCCTCGATCGTCGCGAGGAAGCGGTGCGCACCCTGCGGGACGCGGCGGAGAGACTCCCGGGCTCCGCCAGGATCGCCGAGGCCCTCGGCGACGTCCTCTACGACGCCGGACGATTCCGCGAGGCGGCCGAGGCCTACCACCGCGGCGCCGCGCTGGGCCGCTCCGACCTCGCGTCGCGCGAGCGGGCAGCGAGGGCGCGCTCGGCGGGCGCGCAGCCCCTCCCGTCGCCGTAATCCCGCGCCGCGCTCTGATATACTTCCCGCCTAGCACGTCAGGAGCGAACCCTCAGGAGACGCGGGAGTTCCGGTGTCGTCCCCACCGCACATCGAGATCGTGCCCCTGGGCGGACTCGGCGAGTTCGGCATGAACTTGATGCTCTACCGCCATGGGGAGGACTGCATCGTGGTGGATGCCGGGATGATGTTCCCGGGCGCCGAGCACCTCGGCGTGGACGTGGTGATCCCGAACCTCTCCTACCTCGACCGGTGCGGCACGATCCACGGCGTCGTTCTCACTCACGGCCACGAGGACCACACCGGCGCGCTGCCGTACCTGCTCGCGCGCCGCGAGGTCCCGGTCTACGCCGCCCCGTTCACTCTGGGGCTCGTCAGGGGCCGCCTCTCCGAGCACGACATGGTCGTGCGCGGCCTGCTGCGCCACCTTCCCACGGACGGCACGCCCCTCCAGCTCGGCCCGTTCATCGTCGAGACGCTGCCGGTCACCCACTCGATCCCCCAGGCGGTGATGCTCGTGCTGCGCACTCCCGTCGGGACCGTCGTGCACACCGCCGACTTCAAGCTCGACCCGACCCCGCCGGACGGCGTCGGCACGGATCTCGCGATGCTCGGGCGGCTCGGCAGCGAGGGGGTGCTGGCGCTCCTGTCCGACAGCACCAACGCGGACCGGCCCGGATTCACGCCGGGCGAGCGTTCCGTGGTCCCGGTCCTCGACGCCCTCCTCGCGTCGGCGCGCGCGCGGGTGTTCGTCACCTCGTTCGCCAGCAACGTCCAGCGGATGCAGCAGGTGACCGAGCTCGCGGGGAGGCACGGCCGCAAGGTCGCGCTCGTCGGCGCCTCCATGCTCGCCCACGCGGAAGTCGCCGAACGCCTCGGCCTGCTTCGGTTTCCCGCCGGGCTCCGCGTGGACCCCGAAACGGCGATGAACCTCCCTAGGGAGCGCGCCCTGATCCTGGTCACGGGATCCCAGGGCGAGCCGATGTCGGCGCTGGCCCGGATCGCCGTGGACGAGCACCGTGAGGCGCGTGTCGAGGAGGGGGATCTTCTGATCCACTCCGCGAGGACCATTCCCGGGAACGAGAAGAGCATCGGGCGGATGATCAACCACCTTCTCCGCCGCGGCGCCCAGGTAGTGACCCAGGCGGACGCCCCGGTCCACGTCTCGGGCCACCCGGCCCGCGAGGAGCTCAAGCTGCTCCTGCGCCTGCTCCGCCCGAAGTTCCTGATCCCGATCCACGGGGAGTTCCGGCAGCTCCAGGAGCACGCGCGCGTCGGGCGCGAGGCGGGTCTCACGCGGGACTCGGTGATCCTCGCCGACTCGGGCGACCGGATCGTCCTGACGGAGAGCGAGTGCTTCGTCGCGGACCGGGTGCCCGTGGGCCAGGTCTTCATCGACGACGCGCTCGAGGAGGTGGATCTCTCGGTGCTGAGGGACCGCCGGCGGATCGCCGGGGACGGGATCGTGGTCACGGTGGTCGCGGTCAACCGCGAGACCGGCGGTGCCGACGGCACGCCCGAGATCGTCAGCCGCGGATTCCTCCCGGAGGACGGCGAGGAGGCCGTGCTCGAGGAGGCGCGGCGCGTGGTGAGCCAGGCGCTCGCCGCCGCGACGCCGGAGGAGCGGGCGGACGAGGGGCTCCTGAAGGCCCGGATCGCCACGGACCTGAAGCGCTTCCTGAGGCGCCGTACCCAGCGCCGGCCGCTGATCGTCCCGGTGCTGGTGGAGATGTAGCGATGGACGTCTCGACCCGACGCCCGAGCAAGCACCGCGGCCTCGGAGAGGTGGTCGGCATCCTTCTCCTCACGCTCGCGGTCCTGGTCCTCCTCGCGCTCGCCACGTACGACACCGCCGACCCCAGCCTCTTCCATTGGCTCCCCGATCCCCACCCGACCCGCAACTGGACCGGGTGGGTGGGCGCGTCGATCGCCGAGGGGCTCGTGCAGTGCTTCGGCCTCGCGGCGTTCCTCGTCCCGCTGATCCTGGCGCTGATCGGATGGACCCGCTTGACCGGGCACGGCGTCGCCGCGTCCTACGAGAAACTCCTGGGCTACACCGTGGTCCTCGTGGCGCTTGCAGCACTCCTCGACCTGCTCTACGGCTCGGTGACTTACGGCGGATGGTCCCCGTCCGCCGGGGGCGAGCTGGTGGGGCGCGGGGCCGCGGCGGCCCTCGTGGCGCTGCTGGGCAGCAGCGGGGCGCTGATCGCCTCCGCCGGGTGCCTCGCGGCGGGCATCGTGCTGGCGACCCGGTTCTCGTTCATCCGCGCCGGCGCCGCGCTCCTCCACGGGACCGCGATCCTCGGCCGGCGCGCGGCGGAGCGCTTCTTGGCCTTCAGGGAGGCGCGACGCCGCGCCGCCCAGAAGCGCGCGCTGATCCGAAAGCACGCGAGGCGTGCGGTCGCCTCCCCGGCTCCCGCCGGCGCGTCCGATGAGCCGGCGGTGCCCCCCGAGGTCAAGCTGCGCCCCTCCATCCGCGTCCCCCAGGAGCCCGAGGTGGTCGCCGGGAAGCCGGCGCGCCCGCTGGTGGCCGTGGGCGCGGCGCCGAAGCCCGTCGCCGCCACGCGCCAGCCTCCCCTTCCGATGGACCGCGGCGACGGGGGGATCGCCATGCCACCGATCGAGCTCCTCAACGAGCCCGCCCCGCAGCAGGGGGAGGATGAGAAGGAGCTTCTCGCCCGCGCCCGCCAGATCACCGAGAAGCTCCGCGAGTTCTCCCTCGAGGGGAGCGTCGTCGCGATCCATCCCGGCCCGGTGGTCACCACGTTCGAGTTCAAGCCCGAGGCCGGGGTCAAGTACTCGAAGGTCACGGGGCTCGTGGACGACCTCTGTCTCGCGCTCAAGGCGGAGTCGGTCCGCATCGACCGTATGCCCGGGCGATCCACCATCGGGGTCGAGGTCCCGAACCGTCACCAGGAGACGATCTACCCCAGGCAGCTCCTGGCGTCCGAGCGGTTCAAGAACGCGAAGTCCAAGCTCACCCTCGCCCTGGGGAAAGACATCAGCGGCGGCGTGTTCACCGCCGACCTGGACCGGATGCCGCACCTCCTGATCGCCGGCGCCACCGGCGCCGGGAAGTCCGTGGGCCTGAACGGGATGATCGTCAGCATCCTGTTCAAAGCCGCCCCGCGCGACGTCCGGTTCATCATGATCGACACCAAGATGATCGAGCTGGGGATCTACGCGGACATTCCCCACCTCCTGATCCCCGTCGTCACCGATCCGAAGGCCGCCTCCACCGCCCTGAAGTGGGCGGTCCGCGAGATGGAGCAGCGCTACCGGAAGCTCGCGTCGGTCGGCGTGCGGAACATCGAGCAATTCAACGCGCTGCTCGCCCAGGAACCCGGCCGGACCATGAACGACGAACGGACCGGCGACAAGATCTCCCTTGAACATCTCCCCTACGTCGTGATCGTCATCGACGAGATGGCCGATCTCATGATGGTTTCCTCGGCCGACGTCGAGGAGTCGGTGATGCGGCTCGCGCAGATGGCCCGGGCGGTCGGGATCCACGTGATCCTCGCCACCCAGCGCCCGTCGGTGGACGTGATCACCGGGACCATCAAGGCCAACTTCCCCGCGCGAATCGCCTACCGCGTCTCGCAGCGCGTGGACTCCCGCACCATCATCGACCAGGGTGGGGCCGAGCAGCTCCTGGGGCGCGGCGACATGCTGTTCCTTCCGTCGGGCTCCGCGCGCCTGGTCCGGCTGCACGGCGGGTTCGTCACCGAGCCCGAGCTCAACCGGGTCACCGCGTTCCTGAAGAAGCAGGCCAAGCCGGTGTACGACGAGTCGGTGCTACGCGAGCCCGCGGAGGAACGGGGGGGCTACGACGGCGGCGAGCGCGACTCGATGTTCGTCGACGCCGTACGGACGATCCTCCAGGAAGGACAGTGCTCGATCACGCTGATCCAGCGGCGGCTGCGGCTCGGTTACGCCCGCGCGGCGCGCATCGTGGACATGATGGAGCAGGAGGGAATCATCGGCCCCGCCGACGGGAGCAAGCCGCGGGAGGTCCTCGTGGGGCCCGAGGTTCTCGAGACCATCGAGGCCCCCCGGCCGTGAATCGCCCGTGGGAACGGCCCTCCGCGGGCCTCCCGATGCTCTCCCGCGCCGCGATCCTGACCGCCACGATCGTCCTGGCCGCCGTCGCCGCCCACGCGCCCCTCTACCGGGCGGGATACGTCCAGGACGACCACCTCGCCGTCGAGGAGAGCGCCACGGTCGCCCGCGGCGACCTCTCCGCGATCTTCTCCGGCTCGTATTGGGAGGGTGCCAGGGGCCAGGACCGGACCCTGTATCGCCCGATCACGGTCCTGAGCTACGCCTTCGAGCGCAAGATCTCGGGCTCGCCCAACCCCCTGCTCTCGCACGCGCTCAACGTCCTGCTGCACGTGCTCGCCGCGCTCGCCCTGGCCGCCCTCGCCCACCGCCTGGGCGGATCGGGATGGGGCGCCGCCGGCGCGGGGCTGCTGTTCGCCCTGCATCCGGTCCTCACGGAGGCCGTGGCCAACGTCGTCGGCCGCGCCGAGATCCTGGCCGCGCTCTTCACGCTCCTCGCCCTCCTCGCGCAGAGCGCTTCGGGGCGGTGGGAGCCGCCGGGCGCGCGCGCGACGGCCGGCAGCGAGACCTCTCATCGGCTCGCGTCGTGGGGAGCCGCGGCGCTGGTGTTCCTCGCGCTGGGATCGAAAGAGACCGCCATCGCCGGCGTCGGGCTGCTCGTCCTGCAGGAGATCCTGTTCCGGCCGCCGTCTCGGGGTCGGATCCGCCCCTGGCTCGTGGACCGGGGGGCGGCGCTGGCGCCCTCAGCACTCGCGGTCGTCCTCCACGTGATCCTGAGAATCCGCGCGCTCGAGGCGGTCGCCCTCGCTCAGCGGGTGCCCCCCGCCGACAACCCGCTGGTGCCTCTCGAGGGGGCCGAAAGGCTCGCCACCGCCCTCGCGATCGCGGCGCGGTACGCCCGGCTGGTCTTCCTCCCCGTCCGGCTGTCGGCCGACTACTCGGGCGACGTCATCGCGACGGAGCGCACGCTCCTCGCGCCGCGCCCCCTCCTGGGTCTCGCGTTCCTCGCGGCGTGGGTCGTCCTCGCGGTCCTGCCGCTTCTCCTCCTGCGGCGCCGCGGCTCTGCTGGGACCGTTCCCGGTCTCGCGCGGCAGGTCTCGTTTTCCGCCGCGCTGTTCCTGCTTCCCTACCTCGTCATCGGCAACCTGCTGTTCCGGGTCGGCGCGGGAATGGCGGAGCGGTTCCTCTACCTTCCGACCGCGGGGTACTGCCTGCTCCTCGCGGTCGTGATGGGACGGCTCGTCAAGGGGGAGATCGCGTTCGTTCCCGCGAGCCTCTCCCAGCTGCGCCGCCTCGTCGGCCTCGCCTTCGCGCTGCTCCTGGCCGGGTTCGCGATCGGCACCGCATCCCGCTGCCTCGAGTGGCGGAGCGACCGTGCGCTCTTCGAGGCGGCGACGCGCGTCAGCCCGCTCGCCCCCCGCGCCCGCTTCATCGTCGCGACCCTCGACGCGAGGGAGGGAAAGGCGGACGAAGCGCTCCGCGGGATCGAAGCCGTCCTCCGCCTGTTGCCCGAGTACCTTCCCGCCTGGGTCCAGAAGGGGGTGCTCCTCGGCCAACGCTGGGACATCGCGGGCGCCGAGGCGGCCTGCCGCGAGGCGATTCGCATCGGTCCCGAGTACGGCCTCGCCCACTTCAATCTCGGCCTCGCCCTCCGCCGCGAAGGGCGGCTCGCCGAAGCGGAGCGCTCGCTCCGGAGGGCGGTCCTGTGGGACCCCTCGCTCGACCCGGCCTGGACCGAGCTCGGGAACGTGCTCCTCGAGCAACGGCGCTACGCCCCGGCAGCCGACGCGTTCGCCCGCGCCCTCGCCCTCGGGCGCTCGGCCGTCGCTCCGCGCCTCAAGGAGGCCCGGAGGCTCGCGGGCACGTAGTCGGCCGCGTCCACACGCCGGGGATCGCCTCGCCGCAGTCCGGGCACGCCCCCGAGCCCGAGAGGCGATTGCGGAGCACGCGGAACCCGCGGCGCTCGATCACCACGGCATCGCAGCCGCTGCAGCGGGTGTCCTCGAGGCCGCCGACGTGGCCGGGGAGGTTCCCGGCGTAGACGTGGTGGAGCCCGGCGTCGCGTCCCGCTTCCACCGCGCGGCGGAGGTCGTCCACCGTCGTATCCCCCCGTCCCGCCATCCTGTAGTCCTCGTGGAACGCCGTGACGTGCCATGGGATGTCCGGCGACACCCCCGCGAGGAACGACGCGATGTCCCGGATCTCCTCCCGCGAATCGTTGAACTTCGGCACCACCAGCGTGACGACCTCGACCCAGAACCCCTTCTCGCGCAGCTCCCGGATCGTGTCGAGCACCACATGGAGCCGCCCGCCGAGCGCGTGGTAGGAAGCGTCGCGGAACGACTTCAGGTCCACCTTGAAGAGGTCCACGTAGGGCCGGAGATAGTCCAGCACCTCGGGGGTGCCGTTCCCGTTGGACACGTAGCCGCAGACGATCCCCTCGCGCTTCGCGAGCGTGAACACCTCGACCGCCCACTCGCTGGTGATCAGCGGCTCGTTGTACGTGCTCACGATCACCGGCGCGCGCCGCCCGCGGGCCAGATCGACGATCTCCCCGGCCGACACGTCCCGCGGCCGGGCGAGCGCCTCGGTGTCCCGGAGCGTCTGCGAGGTGAGCCAGTTCTGGCAGTACGCGCAGTGGTAGTCGCAGCCGAGCATCCCGAAGGAAACCGCTTCCGCCCCCGGAAACGCGTGGAAGAACGGCTTCTTCTCGATCGGGTCCACCGCGAGCCCCGCGACGTACCCCGACGGGACCCTGAGCACGCCGTCGCGGTTGAACCTTATCTTGCAGATCCCGTCGTGGCCCTCGGGGATGAGGCAGCGATGGCCGCACGCGTGGCAGCGGACCTTCCGCCCCTCGAGCTTCTCGTACAGGACGCCCGGACGCGTCCGCCTGGCCAGGTCCCGCCCCAGCGTCTCGACCGCGGGATCGATGGGTCTGGGCACGGCTCGCCTCCCTCTGCCGGATCAGTGTAGCGCACGAACGGAGGAGCCGGCGGAAGGCGGGTCTGCGCGCGGCCCTTCCCGGGCGCCGGTGCGTTCTTGAGCTCTTTTGAGCTTGCCCTGAAAGGGCGGAAACCCTTCGGCGTCCGGGGAGTGGCCTTGCTGATAATGTCGGCCGCCGCGGCGCGGGAGTCAACGTGGAAAACGCCGACAACGACGGCTCGCGGCGGGTTTTTTGCCATTTTCCCGCACCGGGGCGTCCACTCCTCCCCGAGTGCGCCGATGTTAGGATACGCGCATGATGCGTTCCGCCTTGAGGTGCGCCGCTCCGGCGCTCGTGCTCGTCGTGGCCGTCCTCGTGCCGTTCTTCGGCAAGGCGTTCACGATCGACGACACCCTCTTCCTGAAGCAGGCGGAGCACGTCCTGTCGGACCCCCTGCATCCCACGGCGTTCGAAGCGGTCTGGTCCGAGCTGGCGGCTCCGCTCAGGATGTCGGCGATCATGCCGAGCGGTCCGGTGATGGCGTACCTCCTCGTGCCGTGCGTCCTCGCGGGCGGCGCCGAGTGGATCGCGCACCTCGCGCAGCTCTTGCTCTTCGGCGTCGGGATCGTCGCCACGGCCGCGCTCGCTCTGCGCCTCGGCCTCGACGCGGCAGGAGCGCGGGCCGCGTCGCTGCTGCTCGCCTCGACCCCGGCGGCCCTCGCGATGGCCGGCACCGCGATGCCCGACGTGCCCGCGATGGCGCTGGGAGCGCTGGGAATGGAGCGGCTCCTCGCCTGGCGGGACCGGCACCGGTGGGACCAGGGTATCGCCGCGGCGTCGGCCCTGGCGCTCGCGGCCCTCGCACGCTCGCACCTCATCCTGCTCCTGGGCGCCGCGGCCCTCGCGATCCCGGGCGATTTCCTGTCGTGGCGCCGATGGAAGGAGACGCCGCTCGGCACGTGGATTCCGGTGCTCGCCGCGCCGTTGCTCGTTCTCGCCATCGCCCTCCTGACCCGCGATCCCATGGGGCCCTCGACCGCTCTGGCGGGGGCGGCGCGGACCTTCAGCTCCGCGTCGAACATCGGGCGGAACGCCGTGGGGTTCGCGACCCACTGGTCGCTCGTGCTCCCGCTCGCCCTGCCCTGGCTCGCGCTGCGCTGGCGCGCGCTCGCGCGGCAGCCTTTCCTTTACCTCTCGGCCGTCGCCGCGGCCATCGTGCTGCTCCTCGAGGGCGAGGGACACCGGCTGTTCCTGATCGCGCCCGCCGCCGCTCTCGGCGCCGGCACCTTGTGGGACGTCCTCGCGGACGGGTTGCGCCGCCGCGACCCGACGCAGGTTCTCCTCGGGCTGTGGATCCTGATCGCGCTGCCGGTCGCGCTGTACGTTCACATGCCCTCGAAGTACCTCCTGGCTTCGGCGCCGGCCGCGGCGATCCTCGTCGGCCGCGCGGTCGCGGCGCGGTCCCCCGCGTTCTTCCGGGCCCTCCTCGGCGCGACCGTCGCCGCGGGAGTCGTCCTCGGCGTCCTGATCGTCCGCGCCGACGCGGCCTTCGCGGCGCTGGGCCGGCGCGCCGCCGCGGAGATGATCGCGCCCCAGGTCGCCGCCGGCCGCAGCGTCTGGTTCGCGGGCCACTGGGGCTTCCAGTGGTACGCGGAGAAGGCCGGCGCGCGCTGTCTGACGATCACGCCACCGCTGCCGCTTCACGGCGATCTGGCCGTGTCCAGCCTCCGCTCGTTCGGCCACGCGATCCAGCTGTTCCCGCAGCGCAAGCTCCTCGCGACCCTCGAGGCCGGCGACCCGGGAGGCCGGATCATGAGCATGAATCTCGGCTCCGGCTTCTACTCCAACACGTGGGGCTACCTCCCCTGGGCGTGGGGGGACGAGGTGCTCGACAGCTTCAGCCTCTGGGAGCTGGAGTGACCATGGGGTGGTTCTTCGCGTTCTTCATCCTGTCCGGCTTCTGCGGCCTGGTCTACCAGGTCGTGTGGCTGCGCATCGCGATGGCGGCCTTCGGCGTGACGACACCCCTCGTCTCGATCGTGCTCTCGGTCTTCATGGCCGGGCTGGCGGCGGGGAGCTTCGGGGCGGGGCGCCTGGCGCGGCGGCTCGAGGGGCGCGGCCCCGGGGCGTTCGTCCGGCTCTACGCGGCCGCGGAGCTGCTGATCGGCGTGTCGGGCATCGCGGTGGCCCCGCTCCTCGGCTGGGGACGCGCGTCGCTCGGCTCGTCGGGGGGCGTCGCGTGGGGCTCCTTCGGCTACTATCTGGCCTCCGCAGCCTGGGTGACCGGCGCGCTGCTCCCATTCTGCATCTGCATGGGAGCGACCTTCCCGCTGGCGATGGCGGGCATAAGGGCCGCGTTTCCCGAAGCGTCGCCGCGGTCCTTCAGCTTCCTTTACGTCGCCAACGTCCTCGGGGCCATGGCGGGAGCGCTCGGATCGGCGTTCGTCCTGATCGAGTTGCTCGGCTTCCGGAAGACGCTGCTGGTCGCCGCGGCGGTCAACGCCGCGGTCGCGCTCGCGGCCTTCCTCGTGTCGCAGAGGCTCGCGGCACCCTCGGTGCAAGCACCCGGCCCGGCGCGAGAGCCGGCCCGCGCCCCCCTGGCCGCGTCCCGGCTCGGCCTGGCGTTCCTGTTCACGACCGGACTCGTCAGTCTCGCGCTCGAGGTGATCTGGACGCGGCAGTTCGTTCCGTTCCAGGGGCCGCTCGTCTACGCCTTCGCGACGATCCTGGCGGTCTACCTCGCGGCGACCGTGATCGGTTCCAGGGTCTACCGGATGCGGGCGCGCCGGCCGGGCGGAAGCGACGGCCCGGTGCCTTGGCTCGCGGCGGGCTTCCTGACCGGCGCCTCCGGCCTCCTCGCCCTCCTCGCCGCCGACCCGCGCCTTCCGCTCCCCGACGGCCTCCTCCCCGGAGCGCTTCGCGTCGTGATCGGCATCGCACCCTTCTGCGGGATCCTCGGGTTCATCACGCCGATGCTCGTGGACCGCATCTCCCAGGGGAACCCCGACCGCGCGGGGTCCGCATACGCGCTCAACACGGTCGGGTGCATCGCCGGACCGCTCCTCTCGGGGTTCGTGCTCCTGCCCGTCCTCGGCGAGCGGTGGAGCACGGTGCTCCTGCTCGCTCCCCTCTTCGGATTCGCGGCGGCAGGCCGGGCGCCGGCGCCGAGAAGAGCCGCCAAGCGCACGCCGACGGTCCGCGGGGCCTCGGCGTGGCTCGCGCTCGCGGCCGCAGCAGCCGCGATGCTCCTGATCGTCTTCACCCGCGACTTCGAGAGCCTCTACCCCGAGCGAATCGTCCTTCGCGACCACACGGCCACGGTGATCGCCGCCGGCGAGGGCATGCAAAAGCAGCTCCTGGTCAACGGCTACGGGATGACGGCGCTCACGCCGATCACGAAGATGATGGTCCACCTGCCGCTGGCGTTTCTCGATCGGAAGCCGGAGAAAGGGCTCGTCCTCTGCCTCGGCATGGGAACGTCCTTCCGGTCGATGCTCTCGTGGGGAATCCCCGTCACCGCGGTCGAGCTGATCCCGAGCGTGCCTCTCCTGCTCCCTTTCTACCAGGCGGACGGCGGCGCGCTGCTTCACGACCCGCTGGGGCGGATCGTCGTGGACGACGCGAGGCGATTCCTGGACCGCTCCACCGAGACCTTCGACGTGATCGTGATCGACCCGCCCCCTCCCGTCAGAGCGGCGGCCTCGAGCCTCCTCTACTCGTCGGAGTTCTACGCGAGCGCGCGCCGGCGCCTCGCGCCCGACGGCATCCTCCAGCAGTGGCTTCCCAAGGGGGAGCTGATCGTGGTCTCGGCGGTGGCCAGGGCGCTGGCGGAGCAGTTTCCCTACGTGAGGGTGTTTCGATCGGTGGAAGGCTGGGGGTTCCACTTCCTCGCGAGCGGTCGTCCGATCCCGCGCCGCACCCCCAGAGAGATGGCCTTTCGACTGCCCGAGGCGGCGGCCCGGGATCTCGTCGAGTGGGGACCGGCCAAGACCGCCGACCTCCAGTTCCTCGAGGTCCTGCGGAACGAGATGCGACTCGAGGCGGTGATCGGCGTGGATCCGGGCGCGCCGGTCCTCACCGACGACCGGCCGGTCAACGAGTACTACTTCCTCCGCCACCTCCTGAGGCCGGCCGAGAAGATACGGGAGCATCGTTAGGTCGAGCGCCGCCCTCCGGGCAGAGGACCGCGTAGGCGCGCCCATAGTCGTTGACCCCGGATCGTGCGACCTCGAACCCTCCGGCACCCATCAGGTACGCCAGCAGGTCGTCCTGCACGCTGAAGTCGTGCCAGAGGACGCACCGGTACTTGGGGTACCGCCGGCGGAAGTCATCGAACTGCGACGGATCGAGCGGCATCCCGATGAATCGCTTGTCGTGGAAGCGCCAGATCAGGCTCTCCGGCTGGTAGAACGAGCTGTTGACCATGTACGCGTCTTCGGCCAGCAGCTCGGGCGAGGGCGTCACCAACTCGATCGGGACCATCGCCGGCGGCCTGAAGAACGCCGCCCCTGTCGCGATCGTCGCCGCCAGAAGCGCCCACGAGGCCACCGTCCCGCCGAGGCCCGGGAGCCTCTTGAGGCGCGCCGCGACCGTCGCGACGGCGGCGAGCAGGACCGGGAACAGGCCGAGCCAGATCCTGAAGAAGTTCGACGACCGGCTCCCGTCGAAGAAGAGGAAGTACGAGGCCGTCGAGAGCCCGGCGAGGGCGAGAGACCACCTCCGGCACGAGAGCACGCACGCGGCCCCGCCGGCCATGAAGAGCAGCGGCCCCCAAGCGATGCCGCTCGGGCCGGCGATCCACTCGGGGAACGGGACCACCTGCGCGTGGAGGCGCTTCAGGCCTTCCTCGATCGCCGGGTGCATCTGGAGCAGAAGGGTCGAGACCGGGTTGAAGTCCGCGGTCCGCGTCGCGAGCCCGTCCCAGGTGAAGAGGTAGGGGTTGGCCGCGATGGCCCGGTGGTTGCGAAACCAGGCCCCCGCGAGCGGCAGCGCCGTCCCGCCGGCGAACGCCAGCGCGCGCCGGCGGCTCCCGAGCGCCGGCAGGAACAGGAACGCGTCGAACGCCAGGTTCATCCGAGCCGCGAGCGCGGTCCCGAACAGGAGACCCGATCCCGCCGCGGCCAGGACACCCGGGAGGGCGGCGGCCAGCGCGAGCGCCGCGAGGAGCAGGAAGAGCGCGAGAGCCTCGGGGCCGTAATGGCAGGTGAACGCGACGAGCGGCCCGAACCCGGCCGCCAAGGCCGCTCCCGCGAGCGCGGTCCGGCGACCCTCCTCCCCCTCCTCCGTCCGCCCGAGCCAGAGCCAGAACCCGGCGACCGAGAGCCACGAGAGGAGTGCTCCGAGCCACTGCGGCTTGAGCCAGCGCGGCGAGAGGGCGCACAGACGGTACCAGGCCTCGGCGTGCCAGATGTACGGCTGCCCGTCGAACAGCGTGAAGCCGAGGCCCGCGCGGAGGTTCCGGATCAGCTCGAGGTGCCGCCACGGGTCGAAGATCGGGAGTCCCTGCGCCGCGACGAACGCGACCCGGGCGAGGAGGGCGGCGAGGAGCAAGGCACCCAGGACCGCCCCCTCCCGTCCCCTCGCCCCCGTCCGTTCGGACATCGCGCGCCGTCCTCTCCCGCCGCGGAGCGGCCGCTCATCGTACCATCCTGAACACCGGGGGAGGATGGTAGGATAACCGGCCGATCGCGGAGGCGGGGCGGAGCGTGTTCAAGGGGAAGAAGGTCGTCGTGGTCATGCCGGCGTACAACGCCGAGAAGACCCTGGCGCGCACGTACGCCGAGGTCATGGAGCAGGAGATCGCGGACCTCGTCCTGGTGGTGGACGACGCCAGCCGCGACAGGACCGTCGAGATCGCCCGCGCGCTGCCCAGCACGAGGGTCCACGTCCACGAGCGAAACCGCGGCTACGGCGCGAACCAGCGGACCTGCTACCGGCTCGCCCTCGAGGAGGGCGCCGACATCGTCATCATGGTCCACCCGGACTATCAGTACACGCCGAAGCTGCTCCCCGCGATGGTCGCGCTGATCGGAAACGGCGTG
>JBGQAU010000132.1:0-4942 GCA_041494445.1 Acidobacteriota bacterium | reverse complement strand
GGAGCGAGTCCGCGTTCAACTACCTGTTCGTCGGACTCGTGCCCGACTCCGCGGAGTCGAGAGTCCGCGCCGGCGAGTACCTGATCCGCAACATCCTGACCGCCGACGACGACACCGGCGTTCTCGGCATCTCGGAGGAAGTGGAGGAAGGGCAGCGGCTGGTGTTCGCGCTCAGGGGCGGCTCCGCCGCGCGCGAGGACCTCGATCGCGTGCTCGGCGTCCTGCTGAGCGAGGAGGACCCGAGCCGCTTCCGCTTCGGACTCTATTTCAACTGTCTCGCACGGGGCAGATCGTTGTACCACGAGGACGGGGTCGATGCCGCGCTCCTCTCCCGCGCCCTGCCCGGCCTCCCGTTGCTGGGGTTCTTCTGCAACGCGGAGATCGCCCCGCTCCGCGGGGTGAACCACCTCTTCACGTACACCGGCGTGCTGGTGCTCGTCGGCGAGTAGCGTCACCCTCCGCGGCGCAGGGCGGCCAGGAGCCGCCGGAAATCGGCGGGAGGAGGCGCCTCGAACGCCAGTCGCCGTCCGCGCGCCGGGTGGTCGAACGCCAGCCGGTACGCGTGGAGCGCGGTCCGATCGATCAGATGCGAGCGCCGGCCGTAGGCGCCGTCCCCCACCAGCGCGTGCCTCTCGGCGGCGAGCTGGACGCGAATCTGGTTCTTGCGCCCCGTCTCGAGCGTCACTTCCAGCAGCGTCGCGCCCGGGAATCGCTCCACCACGCGGAAGCGGGAGACCGCCGTGCGCCCGGCGTGCCCGTGAGGGACGGGGTGGACCTTGAGGCTCACCGGGTGCTCCGCCAGCCGGTGGACGAGCCGTCCCTCGTCGCGCTCCATTCGTCCCTCGGCCACGGCGAGATAGACGCGATCGGGGAGGCCCGAGGCGAACTGGGCCCTCAGCGAGGCGAACACCGGGCCGGGCCGGGCCGCGACCACGAGACCGGACGTGAACCGGTCGATCCGGTGGACCGCCCGGACCGCTGCTTCGCGGAAGCCCCGCCGGCGGTAAAGGTCGGTCAGAATCTCGATCAGGGACTCGCCGCGGTGGGACGGGGAGGGGACGGTGATCAGTCCCGCGTCCTTGTCGACCACGACGAACTCCCGCTCCTCGTGCACGATCCGGTAGCCGTGACCGCGGTGGGCCCGTCGAGGGGCCGTGCCACGGCTCCCCGAATCGAGGGAAGCCTCGAGCCGGTCCCCTTCGAGAACGCGATCGCCCGGGCTCGCCACGATCGCCCCGTTGCGTCGGACCTCGCCCGAGAGGACGAGCGCTCTCGCGCGGGAGTGCGGAACGCGGAGACGGTCGTGCAAGACCTGCTGGACGCTCTTGCCTGCGTCGTCCGGCCCCGCGACCAGCGCAGCGCGCCTCACGTCACGGTCCGAGTGCCTCGAAGGCACCGGCCGGGCCCAGAAGGACCAGGGTGTCGCCCTCGTGCACCACCAGATCGGGCGGCGCGGGGGAGATCTCGCGGACGCCGTCCCCTTCGGGACGCTTCACCGCGAGGACATAGAGCCCCAGCGCGTGGTAGGGGCCGGACTCCAGGAGCGATCGCCCGACGAGCATGGCCGGGGCCGGCCGCTCCTCGATGCGAAGGTCGCCGGCGCGCCGGGCGCCGGCCTCCTCGCCGGGAACGGTCCCGCCGAGGTACTGCGCCAGCACCATTCTTCGGCGCAGCACCTCCCGGTCGAGGGCCTGCACCACGTCCCGCCGGGCCACACTGCCCACCAGACGGTCGGGCGCGTTTTGGTCCACCACCGGGAGCTGCGCCAGCTCGAGCTGGGAGAAACGGTGCATCACCTCGTCGAGCGGCGTCCGCCTCGTGACCCTCGGGACGTCGCGGACCAGGTCGAGCGCCACCAGGCTGTCCTTCAGCTGCGGCTCTCCCGCCACCTGGAACGCGTCCCGCAGGTCGATCGCCCCCTTGAGCCTTCCGTCGGCGTCCAGGACGTAGATCGCGGTCGCCCGGGTCTCGGTGAACCGCTCGAGAACCTCGCCCATCGGCGCGTCGGCGCGCACGGTGAGCGGATGCGTCCGGATGAAGTCCTCGGCGCGGAGCGAGACCAGCGCCATCTGCTCGAACGCCAGGTCGAAGTCGACGCCGCGCCTCCTGAGCGCCTCGGTGTAGATCGAGTCCCGCCGCAGCGTCCGCGAGAGAGCGGTGGCGGTCACCACGGCCACGGCCAGCGGCATGACCGCGCCGTAGTCCTGGCACATCTCGAAGACCATGATCAGCGCCGTGATGGGGGCGAAGGTCGTGGAGGCGACCGCCGCGGCCATCCCGCCCAGGGTGTAGTACACCGGCTGCACTTGAAGGCCGGGGAGCGCCGCGTGGGCCCCCGCCGCGAACAGCGCTCCCCCGGCGGCGCCCACCAGCAGCGTCGGCGTGAACACGCCGCCCGAGCCGCCGGAGCCGATGGAGGCGGCGGTCGCGACGATCTTCGCGAGCAGGAGCGGCAGCAGCACCGTGGGGAGCAGGTTCCCCATCAGGACCTCGCTCACCGCGTCGTAGCCGTTTCCCCACACCTCGGGGATCCACCAGGCCAGGAGCCCGACCGCGAGCCCTCCGAGCCCGGTGCGCGCCCAGACCGGGAGCGGCACGCGTCGGAAGAGCCTCTCCGAAGACTCGACGCTCGACCTCAGAAGCAGCGCCACGAGCGGGATCAGGACGCCGAGCAGCGCGAACAGCGGCAGCGACAAAAGCCCCGGCGCCCGGCCCGGCGCGACCGGGTAGAGCGCGGCGACGCCGAACACCCCGCGGGAGAGGAGCGTCGCGGTGATCGACGCGAGGACCACGGGGCCGAAGATGTCGAGGGCGAAGTTCCCGTGGATCACCTCCATCACGAACAGGGCGGCACCGATCGGCGCGTTGTAGGCGGCGGCCATCCCGGAGGCGACGCCGCAGCCGATCAGGATCCGCCTTCGTTCCGCCGGGACGCGGAGGATCCGACCGAGGCCCGACGCCGCGGCAGCCCCGATCTGCACGATCGGGCCCTCGCGCCCGACCGACCCGCCCGTGGCGTTGAGGAGGACCGATGCGAGGGACTTCCGGAGCGTCCGCCCCAGGTGGAGCTGGCCCGCTCCCCGGAGCGAGACCGCCTCCATGATCTCCGAGGTCCCCTCGCCTCCGCCCCCGCCCTTGACGAGGAACGTCGCGAGCAGGCCCGCGGCGAGCCCTCCCGCCGCCGGAGCGAGCACCACCATCGGAAACCGCAGGACCCGGGCGACGTCGAGAGGCTGATCCGTGCTCGCGAAGGCGAGATACTGGATCGCGAGACCGCCGAAACGGACCAGAACGGCGCCGAGCGCTCCCAGGAAGCCCGCCGCCAGGACCAGGGAGATGGCGTACGCTCGCTCGTTGGTGCGGAACTGATCCCGGATCGCCTGGAGTCGCCTACTCAGATCCTCAATTCGGATCATGCGCGTAGAGTCGGCGGTCGCGGGTCCGGAGTCAAGTGGCCGATCCCGCCCGGGGGGTCAGGAGCCGTTCTCGGGCCCGAGGTACAGCCGCGTCAGCTCGCCCTCGAGGACCTCGAACGCCTGTTCGGGAGTGTCGGCCACGCGGAAGAGGCCGAGATCCTCCTCGGCGACGGTCCCCCAGCGGACGAGCGCGTCGAAGCGGATCACGTCGTTCCAGTACTCGCTGCCGTAGAGGAGGATCGGCATCCGCTTGCCGACCTTGTGGGTCTGGACAAGGGTGAGCAGCTCGAACATCTCGTCCAGGGTGCCGAAGCCGCCGGGGAACACCACGAGCGCCTTGGCGAGGTAGGCGAACCAGAACTTGCGCATGAAGAAGTAGTGGAATTCGAACGCCAGCTCCCGGGTGATGAACGGGTTGTGGCTGGGCTCGGCGGGGAGACTGATCCCGAGGCCGACGGAAATGCCCGCGGCCTCGGACGCGCCCCGGTTCACCGCCTCCATGATTCCCGGGCCGCCGCCCGAACAGACGATGAACCGCCGGTTGGGCGGCGGCAGGCTTTTCGACCACTCGGTCACCCTGCGCGCGAGCGTCCGCGCCTCTTCGTAGTAACGGGAGAACCCGAGAGCCTTTCTGGCCCGCTCGATCGCAGCCGCGTCGGAGGAAGCCTCCGCCTCGCGGAGCGCCTCGTCGGCCCGATCCCTGGGGATCGCGCGAGCGGACCCGAAGAACACCACGGTGTCCTTGATCCGGTACCGCTGGAACCGCGCCTGCGGCTCCAGGTACTCGCTCAGGATCCGGAGCGTCCGGGCCTCTCTGCTCCGCAGGAACTCGAGGTTGTCGTACGCCTTCTCGACGGTCATCGCGTTCCCCTCTCCCCCCTGGGACCGAGGCGGAGCACAATGTAGCAGGAATGGGACGACGCGCTCGCTCGCGCCTTCTGAGCCTCCCGCATCTGCCCCGGCCCCCGAGGCGATCCCCAACAGGGGATCCAACCTCCGCCTCGCCGTGAGGCCCCCCTCTCCTCCACGCCTCAACACTCTTCGCACCACCATGAAAGCTTACAAATACACCGAAGAGTGGCGGGGAGTCCGGTCAGCCCCGGGCCGCGACGCGGAGGGCCGAGCGCTGGACCAGGGCGACGCCGGCGAGCACCAGCCCGCCCCCGAGGAGCACCATGGGCCCCGTGGACTCGCCGATCCAGGCGGCCGCCACCCCGGCGGTCACCAGCGGCTGGACGTACTGGAACGAAGAGAGGGTTCCCGCCTCGAGCCGCTCCAGAGCCAAGGACCACACGAGGTAGCCCGCGCCGGTGCACCCCACGCCGAGAAAGGCGAGGGCAGCCCAGGCCTCGGCCGACGCGTGCCCGATCTCGGAGGGGTTCCCGGCGGCGAGCCAGATCCCGACCGACGCCGCGGTCCCGACCGCGAGCGCGCGGAACGTGAGCGGCAACGGCCGCCGGCGCACCGAGAGCCCTCGCGCGACCAGCGTGTAGATCGCCCAGTTCAGCGACGAGAGGACGATCAGG
>JBGQAU010000017.1:0-42194 GCA_041494445.1 Acidobacteriota bacterium | reverse complement strand
GCCGAGGAGGACCGACGTCTTTCCGTCCAGGGCGTCTCCGCGCGGGTGCGGCGGCCCTATGTGTCCATCCCCGTTCATCCGGAACCCCGCGTGAGCGGTGAGAATCGCTTCGGGCAGCCGGTAGCGCATCGCGCCGAACCCCTCGAGATCGAAGGCGTCGTGTCCGAGCCCCGCGGTTTCGTCCCCGGTCGGGACCGTCGCCAGGCCGCCGACGACGAACTCGGTGCGGCCGCCGACGGCGCCGAGATGCCACTTTCCCCAGACGTCGAGGTCGGTGGCGCCGGAGCCGTCGGGAGCGCCCGAGTCACCGGAGGAGCTTCCGAACCCGACGCGGCCTCCCAGCTCAAGGCGATCCATCGGCTTCAGGGCCGCGGTGAGCATGAGCGCGGTCACGTCGAAGTGCTCGTAGCTGGCGTAATCCAGGCTCCCCTCCCACCACTGGTTCGGGACGATCGTGGCGTCCTCCGCGAACGCCTGGAAGAGCCGCTCATTGCCGGGGGTGGGCTTTGCGGGTTCGGCGGCGTTGGTGGTGCCGGTGAGCACGAGGGCGAGCGCGAGGCCCGAAACGGCGAGAAACGACCTTCCGATCCTGCACGGCTTGAGCGTCATTGCGCGATCTCCTCCTGGAACGGGCCCGCGATGGGTCCCTATGCCCTCTGCCGGGCGCGCCGCCGGAAGCGGCGATCCGCCCGTTTTCGCGCGGCCATTGTGGGTGCGGGATCGGGCGTTGTCAAACGCGGGAGGAGGCGCGGTGCGCCTAGGCCCGCAGCGGAAGCGGCGCAGGACGCATCGCACGGCGGTCTCGCGGGAAATCTCTGGTATAAATTACCGAATTGGTGTACTATTCATTCCCAAAAGCCCTGGCACGCCTTCTGCGAAAGGTGCCGTGGGAACGATCCGAAAGGAGGCCCGCCATCGGACTGCGTCTAACGAATGCCGGTGACTACGCCATCCGGGGCATGGTCCATATCGCTTCCATGCCCGACGGTGCGGTGGCTTTGCGCAGCGACATCGCCGAGGCGCAAGGGATACCTCCGAGCTTCATGGCGAAGATCCTCCGCAGCCTCGTGCGAGCGCGACTTCTCCGCTCCTCCAGGGGAGTCCACGGCGGCTTCGCGCTGGCCAAGCCCGCATCGAGGATCACCCTGCTCGACGTCGTCGAGGCGATCGAGGGGCCGCTTTCGCTGACCAACTGCACCCCGGATCCCGCGGGGTGCGCCCGGTCGGACAACTGCCCGGCGACCTCGATCTGGCTCGAGGTCCAGCAGAAGATGGCGGAGGTCCTCAAGGGCACGTCGATCGAGAGCCTGACCACGGTCCAGAAGCGAAGCGCCCGTTCGGCCGCGTCACACGGACGCGAGCACTCGGGCAAGGCGCTCGCCGACCTCGTCGGCCACCGCAGATAGGTCCGCCCTCGGGAAGAGGGAAGCCATGGCGGCCGCGTTGACCGCCTCGATTCTCGTTGTCCCCGCGGCGGTCCACCGCACCACCACGTTGCAGGGGAGCATGAGCCCGATCGCGGGCTCGGCCTGAAGCGCGCGGTGGGCCAACGGCGGGTTGCACGCGCCGAGGATCACGAACGGAGTGAATTCCACCCCGAGATTCTCCTTCATCGTGGCCTTCACGTCGATCCGGGTGAGGACCCCGAACCCTTCCCGCTTCAGCGCGTCTTCCACCCTCGCGAGGGCGACCTCGTAGGGCAGGTCCACGGTCCTCCCGATGCCGATGTCCATGGGTCCTCCTAGTCTTCCGGCACCCCCGCCGTCTTCAGGATCGACATCATCGGGCACCAGCCGCTGAACGCCGACTGGAACAGGTTGAGCCCGACGAAAACCGTGAGCAAGTGGAACCACGGGCTCACGAAGTGGCCGAGGGCCACCCCCATCACCACGAAGACTCCCGCGACCATCCTCAGCCATGCGTTGATTCCCATCGCTTCCTCCTTCGCGCGGGGCTTCCCACCGGGCCCCCGTGCCGAAGGAGATGCAGCGCGACCCACCGAAGATACGAGGGCGAGGCGCGAGCCCGGCTTCCTCATCGGCGGCCGGAGAACTTCTCGTACGCCTCCGCGCAGGCTCGCTTGAGGTCGTCGGGCAGGCGCGGCTGCGGCAGGCTTCCGATCTGGGCCACCGTGTGCCGGAGCGACCTCAGGAACGCGACGCACGGCTCGCAGTCGGCCATGTGGCTTTCGATCCCGGCGCAGACGGACGGATTGAGCTCGCCGTCGAGGTACTCGGAGAGGCGCTCCAGCATCTCCCGGCAAGCGGCGGAGTCGTGCCGGTGGGCGAGTGTCATGCCTTCCTCCTGCCGGCCGCATCGTCGGCCAAGGCGGCCTCGAGCCGCTGCCTCACCATGAGCCGCGCGCGGTGGAGCCGCATCTTCACCGTCGTGACCGGCAGGGAGAGCGCCTCCGCGGTCTCCTCCGTCGAGAGGTACTCCATGTCGCGCATGACCAATACGATGCGATAGCGGGCCGGAAGGTCACCGATCGCCGCCTGGACGCGCTCCCGGATGCGAGCCCGCTCGAGGCTCTCGTCCGGGAGCGAGCCCGGATCCGGGATCTCGATCCCCGGCCCGCCGCCCGGCCGCGGCGCCAGCTCCTCCAGGGAGAGCTCCCGCGCCGGTTCGAACTTCCCCTTGCGCCGCTTCATCAGGCACGCGTTGGCCGCGACGCGGTAGAGCCACGAGCGGAGCGCCTCGGGGTGCTGCAGGTCCTTCAGCGACAGGTAGGCCTGAAGCAGCGTGTCCTGCACCACGTCGCGCGCGTCCTCGGTCTCCCCGCACACGCGCCGGCCGAAGCCGTAGATCCGGTCGCCGTAGGCGGCGACGAACGCGTCGAACGCCCCGGGCTCGTCGCGCCGGATCCTCTCGAGCAGCGTCGTGTCGTCCGTAACCGCCACCGTCACCCGCCTTCCTCATGGAATGTTAGCATCCGGGCCGGCGCGCGCGTATCCCCGATTCGGCCCGCTGCATCCTCACGATGGGCGGCGGGCGGCCGCCCGAGGAGGATTCGAATGAGGCCTCGCCCTATTCTCGCCGGACTCGCGCTGGCGCTCGCCGCCATCGCCCATGCCGGCGCGGCGGCGCGCGCCGCGGAGCCGCTCACGCCGGACTCGGCCGTCGCCCTCGCCCTGCTGAACCACCCGGCGCTCCGCGCGGCGGACCGGCAGGTGGACGCCGCGAGGGCCGACGGGAAGCTGGCACGCAGCGGCTGGCTCCCCCGCCTCGACCTCACCGAGGACTGGATGCGGTCCACGAACCCCGTGTTCGTCTTCGCTTCGAAGCTCGGTCAGGAGCGGTTCGCGACGACGGACTTCGACCTGGGCGCGCTGAACAACCCCGATCCTTTCACCAACGCGGCGACGCGCGCGGTCCTGCGTCAGAACGTCTGGGATGCGGGGCGGACGCGCCTCTACGTGAAGGCCGCGACGCTCGGCGTCGAGGCCTCCTCGGGTTCCCGCGCGCGGACACGCGACGAGGTGGCGTTCGACGCGGTTCGCGCCTTCTGGGACGTGGTGCTCGCCGACGAGCTGCTCGACGTCGCCCGGGCCGCCGAGCTGGCGGCGAGGGCCAACGCGGACCTGGCGAAGCGGCACGAGGAGGCGGGCCTCTCGGTCCCCTCCGACCGGATGTCCGCCGAGGTCCGCCTCGCCGAGGTGCAGGCGATGGGGATAAGGGCCGAGCAGGCAACGGCCGTCGCGCGCGCCGCGCTGCGACAGGCGCTCGGACTCACCGAGGACCGCTCGTTCGACCTCGCGCCGCCGAGGATCGATCCGGCCCCCCTTGGCGCGGACGCGGAGACGCGAGTGGCCGAGGCGTTGGCCGGCCGGCCGGATCTCCGCTCGCTCGACCTTCGGCTCCGGCAGGCGGACGTGGGAGAGCGGATCGCACGGAGCCACCGTCTCCCGGAGATCGGGGCCGGCGCCCAGGTCGAGTGGAACGGGCGCAGCCCGCTCGGGACCGACGGGAGCAACTGGAGCGCGGGGCTCTCCGTGCGGGTACCGCTGTTCGACGGCCTCGAGACCGCCGCGCGCACGGCGAGGGCCCGAGCCGACCGCGAGCGGCTGCTGGCGCTGCGCGAGGCGATGGCCGAAGGGATCCGGCTGGAAGTTCGCGCCGCCTGGGCCGACCGGAACGCGGCGGCCGAGCGGCTCAGAGTGGCCGAATCGGCGCTGTCGCAGTCCGAGGAGGCGCTGAGGATCGTGCGCGACCGGTACGACGAGGGGATGGCCGTGATGGTCGAGCTGCTCGGCGCCGAGGCGGCGAGAACCGCTGTCCAGGGGAATCGGGCGGCGGCGATCCGCGATCTGGCGCTCGGGAACGCCGCGCTCGACCTCGCGACCGGCCGCGAGGCCGGTGCACCGGCCGAGGATCGCTGACATGATCCGCAACCACGACACGAGGAAGGCGATGAAACCCATGGCCAGCGGTTCTTGGATCGGAAGGGCGGGAGAGGCGCTGCCTCGCGCGGCCGCGGCGGGCGTGGGCCTGGCCGCGATGCTCGCCGTGGCTTGCGGCGGCGGCCACGAAACCGCACGCCCCTCGGCGGGCCCGGCCATCGGAGCGAGGGTGGCGGTCGTCGAGGAGATTGCCTGGGCCCGGCCGCTCTCGATCACCGCCGGCGTCGCTCCGTTCCGGCGGGCGACCCCCGGGACGATTCTGATGGGGCGCGTGGACCGGGTCCTGCGCCGCGAGGGGGATCGGGTCCGCGCGGGCGAGGTCCTCGCGCTGGTCGAGAGCCGCGAGGTCTCGGCGCGTCTCGCGCAGGCCGAGGCGAACGCCGCCGCGGCTTCCGCCATGGAGCGCAACGCGAAGCTCATGAAGGAGCGGATGGAGCGGCTCCTCGCGAAGCAGGCCGCGACGCAGAAGAACGCCGACGATGCGGCCGCGGGGTACGAGGTGGCCGCCGCCAATCTCGAGGCCGCCGAGGAAGGCGTCGCCGCGGCGCGAATGTACGTGGCCTATTCCCGGGTGGTCGCCCCGTTCGACGGCGTCGTCGTGGAGAGGCACGTGGAGGTGGGCGACACCGCGGCGCCCGGGATGCCTCTGTTCGTGGTCGAGGACACCTCGAGGATGAAGATCGAGGCGCAGGTCCCGGAGACGACGCTTCGGGGCCGGAGCGTCGGCGACCCGGTGGAGATCGAGGTGGACGCTGCGGGGGTGGGCCTTCGCAGGGCGGCGTTGTCCGAGATTCTCCCGGCCGCCGACCCGAGGAGCCGCACCCGCTCGATCCGCGCGCTCCTCGACAATTCCGACGGCGCTCTCCGTTCCGGGATGTTCGCCCGGATGCGTCTCGCCGGGGAGGAAGGTAAAGCGCTCACGGTCCCCGAGACATCGCTGGTCCGGCGCGGCCCGCTCACGGGGGTGTTCGTGCTGGACGGGCAGGGGGTTGCGCGCCTCCGCTGGGTCACCGTGGGCGAGGCGCGGAGCGGACGGGCCGAGGTCCTGACCGGGCTCGCCGCGGCCGAGCGCATCGTGACCGAGCCACCGGCCGGCCTCGAGGACGGGCGGCGAGTCGAGGTGCGGTGATGGCCGGCGTCGGAGCCTCGGGCCGCATCGCCCGGGCGTTCATCGACAACAAGCTGACGCCGCTCCTCGTCGTGGCGGCTCTCGCCCTGGGCGCCCTGGCGGTTCTGGCGACGCCCCGCGAGGAGGAGCCGCAGATCGTGGTGCCGATGATCGACGTCCTGGCGCCGTGGCCCGGCGCCGAGTCCACGGACGTCGAGCGTCTGGTCGCGGTCCCGCTGGAGCGCGCGATTCGGGAGATCCCGGAAGTCGAGTACGCGTACTCCACGTCGCGACCCTCGGGCGCGATGGTCATCGTCCGGTTCTACGTCAACTCCGATCCCGAGCGCGCGCTGATCAACGTGCGGGACAAGGTCGCCAACGTGGTGCCTTCCCTCCCCGCCGGGGCCCTCCCACCGTCGGTGACGCCGCGCTCGATCGACGACGTGCCGATCCTGGCGGTCACCTTCTCGTCGGACCGGTACGACCCGCTGGCGTTGAGGAGGATGGCAGCGGAGATCGAGGAGGAGATCCGCGCCGTCCCGAACGTCGGGTCCACCACCCTGCTCGGGGGGCTGCGACGGGAGATTCGCGTGGAGGCGGATCCGGAGCGGCTGGCCTCGCGGGACCTCGCCCCCGCGACGGTGTTCGCGGCGCTCCAGAATGCCGGGACATCGCTCCCCGCCGGCAGCTTCGGGGCGCGCGGGCGCGAGACCGTGGTGGAGACCGGGGACTTCCTCGCCGGGGCCGACGACGTCGGCGCCGTGGTGGTCGCCGCGCCGATGGGGCGCCCCGTTCACCTCAGGGACGTCGCGAGGGTACTCGACGGCCCCGAGGAGCCGAGAAGCTACGTGTTCCACGCGGAGCCGGGGAAGCCGACGGTCCCGGCGGTCACCCTCGCCGTCTCCAAGACGCGAGGAGCGAACGCGACGGTGGTGGCCGACGCGGTGCTCCGGCGGTTGGAGGCGGAGCGCGGGCGCGTGCTCCCGGCCGACGTGAGGACCACCGTCACCCGCGATTACGGCGAGACGGCGCAGGAGAAGTCCAACGAGCTGATTCTCCACCTCCTTCTCGCGACGATCTCCGTCGTGGCGCTGATGGCGCTGGCGCTGGGCTGGCGGGAGGCGGTGGTGGTGGCGGTGGCCGTCCCGGTGACGCTGGCGCTCACCCTGCTGATCTACTACGTCGCGGGGTACACGCTGAACCGGGTGACCCTGTTCGCGCTGATCTTCTCCATCGGGATCCTCGTGGACGACGCCATCGTCGTCGTCGAGAACATTCACCGGCACATGACGCTGCGGAAGCTCCCGCCGCTCCAGGCCGCCGTGTTCGCTGTGGACGAGGTCGGGAACCCGACGATCCTCGCCACCTTCACGGTGATCGCGGCGATCCTCCCCATGGCGTTCGTGACCGGCCTGATGGGGCCCTACATGAGACCGATCCCCGTCGGCGCATCGTTCGCGATGCTGATCTCCCTCCTGGTCGCGTTCGTGGTGTCGCCGTGGCTCGCCTTCAGGCTGCTCCGCGGCGAGGCCGCCCGCCCCGCCGACGCGGAAAACGCGGCTCCCGAGGGGACCGGTGCGCGGGCCTACCGGCGGCTGATGGAGCCGCTGCTCCGCCGCCCGGCGTACCGCTGGGGCATGCTCGGCGGGGTTGCCGTTCTCCTGCTCCTGTCCGTCGCGCTGGTCCCGCTCGAGTTCGTGACGGTCAAGATGCTCCCGTTCGACAACAAGAGCGAGATGCAGGTGGTCGTGGACGCGCCGGAGGGGACGACTCTCGAGGCGACGCTGGCCGCGGCGCGGGAGATGGCGGACCGGCTCGCCCTCACGCCCGAGGTCCGGGACATCCAGGTCTACGCCGGGACCTCGGCGCCGTTCAATTTCAACGGGCTCGTCCGCCACTACTTCGCGCGGCGCCAGTCGAACAAGGCCGACCTGCAAGTCAACCTGCTCCCGAAGGGGGACCGCAAGGCGTCGAGCCACGCCATCGCGAGCCGGATCCGCCTGGTGGTGACGGAGGTCGCGCGGCGGCACGGGGTGCGCGTGAAAGTCGCCGAGATCCCGCCGGGCCCCCCGGTTCTCTCGACGCTCGTGGCCGAGGTGTACGGACCGGACGCCGCGGTGCGGCAGGAGGTCGCGCGAAAAGTGCTCGCGATCTTCGACTCCACCGACGGCGTCGTCGACACCGACTGGTACGTCGAGGCGCAGCAGCCCAAGGCGCGGTTCGTGGTGGACCGCGAGAAGGCGGCGCTCTCGGGGGTGGATCCCGAACAGGTGGCGATGACCCTGCGGCTCGCGGTGGACGGGCTCTCCCCCGCCGTGGCGCACCCCGGCGGCGAGCGCGAGCCGGTGCCGGTCACGGTTCGGCTCGCCCGCACGGACCGGAGCGACGTGGAGGCTCTGGGCAACCTGAGGTTGATCTCCGCCGCGGGGATGACGGTCCCGCTCCGGGAGATCAGCCGGCTCGAGACGGGGACGACCTCACCTTTCCTCTACCGGAAGAACGGCCGGCCCGTCACCTACGTGATCGGGGACGTCGCCGGGTCCGAGGAGTCGCCCGCGTACGCGATCCTGAAGATGTCCGATCGGATCCGGGCGATCGCCGTCCCGCGCGGCACCATGGTCGAGGAACGGATGGTGGACGACCCGCGGAAGGGCGACCGCGAGGCGGTGGTCTGGGACGGCGAGTGGAGGATCACGTACGAGGTGTTCCGCGACCTGGGGATCGCATTCGGCGCGGTGCTGATCCTCATCTACATCCTCGTGGTCGCCTGGTTCCGGTCGTTCGCGGTGCCGCTCCTCATCATGGCCCCGATTCCCCTGACCCTGGTCGGCATCCTCCCCGGCCATGCGCTGACCGGGTCGTTCTTCACCGCCACCTCGATGATCGGGATGATCGCCCTGGCGGGGATCATCGTGCGGAACTCGATCCTGCTCGTGGACTTCATCGAGCTGTCCATGGAGCGCGGGCTCCCCCTCCGCGAGGCGGTGCTGGAGGCGGGGGCGGTGCGGTTCCGGCCGATCGCGCTCACGGGGGCCGCGGTCATCGTCGGAGGAATCGTGATGGTGCTCGACCCGATCTTCCAAGGGCTCGCCGTCGCCCTGATGAGCGGCGTCTTCGTCTCGACGGCCCTGACGCTCGTCGTGATCCCGCTCCTGTATTTCATGATGATGCGGCGGCGCGTCCCGGCGCCGGCGGTCGTCCGCGAGGAGGAGGGCCCGTGAAGCAGCTCACGATCCTCTGCAGCTCCGACCTCGCCGAAACGGTGCAGGACGCGCTGGTGCGCGCCGGGGTCGAGGGGTTTCTGCGCGTCCCGGGGGCCGTCGGCGTCAAGCCCGGCGCCGCGGCGGAGCACGGGCGCTGGCCTCGATGGGAGGCGGAGATGTTCGTGACCCCGGTCACGGAGGACGTCCTATCCCTCATCGTGGATGGGCTCCGGTCCTTCGCCGGGCGTTGCGACGTCGAGCCGTGCCTGCGTATCCTGGTATCGAGCCTGGAGGCGGTGTACTGATGGAACGTCTCGGAAACGTCCTTCTGCTGATCGCGGTCTTCGCCGGCTGGTTCGTGCTGAACCGCTTCCTGCTGCCGAGGGCCGGCGTCTCGACCTGACTGGCCCCCGGCTGCCGCCCCGCGGAGCGGGACGCCCGGAACCAGGCCCCGGTGGAGGGCGAAGACGAGAGGTTCGAGCCGGGGCCGAGGTAGGACGATCACGCCGGGTCCCGACTCCTCCGCCGGACACCGCGCCCCTTGCCTTTATGACCTGATGTGACTATGTTATGGTCATGAAGCACGCGAAGATCGCCGAGCTCAAGGCGCGGCTGAGCGAGTACCTGCGCGAGGTGCGCGGCGGCCGCACTCTCGTCGTCATGGATCGGAACACCCCGGTCGCGCGCCTCGTCCCCTACGCTCCGGAGGGCGAGCCCCTCGTGGTGCGCAAGCCCCTCGGGAAGTCGCCGTCCCTGCAGCGCGTCCCGCTGCCGCCCCCTCTCGAGACTGGCGTGGACGTCGTCGAGCTGCTGCTGGAAGAGCGGCAGGGCGAGCGATGATCGCCTACCTGGATGCTTCCGTCGTGCTCCGCGTCGTCCTCGGCCAGCGGAACCGGCTGAGGGAGTGGAAGCGGGTTCGCGAGGGGATCGCCAGCGCTCTCGTCGAGGTCGAGTGCCTTAGGACGCTCGACCGCCTGAGGCTCCGCGCGGGGCTGTCCGACCGCGATCTCGCGGCGCGCCGGGAGTCGGTCTTCCGGCTCCTCGAGGAGATGTCGGTGGTGGAGCCCGGGCGGTCCATCCTCTCGCGCGCTTCGCAGCCGTTTCCCACGCCGCTCGGCACGCTGGATGCTATCCACCTGGCCACGGCGCTGGCGTGGCGCGAGGCCAGGAGCCCCGACATCGTCATGGCGACCCACGACGTCGCGCTGGGAACTGCGGCGCGGGCTCTGGGGTTCGAGGTAGTGGGCCTGAACTGACGGCGGCGTCCCTTGTCCCTTCCCGGCGCCCGCGCTAATCTCACCGCATGAGCCCCGACCCGTTCCGCGATTGGCTCGAGAGTTACAAGCGCGCCTGGGAGACGCGGGACCCCGAGCTGGCGGCCTCTCTCTTCGCCGAGCTGGCGGTGTACCAGGAGGCGCCGTACCGCGACCCGATGCGCGGCCGGGCGACCGTCCGCGCGTACTGGGAGCACATCCCGCGCACGCAGGACGACATCCGCTTCCACTACGAGTTGCTGGCCGCGGCCGGGGAGACCGGGATCGCCCACTGGTGGGCGTCGTTCCTCAGGATCCCGTCGGGCAAGCGCGTCCACCTCGACGGCGTCGCGGCGGTCACCCTCGACGGCGAGGGAAAGTGCCGTCTGTTCCGGGAGTGGTGGCACAAGAGGGAAACGTAGAAACCCGCTCCCTCACGGCCGGACCGCGGTCCTCCCCGCGTCGGGCGCGACGGTCCCCGCAGGGAACGCCGCGAGAACCACGTCCGCGTCGGCGTCCGCCGAGGGGAGGGGTGGCGCGCACGGGCGCGGCGCCGGGCCTCCGTGGCTCGCCAGCAGAGCGAGGAGCCACTGCTCCTCCTGATGGCGCGCCCGCTTGACCCGCCCCGCGGCGTGCGGGGCGGCGATGCAGAACACCAGCTCGCCCTGCGCGGTGTTCAGGAACCCGGCCAGCACCGAGATCCCGCCGTCCGTCGCGGTAAGGGTCCCGGTCTTGGCGACGAGCGCGGTGGCGTTCGGCCCCTCGGACAGCAGCGGGAAAAACCGCGTCACGGTGCCGGGATCGCATCCCGCGACGGGCAGGAGCGATTCGACGCCTCGTCCGACCTTGTCGCCGGTCCGGCGGAATTCGCGCATCATCCGCACGGCGAGGCGCGGCGTGATCCGGTTCTCGCCGAGGCCCGACGTGGTCTCGAGGCGGACGAGATCCGGCGAAGCGCCGATCGCCTCCCCGAGCCGCTGCGCCAGCTCACCCGCCGGTCCGAGCGCGGCCCCGACCCGTTCGATGTCGTTGTTCGAGAAACAGTTGAAGCGGCGGAGCGTGTCGGCCAGCGGCTTCGAGCGATGCACGACCGCGACCTCGGCGCCGTCCGTCGCGTCGTCGACCCGGACACCCTTGGCGATCGCCACGCGCGGCGGATGGTCGGCGTACAGGCCCCGTCGCCCGGCGAACTCTCGCCACGCGGCGCGAGTCGAGCGGCTCCACGCCCTGGGGTCGAGCGCCTGCTTGAGCCGCGTCCCCATGAGCGCCGCGCGACGGTCCGGGTCGCGCTCCATCCCGGCCGAGCCATCCTCCCATCCCATCCAGAACCGGTGGTTGACGACCAGCGCGCCGGTGACCTGCCTCACGTCGAGCCGGTTCAGCGCGGCCGCGGTGAGGAACGCGTTCTCCGCCTGGAAGTCGGGGTCCCCGCCCCCCTCGACGACGAGATCGCCCCGCAGGATGCCCTTCTCCCGGTCGAGCGTCCCGCGGACCCTGAAGCGCGTCTCGAAGCGGTGATCGGGACCGAGCTTGTCGAGCGCCCACCACGAGGTCGCCACCTTGACGACCGACGCGGGGTTGATCGGCTCGTCGGCGTAGCGGGAGTCCAGGACGTCGCCCGCGAGCGTCTCCACGTGCCAGACCATGTCCAGCGGCGGTCGCGTCGGCTTCGGGTGGCGGTGTCGGCGAGGCTGGGGAGGCGATGCCGCCGCCTGGGACGCGAGGAGGAGCGGGATCAGGACGAGCAGCGCCGCGATCGATGTTCGTTGCCTCGTCATCGGAGCGCATTCTACAACGTGCGACGATTCGCGCTACTCGAGATCGAAGATGCTCGGCGGGCGGCCCTTTTCGTCCTTGGCCTTCTTTCGGGCCTCCTCGAACTTCTTGTCGAGGAGGTCCTGCTGGTTGCGGGTGCGGTCGGCGGCCTTCGAGAACGCCTCCTCGCGCTTCTGCGCGCCGGTTTTCACCTCCGTCATCGCCTGCTCGAAGCTCTTCGAGGGCTTCGGGACCGGGCGCTCCTCGGCGAGGATCTCTCCCGAGGCGGCGTCCACCTTCATCTTGTTCCCGCAGCAGGGACAGAGGACGTCGAGCGTCGCGGACATCGTCGTGACCTCCGGCTCCATTGTCCGGCGCGTCGCGTGGCCCGTCAATCGGTGCGCGCGCGGGGGCGGAGGCGCACCACCGTCGCGCCCCAGCCGCCGCGGTCGGGTGGGGCGTCCTCGAAGCCGACGACACCGGGATGGCGCGACAGGACCGATCGAACGATCTCGCGCTGCACGCCGATCCCGCGGCCGTGGATCAGCCTTACCTCCTGGAAGCCGGCCTCGAGCGCGGCATCGAGATACGACCCTACGACCGACCCGATCTCGCGCGGCTGGAACGGGTGGAGGTCGAGCCGGTCCTCGACGGGGAGCGCGACCTCCGCGGGAAACTCCTCTTCGGGGATCCCGCCGCCGTCGCCGGTCTCCTTCACGCCTTCTCCCCCGCGCCGTGCCGTGCAGCCGCGCCTTAAGGGCCACGGCATCGTAGCATGCGCCGCGGCCCGCATCCGCGGTGCCGGTTGAAGCGCACCGGCCGGCCCTCTACAATGGCGGGTTCGGGGCATCGTCGCGCCCGACACGACTCGCGGGGGCGTCCCCGCCGGGAGGCAGAATGGTTCGAACAGGGACTCACTCGCTCCGGCTCGTCGTCGGCCTGTTCCTCTTGGGATCGATCGCGCTCCTGGCGGGGTGCGGCGGACCCAAGACGGAGGCCCCCACGGCGCCGGGGACCCCGGCGGCCCGGCAGGGCGGCCCCGCTCCGGCCGCGGTCGGCGCACCGGGGGTCCCGCCCGGCGCCCGAGAGGCCGCTCCGCAGCGGAACCCTTCGACCGTCGTGGCGACGGTGGACGGCCGTCCGATCACGGTGCGACAGGTCTACGGGCTTGCGTCCGCGTACCGGATGCAGCTCGACCAGCGAGGGATCACGGTGTCGCCGGAGCAGGAAACCGAGCTGCTGCGCATGTCCCTCCAGACGCTGATCAACAGCGACCTCATGGCCCGGGCAGCCAAGGCCGTGGGCCAGAAGGTCGAACAGAAGGACCTCGACGAGAGGATCAAGATCGACCGGTCGCGCTTCGCGAGCGAGGACGCCTACCGCAAGTCGCTCGTGGCCTCGATGGTCACCGAGGAGCAGATTCGCGCCGACCTCGAGGCGCAGCTCCTTGCCGATCAGTGGGCGCGCTCCAAGACCGCGGACGTCAAGGTGGACCCGGCCGCGGTCCGCAAGGTGTACGAGAGCAACAAGGACAAGTTCAAGAGCAGCGACGAGGCCCACGTCCTCCAGATCCTCGTGGCCGTGTCTCCCTCGGACCCTCCTGCGAAGCGGGACGAGGCGAGGAAGCGTATCGAGGAGGCCTACGCCAAGGCGAAGGCGGGCGAGGACTTCGGGAAGCTGGCGGACCAGTACACCCAGCCTGCCGGCGCCGCCAAAGGCGGGGACGTCGGTTTCTTCCCGCGCGGCGCGACGTTTCCTCAGCTGGAGGAGCCGGCGTTCTCGCTGCCGATCGGCCAGGTCTCGCCGGTCTTCGAGACCCCGCGGGGCTTCAACGTCATCAAGGTCCTGGAGCGACGGACGGGGAAGGCGCTCGCCTGGGACGAGGTGAAGGACAGGCTCACCGAGCGATTCACCGCGAACCTCAGGGCCCAAACGCTCGAGGGGCAGATCGCGCTGCTCCGCTCCAAAGCGAAGGTTTCGATCTCGGATCCGGCTCTCGCGCCGCCGAAGACCCCGCCGCCGACCGCGCAGGCGGGAGGCGCGCCCCCGGCGACCCGCTGAGCGCTCGGCGCCCGGCTACTTCCCGAGCACCGCGCCGGGAGTTTCCGTCGTCGCCGTCTTGAAGAACTGATAGCCGTCGTAACGGCGGGACGAGGCCTGGCGCGGGACCGACCGCTTCGCCGAAACCGCGATCCGCGTGTCGTACCGCATCTCCGTGGGGAAGCTCAGTCCGTCCTTCCGAAGGCCGAGCTGCACGAAGGCCCCGTAGAGGAGCGGCCGCGGCGCCATGTGGAGCCCGATGATACTGAACGCCTGCGACCACCGGTCGTAGAGCGCGCGGACCCGCGCGTCCTGCCCCGTCGGCTGCGCGTGGATCTCGATCGGCGAGAGCGTGACGGCGTCCACCAGGGCCGTTCCCTCCCACTGGCGGATGTCCTTGCCGTCGGTGAACGGGAGGGCCCCGCGGAACTCGATCTCTCGCACCCAGTCGTACCCCTCGACCCGCTCCCCTCGGTCGCGGTAGGCGAAGAACGACTGGGCGAACCGGCTGAACAACTGCACCCAGGCGTAAGCCGGCGGGAAGGGCTCCTCGTCACGGACCTCGCCGCCGCGGGGGGTGCCGTCCTCCCTGACTTTCTGCCGGTACTCGCGGAGCGTCTCGCCCTCCCCCTCGCGCTCGAGAAGGTACGCGTACCGCCGCACCGACTCGTCGGACGCCTCCCCGTCGGCGTCGTACCGGGCGAGGCGGACCGTCTCGAGGCAGGTGAAGCGGAGCGCGTACTCCTTGTAACGATCCGCGGTGCGGGCGAGCTGAGCCCGCAGATCCTCGGGAATCTGCCACGGGGCCTCGGGCTTGGGCTTTTCTTCCTTCGGCTTCTTCTTGGCGTCGGGAGGCGGCGGGGACTCGCCGCGGTCCCCGGGAAGCGATCGCGGCGGCGAGGGGCCCCCGGGGGGAACCGGTTCCCTGGACCTCGACACGCTTGGCGCCAGCACGATGGCGGCGAGGAGCACGGCGGTCCCTGTTCGCGAGCGGCGCACCCGGGTATTTTAGCCCGGAATTTCTCCCGGCGGCGCCTGCCCGCCGGTCAAAGAACGGCGTCCGCGGCGCCCTCCGCCGTCGCGCCTGATATAGTGGTGCGCGTGGGTCGTCGAGTTCGATGGCCGACGACCGTAGACACCGAAGACGATGCTGAGGCGAATCCGCAATCTGCTGACACGCATCCCGAAGGCACCTCGCGCGAGGGAGGCTCCCGCCGCCGAGGAGCCGGCCCTGCGGGTCCCTCCGGCGGACGCGGCTCCTCCTGTCGTCGGGACGAGCGCGCCGGTGCCGATCCGGCACGGGCCGCGGGTCATCCACCGTCCGATCGATCCGACCGAGCTGGACCCGGACGCGGTCCGAATTCTCGAGCGCCTCACCCGCTTCAACCACACGGCCTACCTCGTCGGGGGCTGCGTGCGCGACCTCCTGCTCGCCCGCCGGCCGAAGGACTTCGACATCGGCACGTCGGCCACGCCGCGACAGGTCAAGCGTCTGTTCAGCAATTGCCGGATCATCGGGCGCCGCTTCCGCCTCGCCCACGTCTACTTCCAGAGCGGAAAGATCATCGAGGTCGCCACGTTCCGGGCCTACGACGGGGACGAGCGGGAGGGCGCCGACGAGCCCGGGCGCAAGGACCTGCTGATCCGCGAGGACAACGTGTTCGGCACCGCGGAGGAGGACGCGCTGCGGCGTGACTTCACGATCAACGCGCTCCTCTACGACGTCGGCTCGCGGAACGTCCTCGACCACGCCGACGGCCTCTCCGACCTGAGGCGCCGGCTGGTCCGCACCATCGGCGACCCGGAGGTCCGCTTCCGCGAGGACCCGATCCGGATCCTCCGCGCGATCAAGTTCGCCGCACGGCTGGACTTCCAGATCGAGGAGGCCACCCTCGAAGCGCTGAGACGCACGCGGGTCGAGATCCCCCGCGCCGCCCCCCCGCGCGTCCTCGAGGAGATCAACCGCTTCTGCCGCGGCGGGGCGGCGCGCCGGTCGTTCGAGCTCACCCTCGATACGGGGGTGTTCGACGTGATTCTGCCCGAGCTGGCCGGAGGGTACCGGCGCGACCCCGGCGCGCGGGACCTGATGGTCGCTTTGACCGACGCCATCGACGCGCGCCTCGCGAAGCGGCAGGAGGCGAGCACCGGCGAGATCCTCGCGGTCCTGGCGCTGCCGCTGCTCGCGGAGCGGCTAGGCTGGACACGGGACGGCACGGCCTCGCCGCCTCGCGGCGTCAACTTCCGGGAGGTGACGGACGCCCTCCTGCGACCGTTGGCGGTGCGGCTCCGGGTCTCGCGGCGCGATCAGGAGCGGTACCGGCAGATACTGCACCTGCTCGGTCGGATGGTCCCCGTCCGAGGCCTAAGGAGGGGAGCCCGCCAGGCGGCCCTGCACCGCCCGGCCTTCGCCGACGCGCTGTGGATTCTCGAGGCGGTGAGCGCGAAGCTCGGCGGGGATTTCCGGGAGGCCGTCGCGTTCTGGCACACGGGGGCGGAGGTTTCGCCGGCCGAGCCGGCGAGAGCGACCCATTCGGAGCAGGAGGCGGGGCCGGAAGAGCTGGCGGAGGAGGGCGCGCCCGGCGCGCGAAGGCGGAGACGGCGCCGGCGCTCGAGGCGCCGGCGGAAGGACGCGCCGGCCGGACCGGTGCCGGAGTCCGCCGCGCCTCCGGCCATCGCAGCCCCGAAGCCCCAGCGCGTCCATGCCGAGCGACCCGCGAGCCGGACGAACCTCCCGTCGCCCTGGGACGACGACTACTTCTTCGCCGCCCTCCCGACCGCCCCGAAGCTGGACGACGAAGCCGGAGACACCGACCGGTACGGCGCCGCCACGGTGGCCCGCGGGCTCGAAGCTCCGCCCGCCGCCGCGGGCGTCACGGAAGCCCCGACGGCCTCCGCCGCCGGTGCTCCCGGCCGAAAACGGCGACGGCGCCGCCGGCCGCGACGCGGGAAGCCGCCCGGCGGTGGCCCGGACGCCCCGCCGGTCTCGGGCGAGACGACCTGATCAGGCCTTCGCCGGCGCCTTCTTGATCGACTCGACCCTGAGGCTCCCGTCCTCGGCCAGGACGCCGGATACGACCACCTCGTAGCCGACGTGCTCCATCGCCGCCTTCTGGTCGGCGAGCTTGTAAGACGTCCCTTCCGAGAACAGCACCAGGGCGGCGCCGTTCTTCGCGCACGCGATCGTGCAGTCCTTCCCTTCGGCGTTGGCGTTCTTCTTGGCGCAGCAGGAGCAGGTGATCCACCCCTTGAGATTCACGGTCTTCGCGGCATCGCCTGCCACGGCCACCGCGACCGACAGCACCAGCACCAGAACCGCGATACCGGCGATCGTCTTCTTCATGGCTCGAAGCCTCCCGTCACGGGTCCGCTCACGCGGTCCCGGATCGAAGTCGAACGTTTCCGAACCTGAGTACTGTAGCCAGCCTTCGGGAGGACGCAACCCTGGCTACGACGAACTCCGCCGACTTCGCCCGGTTCCCGGCACACGGACTGAGGCTCGCCGGCGAGTAGCGCGGCATCGGGCTCGACGCGAGCCTCCGATCGCTACGGGTCGCCCCCGCCCCTCCGGCTGCAGTATCCTGCCGCACCCGCTCCCGCCCGCGACCTCCGGGGAGCGACCAGGAGATGCCGCCATGCCGATCACCCGACTCGACCAGATCATCGACGCCTTGAAGAGCCGCCCGCGGAAGCGCCTGATCGCCGCCTACGCCAACGACCCGCACACCGTCGGTGCGGCGGGCCAGGCGGTGGACCTCGGCATCGTGGACGCCACCCTCGTGGGCGACGAGGCGACGATCCGGGCCGCCTGCGCGCGGGAGAAGATCGATCCCGGGAAATTCGCGATCGTCCACGAGCCGGACGAAGCCAAGGCCACCCTGCGGTCGGTGGCCATGATCAACGCGGGCGAGGGGCAGATCCTGATGAAGGGGCTGGTCTCAACCGACAAGTACATGCGGGCGATCCTCGACAAGGAGCGCGGCCTCATGGATCCCGGGGCGATCCTGAGCCACGTCTCCGTGATCGAGAGCCCGAACTACCCCAAGCTGATCGTCTGCGGCGACGTGGCCGTGATCCCGGAGCCCGAGCTGAAGGAGAAGATCGCGATCGCCCAGTACCTGATCCGCACCGCCCGCGCCCTCGGGATCGAGCGACCGAAGCTCGCGGTCGTGGCCGCCTCGGAGCAAGTCCTGCCCAAGATGCAGGCGTGCCTGGATGCGGCGATCCTGGCGAAGATGGCCGAGCGGGGCCAGATCAAGGGGGCCGCCGTGGACGGGCCGCTGGGGCTCGACGCGGCGATCGACAGGGAGTCGGCGGAGATCAAGGGGATCGGCGGCGAGGTGGCGGGAGACGCCGACTGCCTCCTCTTCCCGAACATCGACTCGGGAAACGTCTTCTACAAGACCAACACGAAGCTTGCGCGCGCGGAACTCGGCGCGATGGTGGCCGGCGCGCGCGCCCCAGCGATCCTCTCGTCGCGCGGCGACACGGTGAAGACCAAGATGTACTCGATCGCGCTGGCCGCCCTGACCGCGAGCTGACGCGGGGGACACCCGCCTCAGGCGACGGTCTGGCCCGCGTACTCCTTGGCCTCTTCCTTGCCCGAGAGCACGCGGAGGGCGCCCTTGACCAGGGCGAACATCTCGTTCTCGCCGGGGTAGACGCTGACCCCGCACTTCATCGCGACGACGTAGCGCTCGATCGCCGCGACCAGTCGATCCGAGCGGGCCATCCCTCCGGTGAGGAGGATGCGCTCAACCGGCTCACCGTCGAACGCCGGCACCGTCGAGGCGATCTGCTTCGCGATCTGGTACGCCATCGCGTCGAACACCTCGGCCGCGTGCGCGTCCCCGGCGTCGATCCTCCGCTCGACCTCGCGGAGATCGGACGTGCCCAGGAGGTCGATGAGGCCGCCCCGCCCCTTGTTCAGCTTTTTCAGGTCGGCGTGGGTGAGCTTCCCGGAGAAGCACAGATCGATCAGCTGCCCGGGCGGCAGGGAGCCCGACCGCTGGGGGCTGAACGGCCCTTCGCCGTCGAGCCCGTTGTTCACGTCGACGTACCGCCCCCGCTTGTGGGCGCCGACGGTGATCCCTCCGCCCATGTGGGCGACGATCACGTTGATCCTCGCGTAGAACGTCTCGTGCTCGTCGGCGTAGCGGCGGGCGGTGGAGATCTGGTTCAGCGCGTGGCTGACGACCTTCCGGCGGATCGCCTTCATGCCGGTGACCTTCACCCGGTCGGGAACCTCGTCCACGACCACGGGGTCCACGATGTACGCGGGCTTGCCGGATCGACCCACCAGCTCGCGCGCGATCAGGCCGCCGAGGTTCGAGGCGTGCTCTCCCCGCCTCCCCGTGCGGAGGTCGTCGATCATGGCGTCCGACACCGTGTACGTCCCGTGGGGAATCGGCCGCAGCAGCCCGCCGCGGGCGGACACCGCGTCGATATCGTCGGGGGTGAGGCCGTTCTCCTCGAGCATCTTCAGGATCGCGTCCTTCCTGAACAGGAACTGCGCCGTGACGCTCTTCCCCTCGAACGGCGCCAGCTCCTCCGCGGAGTGCTCGATCTCCTTGGCGAAGACCTCCTCCTCTCCCTCGTACAGGGAGATCCTGGTGGACGTGGAGCCGGGGTTGACGGCCAGCACCCGGTGGCGGCGGAAGAACGTGTCGCGGGGCGTCCTCTTCCACTCGCCGAACCGGTGCATGCGGAGCACGGAGGCCTTGACCGCGAGCCTCACGTCCTCCGGGGTGCAGTCCATCGGGAGGTCGATCCCGCGGAACCTGATCCCGAACATCACCGGGAACTTCTTCGCGCTCGGGTAGCGCGTCGCATACAGGAAGTACAGGAAGTTCCCCATGTCGAGGTTCGGGCAGATGATGACGTTCGAGCCTCCCTCCCAGGTCCTCTCTCTTCCGCGCTGGTAATACGTGGCCGACCGCTGCGACAGCGCGACGGACACTTTGACCTCGCCGCGGATCTTGATCGTGGCGTAGCGCGGACCGTGATCGATCCTCTCCTGGAGGATCTCCGGCACGAGTGCGGTCGCTTTCCGGACCAGCTCCGGCGAGGGCCCCTCGTCGGAGCCGCGTTGCGAGTACGACACGATGGTGGCGAGGACCTCCGGCAGCTCCTCCACGGGAAACAGGTCGCGAGTGATGGCGCAGGTTCCGACGGCCGCGTGAGCCAGCACGTCGGGGGTCATCGTCGCGTTGACCCCGACGTCGCCGAAGACCACGATGTTCTTCGGGAACACGTTCTCCGGATGCTCATCGGGGAGCACGAACACGCCCGCCTCCACCTGGATGTCCTGCTTCTTCAGGAACCGGAGCATCGGCCGAAAGAAGTCCTTCGGTGCGTGCCGCGCGCCACCCACCACCGTGTCGGCGTGGTCCATCTTCACCGCGAAGATCCCGAAATGCCCGGGCTCCCTCACGTACCGCCGCGCCTCTTCGAGGGTCGGCTTCGCGCCCTCCGCCGTGCCTTGCTCCTGGTAGGAGCGGGCGAACTCGTCCAGCAGGTCGTCTCGCTCGAGGATGTCGACGAAGGCGCTCTCCGACAACGCGTACTCGACCCGGTTGGGATCCAGGTGCCGGAGGTCCCTCTCGATCACGTCCCGGACCTCCGCCTCCGGCGCGAGGAACACCGGCCGGCAGAAGCGCGTCAGGTAGCAGGCCGCCTCGACGATGCGGGGATCGAGCGCCTCGGTGAACACGATCGTCGGCCGGTTCCTGGGGACAGCCAGGATCTGCTGATCGAAGGAGGCTTCAATGTCGTACATGCTGGCTCCCTGGCCGGACGCGCGGCCGCCCCGGGCGGACCGGGTCGAGGGTCGCATGGGCGGTAGGCCACGCCGCCTCGCTGTTGAATATGAATTCTAGCAACAACGGGGGGCAAGCGTCGGCCCCGCCGCGGAGGGAATCGGCCGCTCGGGACCTCTTGGGTTGAAGCGCCCCGGGGCGGCTTGCCCACGGCCGAACGGGGCGCCTCGCCGGACGTCCTCGCCGGCCCTACTTCTTCTCCCCCTTCGTCCACCGGTCGAGCCACGCGAGCACCGTTTCGTGCCAGAGGATGCTGTTCGCCGGCTTCAGGACCCAGTGATTCTCGTCGGGGAAGTACAGGAGCTTGCTCGGGATCCCGAGGCGCTGCGCCGCGGTGAACGTCGAGATCCCCTGCGTCTCCACGACCCGGTAGTCCTTTCCGCCGTGGACCACCAGGATCGGGGTCTTCCAGTTCTTCACGAAGTTGGCCGGGTTCTGTTTCTCGTACGCCTCGGGGTTCGACCACGGCGTGCCGAGATGGTCGCGCTCGGGGAACCATAGTTCCTCGGTATCGAAGTAGGCGGCGCGCTCGTCCAGGTTTCCGTCGTGCGCGACGAGGCAGCGGAACCGGTCCGGCCAGTTCCCGGCGATCCAGTTGATCATGTACCCGCCGAAGGAAGCGCCCAGCGCGGCGACCCTGTCGCCGTCCATCCAGGGATACCTCCCGAGGGCCGCGTCGAGCCCCTTCCGGAGGTCCTCGATCGGCTTCCCGCCCCAATCGCCCTCGATCGAGTCGGTGAACGCCTGCCCGTATCCCGTGGAGCCGTGGAAGTCCACCATCACCACCGCGTACCCGGCGCCGGCGTACGCCTGCGGGTTCCAGCGGTAGTGGAAGTCGTTCCCGAACGACCCCTGCGGCCCGCCGTGGATCAGAAACGCCACGGGGTACTTCTTCGCGGGGTCGAAGTCGGCGGGCTTCACGACATAGCCCCACACGGTCTCGCCGTTCCACCCCTTGAACGAGAACTGCTCCGGCTCGCCCATCCGGGCCACGGCCACCTTTTCCGCGTTGATACGCGTGATCGCGCGGACGTCGCTCCCGTCGGGCTTCACCGAGTAAAGCTCCACGGGCGACCTCAGGTGCTCGAGGGCGTACACGATCCGGTCGCCGGCGAGGACCGGCGATCGAACGGTCCCCTTCTCCACCACGAGCCGCGCCTTTCCGCTCGCGGCGTCCACCGCGAAGAGCGCGGTCTGGCCCAGGTTCTCCGCCACCGCGTAGATCGTCTTTCCGTCCGCCGACCAGAGAATCGTGTCGGGCGAGCGGTCCCAACCTTCCGTCAGCATGCGCGCGGCGCCGTCCGGCCACGGCTTCAGCACGATCCTGCGGCGGTCCGCCTCGTAGCCCTCGACCTTCATGGCGAGGTAGGCCAGCGTCTTCCCGTCGGGCGAGAACGAGGGAGCGGTGTCCCATGCGGGATGGTCGGCGGTCAGGTTCCTGGGTCTCGCTTCGCCGAGGAGCGACACGGCGAAGAGGTCGTAGTTCGTGGACCAGGCCTCCTCGCGTCCTGCGTCCCGCGCGGAGAACACCAGGGTCTTCCCCTCGGGCGAGAACGCGATCTCCTCCACGCCGCCGAAGGGCTTGCCCGGGCAGTCGGCGTCCATTCCCTTCATCAGGTCCGCCGGCGCGCCGCCGGCGACCGGCAGTGCGAACAGGTGCGAGCGGCGGCCGTCGGTCCACTCGTCCCAGTGGCGAACGAACAGCCGGTCGTAGATCCGCCCGCTGGCCTTGCGCGCCCCGATCTCGTCGAGCCGCTTCTTCGTGCCGTCGACCGTGTCGTCCGGGAACACGTCCATCGCGATCACCAGGGTCTTCCCGTCGGGCGACAGGAGAAACGCATTGACGTCGAGCGGCTGCTTCGTCACCTGCTCCGCCTCGCCGCCGTCCACCGGGATCCGCCAGACCTGCGACGACCCGGAGCGCGAGGAAAGGAAGAGGACCGAGCCGCCGTCCGGCGCCCAGCGCGGGCTCGAGTCCCCCGCCTCGTGCGAGGTCAGCCGCCGGAGCCCGTTGCCGTCCGCCCCGACCAGCCAGAGATCGGAGCGTCTTTTGTTGGCCTCGAGGTCGGTCACGCTCACGACGAAGACGACGCGTTTCCCGTCGGGCGACGCCTGCGGGTCCGAGATCCGGTCCATCGCCAGCATGTCGTGGATCGTGAAGGGGTGCGTCTCGCCCGCGTGGGCCGCGGCAAGGCCGGCGGCGGGGAGCGCGAACAGGGAGAGGAGCAGCGCGGTTCGGAGCATGAATGGGTCCTCCCGTGCCCCGCCGTTCCGGCGGAGCGGGAACATCCTAGCGCGAACCCGGGGACCTTTCCCGGGACCGGGGTCCTACGTCCCTCAGGGACAGGTGCCGGTGAGGTCCTGCGGTCGGTCGCACGCGCCGACCCCGGCGGCCTCGGGGCGCTCGGCGGGGCCCGACACCCCCTGGCCGAGGCCGTACGAGCCTTCCTTCGTGCTGGTCTGGCCCACGATCACGAAGTAGTAGAACCCGCCCGGCGGCGGGGCGCCGGGATCGAAGGTCGAGCGGCCGGTGTTGCCGACCGCGCAGGCGCTCGAGGTCCAGCTCAAGGCGCCGGCGATCGGGCTCGCCCCCCAGTAGACCGCGTTGTCCAGCGCCCCGCATCCGGGCCGGTAGTCCAGCGTCACGGCGGTCCCGCCGGTCGCGCGCTCCGAGGTCATGGGCGCGGCGACGGGGCTCGCCTCCGTCGGGGCGCCCGGCGTTCCGGAAGAGCAGGCCCCCGGTAGCAGCGCGTTCGTGACCCGGATGTCGTCGACCCACCAGCCCGCTCGGACCACAGCGGAGTCCGTGCCGAAGCGCCAGCGCAGCTTGATCGTCTGGCCGTCGTACGCGGACAGCGACCCCGTGTAACTCGAGGTGGGATATGACGGAGAGTTGCTCGAGCTGGAGAACACGATTCTGGCGCTGCTCGTCGGGAAACCGCAGGCGTTCCCGGGATAGAGGAGCCGATCCGGGTATTCGACCGTGGTGAGCTTGTCCCACGTGCCGAACGCCGGGCCGGTCGCGACCTCGACATTCCCCGCGTCGAAGTTGCTCCCGAGGTCGTACTTCGACGCGAAGGACAGGACCGCGCTGCTCTGGAGTGTGATGGCCGGGGTCGTGAGCGCCGCGCACTGGTTGTTCGAGTAGGTCCCGGTCGCGTACACGTTGGGACCCGCATTCCCTCCGGTGGCGAGCACGGACCAGGGAATCTCGCACGAGAGCTTCGCCGTCCCGGTGTCCCCGGCGTCGTCCGTCCACGAGCCGAGAACGGGTTGGCCGGTGGGCGCAGCCGAGAGAGTGACCGTATTCCCGTCGTCGGCGCCCCTCGCCGAATCCACCGCGCGGACGAGGTAGTGGTACGCCGTCTCGGAGGTCAGGGCGTCGTGATCGGAGTACTGCGTCGTGGTGAGACCCGACGCGATCATGTTGGAGGCGGACGGGACGAACGGAGAGGTCGCGCTCCGGTGCACCCGGTAGGTCACGAGCCCCCCGCAGCGCGCCGAGGCGGCCGCCCAGGAGAGGTTCACCGTGCACGTGGACGCCGCGGCGTCCGTCACCGAGGCCAATCCCGCGAAAGCGGGACCGAGGGTGCAGGCTCCCGTCGTCGAGGCGCCGACCTCGACCGATGAGGGGGACTCGCATCGGTCGTACGCGCGGACGACGTAGTACCAGGTCACGCCGGCGGAGACCGGGCTGTCCTGAAGCGTCGTCGCCGGCGCCGGTACGGTCCCAACGATGCCGTACGGGCCGCCCGAGGCGAGGGCGCGGTACACGCGGTACTCGGTGGCGCCCGGGACCTCGGCCCACGACACGTCGATCCGATTGTCGCCGTTCGCCGTCGTGGTTACGCCGTCGGGGGCCGAGGGGTGGCCCAGGGCGACGTCCACGGTGGCAGGGCCGGTCCCCCCCACGGTCACCGTCCGGTTCTCGGCGCAGTGGTCGGGCATGGAGAACGTGAGATGGTAGGTCAGGCCGGCCTGCGCGAGCCAGTGGTAGTTCCCCTTGGAGTCCGCCGTGCGCGGCGACTCGCCATGGGTGAACGTCACCTCCTGCACGCTCACCCGGGCCGCCAGGGGGAGGCCCGTGGCGGAGTCGGTCACCTTCCCTCGGATCTGGGGGCCATCGAGGGTCTTGTCCAGGAAGTACTGCCAGGCGGTCCGCTGCCGCTGGACCGTGATGTCGCGCCACTGGGCGTAGGGCGGTTGGAACGAGGAGGAATTGACCTCAATGGTGTAGGCGTACGCTCCGAACGCGCCGTACTCGGTGTCGATGGTTGCCCCGTCGACGTTGCCCATCGTCGACCAGATCGAGCCGGTGAGCCACTGGCCGGTCTGCCCGGCGTCGTTCTGAAGGGTGTCGTTCAGGGCCTGCGCGACCTCGTCCATCGCCGCGAGCTCGTTCGGGTCGTTGCAGCCGTAGCTGTACATCACAGACTCGCCGAACGAATGGTAGGAGAGTGCGAAGAACGGTCGGACGTCCTGGATCAGCTGGACCATCCCCTGCGTCTCCGGCTCGGACTCCGCCGAAGCGCCGCGGTAGGTATCGTACGCGCAGACGCCGGAGGACCCGTAGCACGCGCCCCAGTTGAAGCGGTAGTTGCGGTTGACGTCCACCGGACAGGAAGGGCGCCGGTTCTTGCGCCACGACTTGTCGTGCTGGAACACGTACATGGCCCCGTCAGGGTTTACGCTCCCGACGACCCAGATGTTCACGTTGTCTACCCACCGCCTGACCTGGCTGCTCCCAGCGTAGGCCGAGGTCAGGTAGTCGATCACGTCGCGGGCAATCTCGGCGGTCATCACTTCCCGGGCATGGTGCTGCCCGTCGACGAGGAACGATGGGCGGTCGTTGTCCTGGGAAACGTCCTTCGTGATCTTCATGGCGTACTGCTGCTGCCCCTCGAACAGCGTGTCCTTCATGACGACCTTCTTCGCGAGGGTCGGGTAGGCCGCCTGCACCTGGTCCATGAATGCCGAGAGCTCCTGGGGGTCGGTGTAATCCTGAATCGCGTCGAGAGCGCGCCCCGTGGCCAGCCGCTCCCTCACCTCGAACCTGAAGCCCAGAGCCGTGAGCCGGTCGAGGTCCGCCGAGGACGCGACCACTCCCGCGGTCCGCTCGGCACGGTTCACCCCGGCCACGTCGAAACCGGCGGCGGAGAGGTCCCGGGCCTTGACGACGTCGTCGAGAAGGACGTCCACGAGGTACCTTGCCTCCCCTTCCTGCGCCAGGGCCGGCAGCTGTTCCTGAAGGACGGCGAAAGCGACGAGACCGGCGGCGAGGAGGAGGGCCTTCGGGGCGAGACCGCGGGCCGGGGCTCCTGAGGGCATGATCACTCCTCGCGCGGCGCTGCCCGCCGCGAAACACGAAGGGCATGAAGGTACGCCCATTCGAGCCCGACGCAACTTACAATAGACGGCCACACCGGAGGGAGCCGCAGATGCACGGAAACGAGCGAGGACACCGGGCGAATCTCGCCGCGATCGCGCGGCAGGCGATGATCGACCGCGGGCTGGAGCCGGACTTCCCGCCGGAGGTGCGGCGGGAGGTCGCGCTCATCGCGTCCCCTGCCCGCGCCGGGGACTCCGTCCGCGACCATCGCGAGCTGCTCTGGGCGTCGATTGACAACGACGACTCGCGCGATCTCGACCAGCTGACCGTCGCGGCGGAGCTCGGGGGCGGCCGGGTGCGCGTCCTCGTGGCCGTCGCGGACGTGGACGCGCTGGTCCCGCGAGGGACGGCGACCGACGGCCACGCCGCCCACAACACCACCTCGGTCTACACGGCCGCCGCGATCTTCCCGATGCTCCCCACGGAGCTGTCCACGGGACTCACGTCCCTCAACGAGGGCGAGGAGCGGGTCGCCGTGGTGGTGGACATGGTCCTCGACCAAGAAGGCGCGATCGCCGAGGCCGACCTCTACCGGGCGCGGGTCCTGAACCACGCGAAGCTGGCCTACCGGAGCGTCGCGGCGTGGCTCGACGGCACGGCGCCGCCCCCGCCGAAGGTCCACGATGTTCCCGGCCTCGACGGGCAGCTGCGCCTCCAGGACCGGATCGCGGAGCGCCTCCACGACCTCCGGCACCTCCACGGCGCTCTCGGCCTCGAGACGATCGAGGCGAGGCCGGTGTTCGACGGCGACCTGCTCACCGACCTCGAAGTGGACCCCAAGGACCGGGCCAAGCAGATCATCGAGGACTTCATGATCGCCGCGAACGGGGCGACCGCGTCGTTCCTTGAGTCGCGGCGCTACCCGACGGTCCGTCGCGTGCTGCGCGCCCCGGAGCGCTGGGGGCGGATCGTCGACCTCGCCTCGAGTCTCGGCGAGCGGCTCCCGGGCGAGCCCGACGCCCGGGCGCTCGAGACCTTCCTCGCGAGCCGGAAGAAGGCCGATCCCGTGGGCTTTCCCGACCTGTCGCTCGCCGTGGTCAAGCTCATCGGCAGGGGGGAGTACGTCCTCGACCTCCCGGGGGACGAGCCCCCCGGACACTTCGGCCTGGCGGTCAGGGACTACGCCCACTCCACGGCCCCGAACCGCCGCTTCCCGGATCTGATCACGCAGCGGCTCGTCAAGTCGGCGCTCTCGGGGGCGGCCGTCCCCTACACGGTGCCGGAGCTCTCCGCGCTGGCGGAGCACTGCACCCTGAAGGAGGACGACGCCACGAAGGTCGAGCGCCGCGTGCGGAAGTCCGCCGCCGCGCTCCTGCTCGAGCGGAGAATCGGCGAGCGGTTCGACGCGATCGTCACCGGGGCCTCGCAGAAGGGAACCTGGGTCCGGCTCCTCCATCCTCCGGTGGAGGGGCGTGTGGAGCGGGGCTTCGAGGGCCTCGACGTCGGGGACCGGGTCCGCGTTCAGCTGATCAGCACCGACGTGGAGCGCGGCTTCATCGACTTCGCGCGGGCGTGACTCACCCCGCCAGGTCGCGCACCGCGTTGAGGAGCTTCTCGTTGAAGATTTTGGGCGCCTCGAGCATCGGGAAGTGGCCTAGGCCCGGAAGGATCACCGCGTCGTACCGCGGATACGCCTTCCGGCTCCTCTCCATTTCGGTCGGCCACTTGTCGCCGTTGATGCAGCGGATCGGCACCTTGAGCTGCGCGAGCGCCGGCCGGATGTCGTATCGGGAGAGCGACTCGATCGTCGCGATGGCGATGTTCGGGGGCGCGGCCGCCATGGCCGACGCGACCCTGTTCACCAACGCCGGGTCGGCGCCCTCGGGGAACAGCTTGTGCACGAAGTCGGTCGTCGCGCTCCGGAAGTCCTCGCGCATGCTTTGCAGGATCCCCTCCCACGCTTCCGGGTCCGGCTTCTCGGAGAGATCCTGGAGGGTGTCCACGGGGATCAGCGCGACGACGCGGCCGGGCATCTTCCGCGCGGCCTCGACGGTGACCGGCCCCGACATCGAGTGGCCGATCAGGACCACTCTCGTGAGGCCGAGCTTCTCGACCACCGCTTTCACGTCGTCGGCGTAGGCCTCGATCGTCCACTTCTTCCGACCCAGGCCCGACGCGCCGTGCCCGGCGAGGTCGAGCGTGACCACCAGGTAGCGCGACGAGAAGTACGGCACCTGATTCTTCCAGTATCCCCCGTCGCACGACCATCCGTGCACGAACACCAGCGCGGTCCCGCCGCTCCCCTCGGCGCGGTAGTGGATCGGGACCCCGTCTGCGGACGGGACTTTCCCCTCGACCACGCCCATCGCGGCCGCCGCCGCTGGCCGCGTCGCGGGCGGCGCCCCGGCGGGCGCCTCGGCCGGCACACTCGCCTTCGGCGGCACCGGCCGCTGCCAGACGCAGCACGCCAGCAGGACGACTACTCCCATGGGGAGCAACGAGCGAAATCTCATGGGCGATCCCCTCCCTGCCCGGTCCGTCGGGCCGTGCAACCATCCTACCCCAGCGCCTCCCGGGGAGCGTGCTCATGCGTTACACTCGAAAGGTGCGACCACAACGACACGCCGGGATCGTGCTGGGCCTCGCCGCCGCTCTCACGGCGTGGGCCGGCCTCGGAGCGCAGTCCAAGGACCCCGACCCGCGCGCCGTCCTCGCCTCCGTGGGCGAAGCGGCCGACCGGATCCTCGACTACACCATGACCCTGGTCCGGCAGGAGCGCATGGGCGACACGCTCCAGCCCGAGCGCACCGCGATCGAGAAGTGGGCGCGACCGTACCGGCTCTACGTGAAGGAAATCGCCGGATTCGACTCGGGACAGGAGGTCCTGTTCGTCCGAGGATGGAACGGCGACCGGCTTCGCGCTCACAAGGGGGGAATCCTGGGCTGGATCACCGTGAGCCTCGACCCGCAGGGGGCGCGGGCGATGGCGCACGCGCACCATCCGGTGACCGAGGCGAGCCTCCCGAGCTTCGCGAAGACGGTGCTCGACAACGTGGCCGAGGCGGAGCGGCGCGGGGAGAGAAGCGTCCGCCTCGCCGGGCGGGAGACGCTCTGGGGCCGGCCGTCGCTGAAGCTCGAGCTCACGAGCCCCCGCACCGGGGACCTTCACGTCATGAAGAAGGGGGAGACGCTCTGGGACGTCGCGCGGGAGTCGGGCCAGACGATGTACGTGATCCTCCACGAGAACCGGGGGAAGGGGTGGCGCTCACCGCGCGACCCGCGTCCGGGGGACTCGGTGTTCGTCCCCCGCTACTACGCGGGGAAGGTGCTCCTCTGGGTGGACGAGGAGCTGAGGCTGCCGATCATGGCGCTCATCTACGACCACGACGGCAACCTGTACGAGCGGTACGAGCACCACGATCTCCGGGTGAACGTCGGCCTCACCGACGCGGACTTCGACCCGAAGAACCCCGCATACGGCTTCTGAATTAGAATGGAAGGTCACGAAAACGGAGGGCAGCTATGAGATCCGTCCGCGCCGGCGCCGCCGTGCTCGCGCTCGTGCTCCTCGCCTCGTGCGGCCTCTTCGCCACGAGCATCAAGAACATCCGCGACAACCCGCGGGACTACGACGGCAAGACCGTCACCGTCTCCGGGGAGGTCAAGAGCGCCACGAACCTCCTCGTCGTGAAGTACTTCACTCTCGCCGACTCGACCGGCGAGATCACCGTGATCACGAAGCGGCCGCTCCCCAAGGCGGGCAGCCGACTGCGGGTGACCGGCGTGGTCCATGAGGCGTTCTCGCTCGGCGACACGAGCGCCGTGGTCATCAAGGAGAACGGCGGAGAGGCGAAGTGAGGGTTTCGGTCGCCGCGGTCGCGCTCTTCCTCTGCGCCGCGGCCGTCGCCGGGGAAGCCCCGCCGTCCGGGACCGCGGCGCCGAATGCCTCTCCCGATCCCCGCGAGATCCTCCGCGCGATGGGCGAGGCCGCCGACCGTCTTCAGGACTACACGATGCTGCTGGTCAAGCAGGAGTTCTTCCTCGACGACGGGGGGCTCGAGGCCGAGGAGCGCCTCCGGTTCAAGTGGGCTCGTCCGTACCGGGTGTACTTCAGGAACGTCGTGGGGCCGAACCCAGGCCGCGAGGTGATCTACGTCCGCGGCCGGAACGGCGACCGGATCCGCATGCACAAGGGATCGTTCCCGGACATCAATCTCAACATCGATCCGCACGGAGCCTGGGCCACCGACGGCACGCACCACCCGATCGACGAGTCGAGTCTCCCGGACCTGGTGCGCCTGATCCTGTCCAACGTCGCGGACGCCGACGAGGCGCGCGAGGGGAGCGTGCGGTGGGTCGGCGCGCGCGAGGTGGACGGGCGCGCCTGCGACGAGATCGAGCTTCTGGGACCGAGGAGCGGAACCGTTCACGTGCTGGAGAAGGGCGAGACGCTCTGGGACGTCGCGCGCACGCACGGGAAATCCATGTACGCCTTGCTGCAAGCCAACCGCTCCCGCGGCTGGATCGGCCCGGGCGATCCCAGACGTGGCGACGCGGTCTTCGTACCCCGTTACTACGCGGGCCGGCTCGACGTCTGCGTGGACCGCGAGCTGCTCCTGCCGCTCCGGATGCTCGTCTGGGACTTCGACGGGAACCTCTACGAGCGATACGAGCACCGGGAGCTCAAGGTCGACGTCGGCCTCGGCGACGCGGACTTCGACCCGAAGAATCCGGCGTACAAGTTCTAGGTCGGGGTTAGCCTCGCGGTTCGATGCGAGCTTTCGGGGGCTCTGCCCCCGAACCCCCGCACCCGCGCTACGGGCGCGTCGGGGGACCGACGTGCCCTCCCGCGCGGGTTCTCCCTGGGAACCCTGACCCACTTCACGGGTGGATCTCGACGACATCCCCCTCGTCCAGCACGTGCTCGCGCTGTACCGTCTGGCCGTCGAACACGCGTTGGCCCCAGATGCGGGCGAACTTCATGTGGGCCAGGACGTCCTTGTGGATCCGCTCGGCAAGGTCGCCGACCGAGGCGCCTCGCGGCAGCGTGAACGGCGTGTCCCGATCGGGCGGCTTCCCGGGCTGCTTCGTGTACACCCTCACGATGTCGAGGGCCTCGAACGTCCGCCGCCTCAGGTCCTCGAGCCCCTGCCCGGTCGCCGACGAGACCGGCACGATCGGCCAGCGCCCTTCGAGCAGCTCGTCGAGGGCCGCGACGCTCTCGGCGGCGGACGGACGGTCGAGCGACGTCACCACGATGAGCGCCTTCCGCGACCGCCATCCCGGCTCGATCGGATCGGGCTCCGGCTCCCCCGCGGCACGGATCTCGATCCGGCCTCGTCGCAGGAGAGCCCGCACGGCTTCCATCTGTTCCAGCGGGTCCTCGGCCCCGACCACGAGCCAGTAGAGATCCGCGCCGCGGACCGCGTCGAAGAGCCAGGGCTCGAGGTGCTCCTCGGACAGCGGGGGCAGGTCCACGAGCTGGATCGCGACGTTCTCGAACGGCATCATCCCGGGGAGCGGCTCGCGCGTGGTGAACGGGTAGGCCGCCACCTCCGGCCGGGCCTTGGTGAGCCGGGCCACGAGGGAGGACTTCCCGGTGTTCGCCGGCCCCACCAACGCCACCTGCCCCGCCCCTTCCCGATGCACCGTGGTGATCGCGCCTTTGCGCCCGCCCTTCTTCCCCTCCTGCTTCCTGAGCTTCGCGATCCGCGCCTTGAGGTCCCCCTGGAGGCGGTCGGTGCCCTTGTGCTTGGGCATGATCGCCAGCATCTCCTCCAGGGCGGCGATCTTCTCCTCGGGGCTGCGCGCCTCCCGGAACCGTTGCTCGGCGGAGTGGTAGGCGGGGGGAAGATTCGCGGGCATCAGGGACCGCTCAGGCCGGCTGGTGCTCCGGCCGCAGGAGGTCGAAGACCGTCTTGACCGGGGTGAACGTCGCCGGCGGCACCTCGACGAAAACCGTGTTCCACCGGGCCATGGCGCCGTTCCAGAGCCCGGGCCGCTCGAGCGCGAGAAGCTCGCGGCCCGCCTGGAACTTCCTCGCGACGATCACCGCATCCGGGTTGACGAACGCGCGCAGGTCGAACGGGCGGCCGAAAGCGTCGCGCACCCCGCAGATCAGGTCCACGGGGTTGAAGTGGGTGGAGGTCGCGAGGATCGCCCGCTGCGCGGCGGACGAGCGGTCCACCTCGGCGCTGTCCACGATCTGGAGACTCGTGCCTCCTCCCTCCTCCCGCACCCAGAACGGACAGCCCCCGGGCTCGCCGGTGTTCCTCACGCCGCCGCAGACCCGGAGCGGGCGCGACAGAGCGTCGAGGAGCCAGCGCCGCCTCGCCTCGTCCTCCGCGCCCGCCGGTGACTCGCGCCTCAAGCGCGTCCGGACGAAGCCCTCCGCTTCCCGGAGGAGCGCCGGGCCCGCGCCCGGCTCGAGCGCGGTGGCGTACCGGCGGACGAGCGCCTCGATCTCGACGAGCCGCCCCACCAGGATCCGCTTCCACTCGAGAGTCGCGTCCCGCAGGCGATCGGGCTGCACGTTGTCGATATTCTTGATCAGGACCACGTCCCCACCGAGGTCGTTCAGGTTCTCGATCAGCGCCCCGTGCCCCGAGGGGCGCAGGAGCAAACGGCCCCTGCCGTCCCGGAGCGGTTTGCCGTCGGGCTCCACCGCGATCGTGTCCGTCGAGGGCTTCTGCAGCGAGAACGAGACGTCGAAGCGCGCGCCGAGCCGCCGCTCGTGCCTCGGCCCCGCCTCCCGCAGCAGGTCGCGGAAGCGGCCGAGATGCTCCGGCGATACCGTGAGGTGGAGGCGGCACGTCCCATCGGCGCCGCGCACGGTCCCGGCCGCCTCGACGAGATGCTCCTCGAACGCCGTGCGGCTTCCCTCGCGGTACGAGTGGAACGGCAGGAGGCCCTTCGGCAGCGCGGCGAAATCGAGCCCCCCGGGGCCGAGCAGCGCGCCGAGGATCTCGAGGAACGCGCCGCCGGCCGCCAGCTCGTCGAGGTCCTGTCCCGAGCGCGCGAGGGCATCCCGCAAATGCTCCCGGAACGGGAGGCGCGGGATCTCGCTCAGCAGCTCGAGCGCGAGCGCCGGGTCGCCTCCCCGCTCCGCGTCCAGCAGCTCGAGCAGATCCTGGAACATCCGGGTCGCCGCGCCCGACGCCGGGACGAACTTCGTGAGCCGCCCCGCCCTCGCGGCGGCCTCGTGCCGCGCCAGGAGGTCCGGGACCTCCCGCGGCGCGATCGCCTCGATTCCGTCCCCGAGGGTGCACGGCCGATCGAGACGGACGTGCGCCGGCGGCCGGCGCAGGAGCCCGAGCTGCCGCTCGGCTTCCTCCGCGGACACGCCCCGCTCGCGAAGCACCGTGAGATCGATCTCGCTGAACTGCTGGGCCGCCAAGGAACCCTCCGAGGAAGCCGGCACCGTGCCTACCTCTCGCCGCGCGAGACGACGACCGCGGCGGCCAGATCGCCGCTGACGTTGAGCGTGGTACGGCACATGTCCAGGAAGCGGTCGACGCCGAGGATCATCCCGATCCCGTCGGGGGGGACGCCCACCATCCCCAGGATCATCGCGACCACGGGAAGGGAGCCGGCGGGGACACCCGCGGTGCCGATCCCGCCGAGGATGCAGATCGTCACGACGAGCGCCTGCGAGCCGAGCGACAGGTGCACCCCATAGAACTGGGCGAGAAACAGCACCGTCACCCCCTCGAACAGCGCCGTCCCGTTCTGGTTCGCCGTCGAGCCGATGGTCAGCACGAACCGGCTGACGGCCCGCGGCAGCTTCAGGTTCTCCTCCGCCACCTTGATCGCGGTGGGGAGGGTGGCGTTGCTCGACGCCGTCGAGAACGCCGTCAGCATCGCCTCCTCGATCCCCACGAAAAACTTCCTCGGGCTCATCCCGCCGAGCAACTTCACCGAAAGCGAGTACACGACGAACTGGTGAATCGCCAGGGCGAGGAGCACGACGAACACGTACCTCGCGAGCTGCCATACGACCTCGTAGCCGAGCTGCGCGGTCAAGGTGAACAGCAGTGCGGCGACCCCGATCGGCGCCAGCGAGATCACGATCCCGATGAGGCGCATCGTCACGTCGTAGAGCCCCTCGAGAGAGTCCTGGAACTTCCGCGCGGCCTCGGTCGGCGTCAGCGCGAGACCGATCCCGACCATCAGCGAGAAGAACATCACCGCGAGCATGTCGCCATTCGCGGCGGCGCGGATCGGGTTGTCGGGGACGATCTGGATGAAGAGGTCGAGGCCGCTCCTGGGAGCCGTCCCTCCCGAGAGCGCCGAGGCGCGCTGCGCGGCCCCCGCGGTGAGGCGCGCCCTCATCTCCTCGGACATCCCCTCGCCGGGGCGAATCGCGTTGACCAGGACGATGCCGATGAACACCGCGATCGCCGACACGACCACCGTGTACGCCAGCGTCTTGAGGCCGATCCGCCCGAGGCTCCTGAGATCGCCGAGCCCCGCGACCCCGAGGACGAGTGCCGAGAAGATCAACGGGATCACCAGCATGAACAGGAGCCGCAGGAACACCTGCCCCACCGGCTGCGTGACGTACCGGATGAACGCCTCGAGGCGAGGATCCTGCCCGAGTGCGAGGAACGAGGCGACGCCGGCCCCCGCGCCGGAAACGCCTCCGATCAGCATCCTGGTGTGCAGGGGAAGCCGCATGGCCGGAGTATGCCCGCGGCGCGCCGCGCCGACAAGGCGGTCAGGGCGTCGCCTCGCCGAGGTCCGTACGCGCCAGGAAGTCGTCCAGGATGCGGTTGAACTCCTCGGGACGGTCCAGCATCGGCCAGTGGCCGACCCCGGTCATGACCCGCCAGGGCAGATCGGGTATCGCGGATCGGAGGCTGTACGGCCCGCTGTTCGTCTCGCCCGCGATCACGAGCCTCGGCCCCTTGTAGCTCTTGAGCGCCGCGACGGGGCTGTACGCGAATCCGCCCCTCAACGTCGCCACAACGACCTCGCGACGCGTCAAACGCATCACGCGGAGGACGTGGCTCTTCACCGCCGGATCCGAGCCCGCCATCATGTCCGTGAAGTACTCTCGCATGAACCGAGGGTACGTCTCCGGGCGCATCTGCCGGAACATCGCCTCCGCCTCTCCCCTCGGCACCTTGGTGTTGTCGCTCGACGGGTCCGCGAGCACGATCCCCGCGACGCGGTCGGGGCGCGCGGCCGCGTACCCGCTGGCGACGGCGCCTCCCAGGCTGTGGCCCACCAGGACGAACCGCTTGAGCCCGAGGCCGTCGGCGACCGCCTGGAGGTCGGCGACGTACGACGGGATCGTGCAATCGGCCCCCTCGGCGCTGGCGGACTCCCCGTGCCCGTGGAGATCCACCGCGATCGCGCGTCGCGTGTTCCGGAAGTGATCGAGCTGGAATCGCCAGAGCGTGCGGTCTCCGGCCAGGCCGTGGACGAACAGAACCGGCAGCGCGCTCCCGGTCCCGCCGTCGTCCACTCTAAGACGGCCCGCGGGACCGTCCACCCGCTCGACCGGCTTCCCCGGGGCCGGCGTGTCCGGCGCCTTCGCCGCCTCGGAGGGTTCCACGGGCACAGCACCTCCTCCGCATCCCGGCGAGAACGCCAGGACCGCCGCCAGCCCGGTCGCCGCCGCCCGCCGCATCATCTCCCCGCGAAAGCCAGGAAGGCGGCGACGCCGGCCGCCATCATCGCGACGAGCGGAGGTACCACGACGAGAAGCAGCCTCCGCCCCCCCGCCCATCCGGCGAGCGAGATCTTGACCACCATGTTGGCGAGGAATCCCACGAGGATCGCGAGGATCGCTCCGCGCTCGGTCAAGGTCCCGGCCGCCGCAATGGTCGAGACCGCGAGGGTCACCGCATGGACGTCCGCCGCGCCGCCGATCGCCGCGGTCGCCAGAACCCCCGCCGCGCCGAAGTAACGGGTCGCTGCGGACGTGACCACGAGCATGACGCCGAGCACGAGCGCGAACCCCGCCGACGACTCGAGGGCCAGGGGGTTCTCGATCGTGAACTCGGACGCGGTCTCGCCGTGCGGCGCCGTCCGGCCGAGGTACCAGACGGCGCCGGCGAGCGCGCCGACCGCCACCGGCCATCCGACGACGGGAAGCACCATGGCGACCATGCCGGGGTTCGCCACGGCGACCACCACGAGCTGCGCGGCGGCCGAGGCGGCGTTGGCGAGAACGATGCCGGCCGCGATATGGCCGGCGAGCCCGGGCGCCTCGCGGTTTTTCCGGGCGAGCGAGAGCGTCGTCGCGGTGGACGACACGAACCCGCCGAACAGACCCGCCACCGCCAGGCCGCGGCCGGGGCCCAGCGCGCGCACCGCGAAGTAGCCGAGGAAGCCGATCCCGGTGATCAGCGCGAACAGCAGCCAGAGACGGAAGGGGTTGAACAGCCCCCACGGGTCCACCGCGCGGTTCGGGAGGAGCGGGAGCACGACGAACGCGATCACGAGGAAGGTGAGCGCGGCCGAGACCTCCTTCGAGGAGAGTCCCGCCTGGGCGAAGTGGTGGATGCGCGGCTTGAGCGCGAGAACGACCAGCGTGATGACCGCCAGCATCACGGTCAGCTCGACCTCGAAGCGCGCGAGGTAGCCGAGGGTGAAGGTCACCATCGCGGCGACCTCCGTAGTGGCGCCGACACCCGATCCCTCCGGCCCGAGAGGCGCGCGCAGGTACCCGGCGAGGATGATCGCCCCGGCGAACGCGGCGAGCGCGATCGCGAAAGGTCGGTTCTCGACGTACGCCGCAACCGCGCCGAGCAGCGCCAGGAGCGTGAACGTCCTCGATCCGAGCGGGTCGCGCACGTGCCGGTCGGCATGCGCCCTCTCGCGCTCGATCCCGATCAGGAGCCCGATCGCGATCGCCAGGAGGAACGGCCGCGCGGTCTCGAACATCCGTCCCCTCCCTTCCCGCTCAATTTCGTCTCGAACGGGCCGGGAGGTCAAGGGGGGATCGGATCGGGCCGCCGCGCCGATATGGCATGGCGAGGTCCACGCGCGTAAGCTGGCGCGATGAGAACGCGTCCCGCCCGAGCGTTTTGACGAGGGGTCTGAGGTGAGCATGGCGAGATACCCCGGCGTTATTGTCTCTTCGCTGGCCGCGATCGCGTGGGACTGAAGACGATGAGAGTGCTGGCCCATCCCGACCCGCACGTGCTCGAGGCGGAAATGCTCGACCGGGTCGTGGCGGCGAAGGCGGAAGACCCCCTGGCGCGTGTGCTGGTCGTCGTCCCGACCGCGCGCCTCGCCGCCCACGTGACGCGGCGGATCGCCGAGCGCGCGGGCGCTTGCCTCGGTGTCGAGGTCCTGCACCACCGCGCCCTCGCGCTCACGATCCTCGACGGAAACGCAGGGCCACCCCTCGGTGTCGCATCGCGGCCGCTCCTCCTGGCGCTCCTCTCCCGGGTGCTCGACCGGATGCCCGAGAATCCGCTCGCCCGGTTCGTGCGGGCGCGGCCGGGGGCCGCGAAAGCGCTCCTCGGCACGCTCCGCGACCTTCGCGACGCCGGTGTCGGGCCCGCCGAGGTACGGCATGCCGCGAGGGGAGCGCGCGAGGAGGCGCTCGCGTCGGTCTACGAGGGGTACGCCACGGCCCTGGCGTCCCTGCGGGCGACCGGGCTCGCGGACGACGCGGACGTCGCGAGCGCCGCGACCGGCGCCGCCGGGGCGTTCGCGAAGCGCTATCGCGCGATCCTCCACCACGGCGCGTACGAGCTGATCGGAGTCCACCTCGACCTGGTGCGCGCGCTCGACCGGGGCCGCGGCGTCGTCTTCCTCTCCCCGATCGAGCCGGGCGCCCGAGTCTCGGAGTACGCGGAGCGCTTCGCGGCACGCCATCTTCTCGCGTCCGGCGAGACGGTCGAGAGGCTCGGGGATCGCGCCGGCGGGCTCCTCGGCGGCCTTCTCGCCGCGCTCTACGACGAGGCCGCGGACCCCGGCCCGCTTCCCGGCGGGCGCGTGCGTTTCCGGCGCGCGCAGGGGGCGCGGGCGGAGATCGAGACGGCCGCGCGGCACGCGCTCTCCGCGGTGGCCGGCGGCGTCGGGCCGCGCGGGGTCGCCATCGTCGCGCGGAGCCTGGAACCGTTCGCGGCCGCCGTCGAGGAGGTCCTGGACGACGCGCATTTCCCTTACACATCCTCGCTCGCGGCGCCGCTCCGCCGCGACCCGGCCGTGCGCGATCTCCTCGTGCTCTTGCGCGCCGTGGCGGAGGGGTTCCCCCGCAAGCGGACCGCGGAGGTCCTCGCGTCCCCGCGGCTGCGATGGGAGGCGCTTGGCGTCGACGTGCCGCCCCCGGGCGACGTCGCCGAGACCTGGAGCCGTCAGGCCGGGATCGTCGGAGGCGTGGAGGAATGGACGATCGCGCTCGCGCGCTGGGCGGGCCGGCCGAGGCTCCACGAGGACGCGACCGCGGAAGAGAGGGCCGACGAGGAGGAGCGCGCCCGTGGACGTGCCGCCCGGGCTCGACGGATCGGCGACGCGGTGGCCGCGCTCTCGGACCGATTTCGCGGGGCGAGGGCCCTCGGCTGGGCCGCGCACGCCGCCGCGGCGGAGCGGCTCGCGCACGACGCCTTTCCCTCCGGGGACGGAGGCCGGCAGCGGGAATCCATCAACGCTTTCATCGGCCTCCTCGAGGATATGCGGGCCTTGGAGACTGTGCTCGGCGACCGCCGTGCGGTCCCGTTCGCCGAGATGGCCGCCTGGCTCGAGGATGCCGTGGGCGACGCGAGGCTGTCGCCGCGCCGGTTCGACGACGGCGGGTTCCGGGTCCTCGACGCGATGCAGGCCCGCGGCCTGACCTTCGAGCGGGTGTTCCTCGTCGGGATGAACTCCGGCGCGTTCCCCCGCGTCGCGCGGGAGGACCCGTTCCTTTCCGACGACACCCGGGCGCGGCTTCGCGAGACGACCGGGCGGCCGATTCCGGTCAAGCGCGAGGGGGCCGACGAGGAGCGGCTCTTGCTCGCGGTCGTCCTGGGCTCGGCGCGGGACGGCCTCGACGTGTCGTGGCAACGAGCCGACGAGTCGGGCCGGACGCGCACGGCGTCCATCGCGCTGCGGGAGATCGGTCGAGTCGCCCTGGGCTCGGCAGACCTCGACGCCGTGCGCGCCTCGGCCGGCGAGGTCCCCGCGCATCCTAGGCGCCGGCTCGATCTCCTCTCCCGCGATCCCGGGCTCCTGTCCCCCGACGAGGAGACGCTGCTCGTCGCGCTCCGCGGCCGCGGGAGCGAGGGAGCCGCCGCCATCCTCGCCACGAGGGACGGCGGAAGGCTCGCGGACGGGGTCCGGATGCTACGGTCCACCGAGTCCTTCGATCCCGCGGACACGACCTTCGATGCCGGCGTCGGCGCCGGCCGGGTCGCGCTCGACCGGATCGCGGTCACCGCCCTCGAGCGGCTCGGGCGCTGCCCGCTCCAGTTCTTCTTCCGCCACGCGCTCAAGGTGTACGAGCTGGAGGAGCCCGCGTCCGCGTTCGAGATCGCGGAGTGGGACCTCGGCGAGCGGGTCCATGCCCTCCTCGAGTCGCTCTACGCGAGGCTCCGCGACGAGGAGCTCTTCGGGACCGGCCGCGCCGGGGACCTCGTGAGCGTCGCCGAGGCCGTCCTCCCGGACGAGTGGGATCGGGCGGTCGGCGAGACGGGCGCGCGCTTCGCGGAGCGGCTCCCGGTGCTTTGGGGAGTCGAGCGCGAGCGTTGGCTGGCCGCGCTCCTGGCGTTCGTCCGCGAGGACCTCGCGAGGCTCGCGGGCGAGGGATGGTCCCCGCGCTCGTTCGAGGAGACCCGGCGCACGCCGGTGGACCTCGGCGATGGAGTCGTCCTGGAGATCGAAGGACGCCTCGACCGGACCTTCCGGCGGGACGGCGGCATCCTCGTCGGCGACTACAAGACCTCCGGCGATCTCGAGGAGCGCACGAACGAGACCGCGATGCTCAAAGGGACCGCGCTCCAGGTCCCGCTGTACGCGGCCGTCGCCGGCGGGGCGTCGGTGGAGCTTCTCGGCGTCGGGCCCGAGCACGCGCCCGGCACGGGGCGCCGCGCCGAGCATCGGCGCGTCGTGTTCCCGGGATTTTCGGATCCCGCGGTCGAGACGGGCTTCCGCGAGACCGCGCGGGTGCTCGTCCGGCTCGCCCGCTCCGGACGGTTTCCGCTCCGGAAGGGCCGTCACTGCTCGTGGTGTCCGTACGCCGGGGCGTGCCGCCGGAACGACCCCCCGACCGCCCACCGCGAAGAGCACGCGCCGGACACCCGGAACTTCCGGGATCTGGCGGAGAAGAACCGGAGGGACAGGCCGACACTGGATCGCGTTCGCGCCGCGCGGCTCGAGGCCGTGGAGCCGAGGCCGTGAAGCCGCGCGTCCTGCCCGACGCCGACGCGCGCCGACGCGCCGCCACCGAGTTCGATCGGAACTTCGTGGTGGAGGCCGGGGCGGGCACGGGGAAGACCAGCCTCCTGGTCGAGCGCCTCCTCGTGGCGATCGGCGCCGGCCTCGCGCGTGCGACGGAGTTCGCCGCCATCACCTTCACCGAGAAGGCCGCCGGCGAGATGCGCGACCGGCTCGCCCTCGGCCTGGAGCGGCTCCGGTGCCTCGCCCTCGGCCGGGAGGAGACCGACCCGACGAAGGCGTGGGGCCGGGCGCTCGACCATTTGGTCCGGGAGCGCGGGGTCGCCCCGGCGGACGTCGCCGAGCGCGCCCTCGCCGCGCTTTCGGACCTCGACCGGGCCAAGGTCACGACGATCCACTCCTTCTGCGCCGACCTCCTCCGCAGCTACCCGTTCGAGGCGGGGGTGGATCCAGGGTTCGAGGTCGACCGCGGGCCGCTCTACGAGAACCTGCTCGACCGGGAGTGGGAGGAGTTTCTCGCGGAAGAGCTGGGTCCTCGAGCGACGCGGGCGAATCTGTGGCGGCGGCTGCTGCCGCGGATCCCGCTCGAGGCGGCGCGGGCTCTCTCCCGCGGTCTCGCCGCGTTCGCGATCCCAGAGGCGCTTCTCGACGGCACGGGGCCCCCGGCGGACGTGGCGGCGCTCTTCCGCGACGATGCCGGCCGGCTCGCCGCGGCGCTCGAGTCCGTTCTCGCGCGCCAGAGGGGAATGAAGTCGAGCGGGATCGGGAAACTCGACCTCTACCGGCGGGCGCTCGATACCCGCGTGCGCGAGGGACTCCCGGCGTTCCTCGCGCTGGTGAATCGGCCGGACGAGGCCGAGGCCCTGAGGAAATCCCACCCCACGTCGAAGAAGAAGCTCGGGGACGTGGAGCCCGGGGAGATGGAGTCGGCCGCGAAGGACGCGCTCGATCTCATCCGCGACCTCGTTTCCGTGGACGAGGAGGCCTTCTGCGATCTCGTCGAGGCGTCGGCGCCGTTCGCGCGACGCGCGAGACGCATGCTGCTCGAGCGCGGCGCGGTGAACTTCGACGGCCTCCTCGCGCTCGCGCGGGATCTCCTCCGCGACCGCCCGGAGATCCGCGAGGAGGCGCGCCACCGCTACCGGATGCTCCTGGTGGACGAGTTCCAGGACACCGATCCGCTGCAGTACGAGATCGTCCTGTTCCTCGGGGGCCGAAAGGGCGAGCGCGAGATCGATCCGTTCGCGGTGCCGCTCGAGCCCGGGCGTCTCTTCATCGTCGGCGACCCGAAGCAGTCCATCTACCGTTTCCGGGGGGCCGACTACGCCGCGTTCCGGCGGGCCGTGGAGCGCGTCCTGGTGCAGGGAGGCGAGAAGCTCGATCTCGTCGCGAACTTCCGGAGCGTCGAGGCCGTGCTCGGGCCGGTGAACGATCTGTTCGGCGCGAGCTGGACCGCGACGCCCTATCAGCCGCCCTACGAGGCGATCCGGGCCGCGCGGCGCGAGGACGCCGCGGATCCGCGGGTCGAGATCCTCACCGTCGTCGCGGCGGGAGGAGCGGACGCGAGACGCGAGGCCGAGGGGATCGCGGTCGCCTCGCGCATAAGGCGGCTCACCGACCGGGAGGGGCGGCGCCCCGGTGACGTGCTGCTCCTGCTTCGCGCGTTCACGCCGCTCTCGTTCTACCTGCGGCCGCTCCGCGAGGCCGGGATCCCGTTCGTCGTGGACGGCGGGAAGCTGTTCCTCGAGCGGACCGAGGTCGCGCAGCTGATGGCGGCGCTGCGCGCGCTGGCCCGCCCCTCCGACCCGGCGGCGCTCCTCGCGTTCCTGCGCTCGCCGGCCGGCGGCGTCCCGGACGCCGAGCTCCTGGCGTACGGCGCTTCCGGCGGCCCTTGGCGCTTCTCCGCGACCCCCGACGCCACGGAGTTCCCCGGGGTCGCCAGGGCGCTCGGCCTGCT
>JBGQAU010000036.1:0-27097 GCA_041494445.1 Acidobacteriota bacterium | reverse complement strand
GGAGTCGGTGATCCGGCGGCGGCTGCTGTTCAAGGAGGGGGACCCGTACTCGCGACGGATCCTCGAGGAATCCGAGCGGCTCCTCCGGAGCTTCGGCTTCCTCTACGACGCACGGATCCACCCCGTCGGGTACGAGGGAGGACGGGTGGAGGTCGAGGTGGAGACCCGGGATGTCTGGACGCTCAAGGCAGGGGTGAACTTGGGGCGGAAAGGCGGGGTCAACCGGTTTCAGGTCGGGATCGAGGAGACGAACCTCCTGGGGTTTGGAAAGAGCCTTTCTGTCCAGCATTCGAAGGACGTGGACCGGGTCTCGCAGATCTACGCCTACGGCGACCCAGGGCTGCTGGGAAGTCGCGCGCAGATGACGCTGTCCTATGCGAACAACAGCGACGGGCAGGCACGCTCCGCCTCGGTGGAGCGCCCCTTCTTCGCACTGGACACGAGGTGGGCCGCGGGGATCTCGTCCTACCGGAATGACCGGGTGGATCCGCTGTACGACCTGGGTCACGCGACCGCTCGCTTCCGCCACATGACCGACACCATCTCGGCGTACGCCGGGTTCTCGCGCGGACTCATGGACGCACGGGCCCAGCGCCTGAGCGCCGGATTCACCTTCGACCGACACACCTTCGGGCTCGCGCCCGGCGAAGTCCCGCCCCCCTCGTTCCCCGTGAACCGGACGCTTTCCTACCCGTGGATTGCGTTCGACTCGGTGCAGGATGGTTTCATCACGGCTCACGACCTGGACAAGATCCAGCGAACCGAGGATCTCAATCTGGCGCACGAGGGACATGCGTTGCTCGGGTGGGCCGCCCCTGCATTCGGCTCGGACCTGGGCCGGGCGATCTTCGAAGGATCGTACGGGATCGGGCTCGCCCCGCGCCCCGGGCGGATGATGCTCATGTCGGGAATTTTGTCGGGCCGCCGATCGAGCGACGGCTTCGAGAACACGGTGGCGGGCTTCGGCACCCGGTACTTCGTGCGCGACTTCGGGCGCCACCTGTTCTACGCGTCGTTCCGCGCGGACATGGCGTATCGTCTGGACCGGGAGAAGCAATTGCTGCTCGGCGGCGACAACGGGCTCCGCGGCTACCCCCTGCGGTACCAGGACGGCGACCGCAGGATCCTGCTGACCGTCGAGCAGCGGTTCTACACCGACTGGCACGTCCTCAAGCTCTTCCGCGTCGGGGGAGCGGTGTTCTTCGACGCCGGGAGAGCCTGGTTCGCCGGCGCGCCGGATCGGCGGGACCTGGGCGTCCTGAAGGACGCCGGACTCGGGCTCAGGCTCGCGTCGAGCCGCTCCGCGAAGGCGGCGATGGCCCATGTCGACGTGGCGTTCCCGATGGACGGAGACCCGACGATCCGGCGGGTCCAGTTCCTCGTCTCCACTCACGAGACGTTCTGAGGAGAGGGCGATGGTCTACTTCTGCGTGGATTGCGAAGCGTCGGGCCCGGTCGCTCCGCTCTTCAACCTCCTGTCGGTCGGCGTCACCGTGGTCCGCCCCGCCGGAGACCACCATGAGATCGGGGAGTCGCTCTACCTCGAGTTGAAGCCGGTCTTCCCCGGATTCGATCCCGAGGCGATGGCGGTGAACGGCCTCGACGCCGGCCGGCTTCGGAAGGAGGGGCTCGATCCGCGCGACGCGATGGCGCGCATCAGGGAATGGGTGCTCGATCGCAACCGGCCGTCCCCGGACCGACCCGTCTTCGTCGGTCACAACGCGGTGTTCGACTGGGCGTACGTCGCGTACTACTTCGCGCACTTCGGCATCGAGAATCCGTTTGGCTACAAGGGGATCGACAGCAAGAGTCTCGCGATGGGCCGGCTCGGCATCTCGTGGAACGAGACGTCGAAGGAGCACCTCGAGCGCCTCTTGGCGCTTCCGCCGCAGGACCCCGCTCAGGCGCACCGGGCGGACTACGACGCGAGCTACCAGGCGCTGATCCTGAAGGCGCTTCTGGACCGCGATCCCGCACCGCTCGCGGGCCGGCCCCCGCGCGATTAGATCGCCGTCGGATCGCTTGACAGCCGCGCGGGCCGGCGCTACGCTTCCCGGCTTTTCCGGAGCCGCCAGGAGGACGCGCCATGCCGCCGGTGAGCGAACGACCCGGGGGGCCCCCTTCGGCCGACCCGCCGCGATTCCTGGCGAACCGCCTCGAGATCGACCCCGGCGCATGGATCGCTCCCGGCGCCGTGGTGGTCGGAGACGTCACCATCGGCCCCGGCGCGTCGATCTGGTACGGATGCGTTCTCCGGGCGGACCTGGAGCCGATCACCATCGGGGAGGGGACCAACATCCAGGACCTGACCGTCGTCCACGTGGACGAGGACCTTCCCGTGCGGATCGGGAGGCGCGTCACCATCGCCCACCGGTGCGTGGTCCACGGCTGCTCCGTCGGCGACGAGGCGCTGATCGGTATGGGCGCCGTCCTGCTGTCCGGTTGTCGCGTGGGACGCGGCGCGCTGGTGGCGGCGGGTGCTTTGGTCAGGGAGGGGTTCGAGGTTCCCGACGGCGCCATCGCGGCGGGAGTGCCTGCCAAAGTAAGGGGCGAGGTCGACCCGGCGCTCAGGGAGAGGATCCTCAGAGGGGTGGCGCTCTACCAGGTCTGCGCCGATGCCTACCGCCGCGGCGGGCTCGGCGGCGGGCCGTTCGGCGGCAGGCGCGCGTCCGGGCCCGCCGGCTGGAGCGCGGGCTGATGCTGAACGCCGAGCAATGCGGGCTGTTCCTAAGGCTCGTCGGGAGCGGCCGGCGGTTCGTCCTGACGACCCATATGAACCCGGACGGCGACGCGATCGGCTCCGAGGTCGGGCTCGCCCGGCTCCTGGCCGCGACCGGGCGCGAGGTCCGGATCGTCAACCAGGAGCCGACTCCGCGGAACCTCGCCTACCTCCAGGATCTCGGCCCGTCCATCGAGACGTACGATCCGGGAGAGCACGATGCCGCGCTGCCCGCCGCCGACCTCGTGATTCTCCTGGACAACTCCGCGCCCGACCGCCTCGGACGAATGGAGCCGGTGATCCTGTCGCTGGCCTCGAAGGTACTCTGCATCGACCATCACCCGACGCCGGGGACCCTCTGGGCACACGACATCCTCGACGAGCAGGCGAGCGCCACCGCGGCGATGGTGTACGAGCTGTCGACCGCGGCGGGGTACCGGCTGGATCTCGGCACCGCCGAGGCACTCTACGCCGGGCTGTCGACCGACACCGGGTTCTACCGGTTCAACTCGACCAGGGCCCGGGCGCACGAGATCGCCGCGGAGCTTCTCAAGGTGGGGATCGAGCCGGCCCGCTGTTTCCGGGAGGTCTACGAGAAGAACTCGCCGGCCTGGACCCGCCTCCTGGGCCGGGCCCTCGCGGGTCTCAGTCTCGACGCGGGAGGCGGCATCGTGTCGGTGCGGATCACGCACGCGATGGAGAGCGAGTGCGGTGCCGACGGGGCAGACACCTCCGAGATGACGACACCGCTCCTCGCGATCGACGGGGTGCGGATCGCCCTCCTTTTCCGGGAGCTGCCGGAGGGGCGCATCAAGGTGTCGCTCCGCTCCAAGGGGGATCTCGACGTCCTCCGTCTCGCGGCGGAGTTCGGGGGCGGCGGCCACCGGAACGCCTCGGGAATCGTCACCGTGGGCCGGCTCGACGAGATCGCCGACACCGTGATCGCGCGGGCCGCCGGGCTCCTCGCGGCGTCCCCCGGATCTCCCGCCTGAGCGGGGGCCTTTCCGATGCGGCGCGTTGGCGTCCTCCTCTCCGGCTGCGGGACCTACGACGGCTCCGAGATCCAGGAGACGGTCCTCCTGGTCTTCGCTCTCGCGAGGCGCGGGATGGAGCCCGTGTTCCTGGCGCCCGAGGTCGAGCAGCGGGACGTGGTGGACCACTCGACCGGCGACGTGCGCCCCGAAGCGGCGCCGAGGCAGGTCCTGGTCGAGGCGGCGCGTATCGCCCGCGGCGTCGTGACGGCGCTCCACGAAACGCCCCCCGGTCATCTCGACGCGCTCGCGATCCCCGGGGGAATGGGGGCGGTCAAGAACCTCTGCCGGTCGGAACCCGGCCTGCTCGGATTCGGACCCGTCCGTTCCGATGTGGCCGCGGTCCTCGACGAGCTCCTGGGGCGGAAAGCGCCCGTGGCCGTCCTGGGCCTCGCCGAGGCCGTGCTCGCGCGGCATCAGGGCCGGCCGCTCGGCCAGGAGCCGGTGTGGGTTGCCGCGCGGGAGGTCGTCGTGGACGAGGAGCGCAAGACGCTCTTCACCCCGGGTTTCATGGGGAGCGACGATCTCGAAGAGGTGGCGGAGGGGATCGAGCGTCTTGCGGATCACCTCGCCCGCTGGCTCGGCGTCCACCCGAAGCTGCGGGTGCGGAAGGTAACGCCCGGGTGAACGCGGACGGGCCGGGATGCGCGGCTCACGCCAGGTCGATCTGCTCGAGCCCGTCCTCGTCCATGCCCAGGTAGTGGCCCAGCTCGTGGTGCAGGGTCTTCGCGATCTCCTCCCGGAGCCGGTCGGCGTCCTCCACGAACCGCTCCAGGTTGCGCTTGAAGAGAAGGATCCGCGGGGGCTCCACCGACGGCCCCGAGAAGGTCCGCTCGGGTAACGCGGTCCCGACGAACAGCCCGAGCAGCTCCGGGTCGAGCGGCGGCCTCTCCTCGAGGAGGATCGCGTCGGAGGGGAGGTCCTCCACCATCACCGCGACCTCCTCGAGCCGCCGCCGGAACTCCAGGGGCAGCATCTCTCCGGCCCGCACGACCTCGGCCTCGAACGCCCGCCGTTCGAAGCGGACCGGGGCGGGATACCGCTCCGGGTCGAGCCCCGCCGCGCGCTCGAAGAGGCGGTCCGCCTCCGCGGTCTTGTCCTCCCGCTCGAGGACCAGCGCGCGGACGTAGAGGGCGTCGGGGCTCTTCGGGTCGGCGTCGAGCGCTTTCTCCGCGTGCTCGCTCGCCTCCGCGAAGCGGGCGCACCGGAACAGCGCCAGGGCGAGGGCCGCCCGGGCCTCGGCGTCCTCGGGGTCCATCCCGACCGCCAGCGATAGCTGCTCCACGGCGTCCTCCGGCTGGTCCATTTCCAGGAGGGCGAAGCCGGCCAGAAACCGGAGCACGGGGTCGTCCTCCCCCTCCGGCAGCGCCTCGAGCGCCTCGCCGACGAGGCCGAGGGCGCGCTCGTGGTCCCCGTCGTCGAGGGCGTCGTAGATCCGGTCGAGCGTCGGGTCGTCGTCCTGTCCTGACATGGGTGGACCCTCCCGGGGAGTGCTCTTGCGGCGCGCGAAAGCCGCATTCTGGCACCCGCCGACGCGGGGGACAAGCGCCTTGAGCCCGAAGGCGCCCCCGTGCTATTGTGATTGCAGGTCGGGAGCGGCGCTTCCGGCCTTTTTTTTCTACCGCCCGCCGACCGGGGGAGCACGCCATGGCGCTCGCGACGAGGGACGACATTCGCAACCTGGCGATCATCGCGCACGTGGACCACGGCAAGACCACGCTCGTGGACTCCATGCTGTGGCAGAGCGGGATCTTCCGCGAGAAGGAGTACGTGGTCGAGCGAGTCATGGACTCGATCGACCTCGAGCGGGAGAAGGGGATCACGATCATGGCGAAGAACACCTCGGTCCAGTACCGCGGGACGAGGATCAACATCGTGGACACCCCGGGCCACGCGGACTTCGGCGGGGAGGTGGAGCGGACCGTCAAGATGGTGGACGGCGTACTCCTGCTCGTGGACGCGAGCGAGGGACCGCTTCCGCAGACCCGGTTCGTGCTCCGGAAGGCGCTGGAGGCCGGGCTCAAGCCGATCGTGGTGATCAACAAGATCGACCGTGGGGACGCGCGGCCGAAGGAGGTCCTGAACGAGGTCTACGACCTGTTCATCGACCTCGACGCGCGCGAGGACCAGCTCGGCTTCCCGGTCCTGTACTGCAACGCGAGGAAGGGGCTGTGTCGCAGGACGGTGGACGGGCCCGACGAGCCGCTGGTCCCGTTGTTCGACGAGATCCTGAGGTCGATCCCGCCCCCCATGTACGACACCGACGGGCCGCTGCAGTTCCTGATCACGAACCTGGACTACGACGACTACCTCGGGCGGCTCGCGGTGGGACGGATGGTCTCGGGAACGGTTCGCAAGGGGCAGGAGGTGGCTCACTGCCGCCGGGACGGGAGCGTCGTGCCCGCGAAGGTGTCGGGGCTCTACGGCTACGAGGGGCTCCGCCGCGTCGAGCGCCCCTCGGTCGGTCCGGGGGACATCGTGGCGCTCACCGGGATCGAGTCGATCAACATCGGCGAGACGGTGTCGGATCTCGATCGGCCGTCCCCACTTCCCCCCATCCAGGTGGACGAGCCGACCATTTCCATCGAGATCCGCGTGAACGACTCGCCGCTCGCCGGGCTCGAAGGGCAGTTCGTCACCTCGCGGAAGCTCCGGGAGCGGCTGTTCAAGGAGATCCTCTCGAACGTCTCGATCCGGGTGGAGGAGACCGACGGGCCGGACGCGTTCAAGGTGTCGGGGCGGGGGGAGCTGCAGCTCGCCATCCTGATCGAGATGATGCGGCGGGAGGGGTACGAGATGGGCGCCGGCCGGCCCGAGATCCTCACGAAGGAGATCGACGGCGCGCGGCACGAGCCGATGGAGATCCTGGTGGTGGACTGTCCCGAGACCTTCGTCGGCGCCGTGACCCAGAAGGCGGGAATCCGCAAGGGCCGGATGACGAAGATGGTGAACCACGGGACCGGACGCGTGCGGATGGAGTTCCGGATCCCCTCTCGCGGCCTGATCGGGTTCCGGACCGAGTTCCTGTCGGACACCCGGGGCACCGGCATCATGAACCACCTGTTCGAGGGGTACGCGCCGTGGCAGGGAGAGATCCCGCGCCGGACCACCGGCGCGCTCGTCGCCGATCGTTCCGGCCGGTGCAACGCGTACGCGGTCGAGCACCTGCAGGACCGCGGGACGATGTTCGTCGCCCCCGGGGACCAGGTGTACGAGGGGATGGTTGTCGGCGAGAACGCCCGCTCCGCCGACATCGACGTCAACATCACGAAGGAGAAGAAGCTGACCAACATGAGGGCCTCCACTTCGGAGCTGACCGTGCGGCTGATTCCCCCCCGTTTGCTGAGCCTGGAGCAGGCGCTCGAGTTCGTCCGGGACGACGAGCTGGTGGAGGTCACGCCCAAGGCGTTCCGCCTCCGCAAGAGAATTCTGCCCGCGGGGCTGAGGCGGCGCTGACGGCCGTTTGCCCGAACCCGGCTTTTGTCGGATCATACGCACGCCTCTATTACGCGCCGCGGGAGACCCGCATGACAGAGGATCTCGAGCTTGTCCGGTTCGCGTTGGGCCCGTTCGTGGAGAACGTGTACGTGCTCGTCGGACCCTCGGGGCGTCGGGCCGCGCTCTTCGACCCCGGCTTCGGGATCGAGGAAGTCCTGGATTTCCTCGACCGGCGCGGCCTCGCGCTCGATCTCGTCGTGAACACTCACGGCCACCTCGATCATGTCGCCGGGAACCGGCTCGTCAAGGAGCGTACCGGCGCCCTTCTGGCGATCCATCCCGCCGACGTGCCTTTCCTCCGCGACCTCGAGGCCCAGGGGGACGCCTTCGGCTACCAGTTGGATCCTTCGCCGGAGCCCGATGTCGCGCTGGAGGAGGGCGTCCCGCTCCGATTCGACGGGGTCGAGATCGAGGTGATCCACACGCCCGGGCACACGCCGGGCGGAACGTGCTTGAGACTCGGGCGCCGCATGATCGTCGGCGACACGCTGTTCCAAGGATCCGTCGGTCGGACCGACCTGCCGGGCGGCTCGTGGCCCGACCTCGTGGCCTCGATTCGCGGCAAGCTGTTCCGGCTCCCCTCGGACATCGTCTGCTTCCCGGGCCACGGCCCGGAGACCACGCTCGCGCACGAGCGCGTCACGAACCCCTTCGTCTCGGACGCGGCCGTGGGGGAGCGTGGGGAGGAGCGTCCATGAGCGGCGTCACGCTCCTTGTGATCTCCGTTCCAGCGGCATTGGCCGCCGCCGGCGCCCTCGGCTGGTGGTTCAACAACCGGCTCGGCCGGAACAGCCTCGATGCGGTGCACCGCAGGTCCGAGGAGGTCCTCCACAACGCCCGCCGCGAGGCGGACAAGGCCAAGCGGACCGCCCTTGTGGAGGCCCGGGAAGAGATCTTCCGCCAGAGGAACAAGGCGGACAACGACCTCCGCTCGCGAAAGGGGCAGCTCCTGAAGCGCGAGCGGGACGTCAAGACCCAGCGGGAGGCGCTCCAAGACCAGGAGCTGGACCTCGGACGACAGCGGGAGGCACTCCTGGAGCGCGAGGGGGTTCTCGCCGCGAAGGACGAGGAGCTCCGGACGGCCCGGGAGGAGGCCGAGAAGCTGCTCCACCAGCAGTTCCTCGAGCTCGAGCGGATCTCCGCCATGACCCGCGACGAGGCGAAGCGGCAGCTGCTGGCCAGCCTCAAGGCGGAGTCCCGGTACGAAGCGGCGGCGCTCATCAAGGAGGTCAAGGACGAGGCCCAGCGGGTCGCCGACGCCGAGGCGGTGAAGATCATCGCCCTGGCGGTGGAGCGGGCGGCGTCGGACTTCTCTGCGGAGCGGACCGTCACCCAGTTCGACCTCCCGGAGGGGAGCCAGATCAAGGGGCGGATCATCGGGCACGAGGGGAAGAACATCCGCGCCTTCGAGAAGTCCACCGGCATCCAGCTCCTCATCGACGAGGAGGCGAGCACGGTGACGCTTTCCGGGTTCAACCCGGTGCGCCGCGAGGTCGCCCGCCGCGTTCTCGAATCCCTGATCAAGGACGGCAACATCCACCCGAGGCGGATCGAGGACCTGGTCCGCCGGAACCGGCGGCGGCTCGACGAGGAGATGCGGCGCGCGGGCGAACAGAGCCTGAAGGAGCTGGGGATCCGCGACGTGCACCCGGAGATGGTGAAGCTCCTGGGGCGCCTGATGTACCGGACTTCCTACGGGCAGAACGCGCTGCTCCACGCCAAGGAGGTCTCCGTCCTCACCGGTATGATGGCGGCGGAGCTGAGGCTCGACGAGAAGCTGGCCAGGCGGGCGGGGCTGTTCCACGACATCGGCAAGGCGATCGACTACGAGCGGGAGGGGACGCATCCCGAGATCGGCGCCGAGGTCGCCCGGAAGTACGGCGAGCCCGAGGTCGTGATCAACGCCATCGCGTCCCACCACGAGGACTGCGAGGTCATCTCGCCCATCTCGGTGCTGGTGTCCGCGGCCGACTCCCTCTCGGGCGCCCGGCCCGGCGCGCGGCGGAAGAGCGTCGCCGAGTACATCAAGCGGATCGAGCAGCTCGAGGGGCTCGCCAACTCCATGCAAGGGGTGGAACAGTCCTACGCGATCCAGGCCGGGCGCGAGATCCGGGTGATCGCCCGGTCGGAGGAGGTCGACGACGCCAAGGTGGACCTCCTGGCCTCCGAGCTGGCGTCGCGAATCCAGTCCGAGATGGACTACCCCGGCAAGATCAAGGTGACCGTGATCCGAGAGGTGCGCGCCGTCGAGTTCGCCCGGTAGGGACCGGGCATGGGCAAGGACGCGTCCCCCGAGCCCGCACGCTGGACACCGGATGAGGCGTACGCGTACTGCGCGGCGGTCGCCCGCGCCCACTACGAGAACTTTCCCGTCGCCACGAGACTCGTCCCGGGCCGCCTGCGGCCGTCCGTCTCGGCGATCTACGCCTTCGCCCGCGCCGCCGACGATTTCGCCGACGAGGCGGTGCACGCCGGGAGGCGCCTCGAGTTGCTCGGCCGCTGGGAGGAACGCCTCGGTCGTTGCCTCGAGGGGAAGGCGGATCACCCGGTGTTCGTCGCGCTCGGCGACACGATCTCGCGATTCGCGCTGCCGGTCGAGCCGTTCCGGGACCTCCTGAGCGCCTTTCGCCAGGACTGCCGGGTCCGCCGGTACGAGAGCTGGGACGATCTCCTCGACTACTGCCGCAAGTCGGCCAACCCGATCGGCCGGCTGCTCCTCCGGCTCTACGGCCACGCGGACGACGGGCGGACGCGCCTCTCGGACGCGATCTGCACCGGCCTCCAGCTCACCAACTTCTGGCAGGACGTGGCCGTGGACCTCCGCAACGACCGGATCTACCTCCCGTCCGAGGACCGTCGGCGGTTCGGCGTCACCGAGGAAGACCTCCGCGCCGGGCGGGTCCACGAGGGGTTCCGGGCCCTCCTGCTCGAGCTGATCGGGAGGACCCGGAGCCGTTTCGAGGAGGGACGGCCGCTGCTCGGCGAGTTCCGCGGCCGGCTGGCCCTCGAGATCCGGCTGACGTGGCTCGGAGGGCACCGGGTCCTCGACCGGATCGAGGCGGCCGGCTGCGACGTGTTCCGCGCCCGCCCCGAGCTGACCGCGGCCGACAAGGCGCTCCTGGCCGCGAGGGCCGTGCTCGGTCGCTGGGCGGTGTCGTGACGCCGAGCCATCGTTCGGCGGCGGGACGGGGCGTCGCGGGCCCCGCGAGCAACTTCCGCGTCGCGTTCCGGGTCCTCCCGCGGGCGAGGCGTGAGGGGATTCTCGCGGTCTACGCCTTCTGCCGCCGTGCGGACGACGCGGCGGACGAGGCGGCCGGACCCGACGAGGCGCGGGCCGCGCTCGCCGCGGTGAGGCGCGAGCTCGACGACGCCTTCGGAGGACGCGAGGACGACCCCCGCGTCGCGCGGCTCGCCCGCGTCGTCACGGCGTTCCGCCTTCCGCGGGGGCCGTTCGAGGATCTTCTCGAGGGGGTCGGCTGGGACATCGAGGGGCGCCGCTACGAGAGCGAGGAAGACCTTTGCCGGTACTGCCGCCGCGTCGCGTCGGCCGTCGGTCTCCTGTGCGTGCGCGTGTTCGGGTGCGAAAACCGCTGCGCGGACGACTACGCCGACGAGCTCGGCGTGGCGCTCCAGTGGACGAACATCCTCCGCGACGTCGGGGAGGACTTCGATCGCGGCCGGCTGTACCTGCCGGCCTGCGCCCTCAGCCGCCACGGTCTCTCGGAGCGCGATTTGTCCCGGCGGGATCCCGAGGCCCGGCGGCGGCTCGACGCGCTGATCCGGGAGCAGGCGGCCTACGCGCGGGCGCGGTTCGCGGCCGCCGACGACGTGCTCCCCGCGGGGGAGCGGCGGCGGCTTCTCGCCGGGCGGATCATGGCGGCGGTGTACCGTGCGCTCCTCGGCAAGATCGATCGCGCGGGGGCGGGGGTTCTCGATCGGAAGCCCAGGCTCGCCGCGCCGCGTCGCGGACTGATCGCTCTCGGCGTCCTCCTGAGAGACCGGTTGGGGAACAGACATTGAGGCCGGACGCGGTCGTCGTCGGAGCGGGGTGCGCGGGCCTGGCGGCGGCCACCGCGCTCGCCGCGTCCGGGGCGAGGGTGCGCCTGCTCGAGGCGACGCGAGCACCCGGCGGAAGGGCGCGGTCCTTCGTCGACCCGGTCACCGGGGACGTCGAGGACAACGGGCAGCACCTCGTCATGGGGTGCTACGACAGCTTCCTTCGCTTCGCGGACCGGACGGGAGGCACCGCGGCGATCACGTTCGCGCCACGCGCCGAGGTGGTCCTGCTGCATCCGGGAGGGGAGGCCTCGACCTTCCGCCCGGCGGCGCTGCCGCCTCCGCTCGACCTCCTGGCGGGCCTCGCGCGACTCCGGGGGTTCACGCTCCGCGATCTCGCGGCGGCCGCCGCCGTGGCGCGCGACGTCCGCTCCGGCGCGCCGCGCGCCCGCGGGAGGACGGTGGCGGCGTGGCTCGCCGCCCTGGGTTCGTCGCGCGCCGGGCGCGCGGCGCTTTGGGACCCGCTGACCCTCGCCGCGTTGAACCTCGATCCGGAGACCGCGCCGGCGGCCTTGCTCGCCGAGGTGATGCGGCGCGCGCTGCTCGGCGGTCCCCTAGCCTCCCGTCTCGGCTTTCCGTCGCCTGGCCTCGATGCCGCGATCGCGGTCCCGGCGGCGAGGTATCTCGGCGAGCGCCGGGGAGAGATCCTCGTCGGGAAGCTCGTCGAGAGAATCGAGACCGGTGCGGACGGCCGCTTCGCCGCTGCGGTCTGCCGGGACGGGAGCCGGCACGAGGCGGGCGCCGCGGTGCTCGCCGTCCCCCCGCGCTCCGCCGCCGCGCTCTTGCCTCCCGGGGCGTCCGACTTCGGAGCCGAGCGGGCGAGGGCACTCGGGGCGTCCCCCATCGTCGGCGTCCATCTCTGGTTCGATCGCGAGGTCTGGGACCGCCCGATGGCCGGTCTTGTCGGCTCGCCCGTTCACTGGGTGTTCGACCGCGGCCGAATGGGAGGCGCCGGGGCGCCGGGCCACCTCGCCCTCGTGCGGAGCGCCGCGGACGACTGGATCGGTTCGGGCCGGCAGGAGATCGTCCGAGCGGCGACGGAGGAGGTGCGCCGCTTCATTCCCGGGAGCGCGGGTGCTCTGCTCCTGAGGTCCCGGGTGATCAAGGAGCGGGAGGCGACGGCGCGGTGGACTCCGGCGAACCTCTCGCTCCGTCCGCCGGCGGAGACCGCCGTGCCCAACCTGGCCCTCGCCGGCGACTGGACCGACACGGGGCTTCCCGCCACGCTCGAGGGCGCGGCGGCGTCCGGCGAGCGCGCCGCCGTGCTCATCGAGCGGCCGGCGCGGTGATAAGATCCCGCCGCCTTCTCTCGAGGAGCGAGACTGCCCCGTGTCCGGCGCCCCCTTCTTCCTCCTGACCGGGACCGCGATCGCCACCGCGGCGTTCCACACGCTCATCCCGGACCACTGGCTCCCGTTCGTGCTGATCGGCCGCGCTCGCGGCTGGCGCGCGCGGACGGTCGCGGCGGTCTCCGGCGCGTCGGCCCTGATCCACACCGGCCTCTCCGTCCTACTGGGCCTCATCGCGATCCGGATCGGGAGGGAGGCGATGGAGGCCGTCGGGGTGACGCTCGAGCGGGTCAGCGGCGCGCTGCTCGTGGTGTTCGGGCTGGTTTATGCCGGCTGGGCCTGGAAGAAAGGGGGCCACTTCCACCCGGGAGGGGCGATGCTCCACCGCGAGGAGGAAGGACCCGCCTGCGACGAGCGGGAGGGCCACTCCCACCCCGGGCATCTCCACTACCACGCCGACGGACGGCTGATCGAGAGCACGGGGGGGCGCGGGGCGCTGTATCTCGCGTTGATCGTCGGCGTGAACCCCTGCGTGCTCGTGCTCCCGATTCTGCTGGCCGCGGCGAAGCACGGCGCGGTCGCGGTCGCGCTCGTTTCGCTCGCGTACAGCGCCACCACGATCGCGCTCATGGTCGGGCTGTCCGTGGCGGGGGTCGCCGGCATCCGCCGCTTCGAGCCGCCGGGCGCGGCGCGCTACATGGAGGCCGCAAGCGGGCTCCTCATCGCCGCGGTGGGGGTGGTGTTCTGGTTCCTCGAGCGTTGATCCGCGCCGGATCACCGCCACGGCCGTCTGGTCCTCCAGCGGCGGGTTCGCAGCCGTGAGTCCGGAGGACTCGATGTTACTTCTCGCGGACGTTGTTCCGGTGTCTTCTTGAAGTAACTTTCGGATCGGACGGCCGTCCGCTGCCGCCCGATCCGAAAGTTGCCGGGGGGCCGGGGGTGGAACCCCCGGAAGTTGACGAACAGCCGTGTTGCCGCGGAAAGTGGAATGATAGATTGAACGCTCCGGCAGCCGATCCGCTGCGGCGCGAGGACCGACGATGTTCAAGTACTTCGACACCGTGCGTCAGAGGGATCCGGCGGCGCGGTCGGGCCTCGAGATCCTGCTGGCTTATCCGGGCGTGCACGCTCTCGCTGCGCACCGGGTCGCCCATTTTCTCCACGCGCGGCTCGGGCTCAGGACCCTGGCTCGCCTCGTGTCCCACGCGGGGCGGTTCATGACGGGCATCGAGATCCATCCCGGCGCGACGATCGGAAAGAACGTATTCATCGACCACGGGATGGGAACCGTCGTCGGGGAGACGACGGTGATCGAGGACGGCTGCACCCTCTATCAGGGGGTCACGCTGGGCGGCACCGGAAAGGGCCGAGGGAAGCGCCACCCGACCCTCCGCCGCGGTGTCGTGGTGGGATGCGGCGCCGCGGTCCTGGGCGATATCACCCTGGGGGAGAACGTCAAGGTCGGCGCGGGATCGGTGGTCGTGCGGGACGTCCCGGAGAATTGCACGGTGGTCGGGATCCCGGCGCGGATCGTCGGCATCGACCGGCGCGTCCATGCCGACCTCCTCGACCACGCCGACCTGATCGACCCGATCATGGAGAAGATCAACATGCTGCAGGCCGAGCTCAAGACGGCCGAGGCCGAGATCAGGGAGCGCTTGGCCCGGCGCGAGGGCGAAGGCGACCCCGACGATTGACGCTCCGGGAACGCGCCGGCGGGACCGCATGCCAGGCTGGCGCGCACCCTGCCGCGCCGCGTCAGCCTGGCAGCGACCGAACGGCAGCTTCGCCGCGGGATTCATGGCGGAGGGGCCAAAACAGGGAGTTTTTGAGACCCGCATGATTGGCATTGGAGTTGCTCTTCTTGGAGAGCGAACACATGACCTCCTCCTGGTCAGTGTCGTGCCCCCTCCGGACCTGAAGGTCTTGCCCCCCCGCGGGTCCGGAGGGGGCCGATTTTTGAGGCCGGTTCCTTGAATTCCCCGAACGTTCGAACGGGAGCCCTGCTCGACGCCGCCGTGGCCCTCCTGGGGAGCACCGGGCGCCTGGGCACCGTCCGGGTGCTCGGCGACAGCATGACGCCCACGCTGCCGCCAGGGTCGATGCTCTGCGTGGATTTCGCGCCGACGGAGCTGGGCCGGGGCGACCTCTTGGTCTTCCGGCAGGCAGGCTACCTCGCCGTGCATCGGCTCCTGGGTCCCGCCACGTTTCCCGACGGCCGTCCCTGCCTCAGGACCCGGGGAGACGGCGCGCCTGCGCTCGACCCGCCCCTCGACCGCTCGAGCGTGATCGGTCGCGCCGTCGCCGTTCGGCGGGACGGGGCGTGGCGCGATCTCGGGCGCGGTGGCGCAAGAGCCTACGCGGTGCTCCTCGCGTTTCACGACCTCGGATGGGCCGGCGCGGGCGTCGCGGCGGACCGGACGGCGGACCGCATCCTCCGCGCCGTGCGCCTGCCCCTGTCCCTGCGCGGTGCTTTCGCTCGCGTCGACGCCGGCCTCTTGAGGGCCGCCGACCGGCTTCTCTTCCGCCTCGTTCACCCTCCGGCGCCTCCTCCTCCGGGACTCGGGACGGAGGCGTAGCCATTCTCCGGTCGGCCTCCTATACTGACCGATGCTTCCGGGAGGACCCGCGCGATGCGACGCACGGGCGCCCTCCCGCGGGAACCGCTCCATGATCAACGCGATTCTGACGAAAATCGTCGGCTCGAAGAACGAGCGGACCCTGAAGCGGATGCGCGCGAACGTCGAGCGGATCAACGTGCTGGAGCCCGGGATCCGCTCCCTGTCGGACGAGGGGCTGCGCGCGAAGAAGGACGAGTTCCGGGGGCGCCTCGACCGCGGGGAAAGCGTGGACGACCTCCTGCCCGAGGCGTTCGCGGTGGTGCGCGAGGCGGGACGCCGGGCGCTGGACATGCGGCACTTCGACGTCCAGCTCGTGGGCGGGATGGTGCTCCACGAGGGCAAGATCGCCGAGATGAAGACCGGCGAGGGGAAGACCCTCGTTGCGACGCTGCCCGTTTACCTCAACGCGCTGGCCGGCAAGGGAGCGCACGTCGTCACGGTCAACGACTACCTGGCCCGGCGCGACGCGGAGTGGATGGGGAGGATCTACCGGTTCCTCGGGATGACCGTCGGCTGCATCCAGCACGACATGACCGACGAGGAGCGCCAGGCCGCGTACGGCGCGGACATCACCTACGGGACGAACAACGAGTTCGGGTTCGATTACCTCCGCGACAACATGAAGTTCACGCTGGGCTCGATGGTTCAGCGGGGGCACGCCTTCGGCATCGTGGACGAGGTGGACTCGATCCTGATCGACGAGGCGCGGACGCCGCTGATCATCAGCGGCCCCGCCGAGGAGTCCACCGACCTCTACTTCAAGCTCGATCGGATCGTCCCGAAGCTCCGGAAGGGCGCGGTGATCCAGGGAGGGAAGGAGTACGAGCAGGAGGACACCGGCGACTACGTCGTGGACGAGAAGGCGCGGACGGCCACCCTCACCGAGACCGGCGTCGAGCACTGCCAGCAGCTCCTGGGCATCGAGAACCTGTACGACCCGGCGAACATGGAGATCCTCCACCACGTCAGCCAGGCCCTGAAGGCCCACGTCCTCTTCCGGCGGGACGTGGACTACATGGTCAAGGACGGCGAGGTGCTCATCGTCGACGAGTTCACCGGCCGGCTGATGCCCGGGCGCCGGTGGAGCGACGGCCTTCACCAGGCGGTGGAGGCCAAGGAAGGGGTGAAGATCGAGCGGGAGAACCAGACGCTCGCCACCATCACCTTCCAGAACTACTTCCGGATGTACGGGAAGCTCGCGGGGATGACCGGCACCGCGGACACCGAGGCGGTGGAGTTCGACAAGATCTACAACCTCGAGGTCGTGGTCATCCCCACCAACCGGACGCTGATCAGGATCGAGAACCCCGACGCCGTCTTTCGAACCGAGGACGAGAAGTGGAACGCGGCGGTCGAGGAGATCGCCGAGTGCCAGACGCGGGGCCAGCCGGTGCTGGTCGGGACCGTCTCGATCGAGAAGTCCGAGAAGCTGTCGGGACTGCTTCGCCGCCGCGGGATCAAGCACGTCGTCCTCAACGCGAAGTACCACGAGATGGAGGCGGAGATCGTCGCCCAGGCCGGGCGCATCAATCAGGTCACCATCGCGACGAACATGGCGGGCCGCGGGACCGACATCCTCCTGGGCGGCAACCCCGAGTACCTCGCCCGGCAGGAGCTGATCCTGAAGGGGCAGAAGCCGGGGGAGACGCCGAAGGACGAGTGGGACGCGGCGTACGCGGAGTCGCTCGGGCGCGCCCGGGCCGCCTGCCGCGACGAGCACGAGCGGGTCGTGGCGCTGGGCGGCCTCCACATCATCGGGACCGAGCGGCACGAGTCGAGGCGGATCGACAACCAGCTGCGCGGTCGCGCCGGCCGGCAGGGGGACCCCGGCTCCTCCCGCTTCTACCTCTCGCTCGACGACGACCTGATGCGGATCTTCGCCAACGAGCTCGTCCAGCGCGTGATGAACCGGGTCTGGACGGAGGAGGGAGTGCCGATCGAGTCCGGCATGGTCAGCCGCGCGATCGAGAAGGCGCAGAAGCGGGTCGAGGAGCGCAACTTCGAGATCAGGAAGCACCTCCTCGAGTACGACGACGTCAACAACATGCAGAGGAACGAGATCTACGCGCTACGCCGGGACCTGCTCGCGGGCAAGGAGCAGTCGGAGTATTTCCTGGGGAGGGCGCGGGAGATTCTCGACGTTCTCGTGGACGACTACCTCGGCGTCCACAAGAGCCCGGTGGAGTGGGAGATCGATCCGTTCCGCCAGCAGGTGCTCCACTTCTTCGGGACGGAGCCGGAGCGGGAGGGAATCGACCTCCGCCAGCTCACGCTGGACGATGTCGCCGACGCCGTCTGGGAGAAGCTCGATGCCCGGTACGCCGCGAAGGAGGCGAAGGTCGGCTCGGAGCTGATGCGGCAGTACGAGCGGCACATCCTGCTGCAGATCATCGACTCGTCCTGGAAGGACCACCTCCTGGCGATGGATCACCTGAAGGACGGGATCGGGCTCAGGGCTTACGGCCAGCGCGACCCGCTCGTCGAATACAAGAAGGAATCGTTCGACATGTTCTCGACCATGAAGGAGACGATCGAGAGCGAAGCCGTGCGGTTCCTGTTCCTCCTCGAGCCGATGACCGACGAGGACCGGCGCCGAGAAGAGGAGCGCCGGCGCCGGGAGCAGGAGCAGGTGTTCGCGGCAGCCTCGCGCTCCGCGGCGGGCGTCACGGCGCGCGGGGGCATCGAGACCGTCGAGCGCAAGACCGCCAAGGTCGGCCGCAACGATCCCTGTCCCTGCGGGTCAGGCAAGAAGTACAAGAAGTGCCACGGCGCGACGGCAGGGGCGGCGTGAGCCGACGCGCAATGCACCCCTCGCGCTGAGGGCAGGCAGGCCTACATCGTGTACCCCGCTGGTAGAGGCGCGCCGGGAGAAGCCGGCATGGCGATCCAAGTCATCGAGAATCAAGCTCTGACCTCTCTGCTAGAATGCTCCCCCGCGCGGATCCGGGGTCAGAGCTTGATCATTGACTGGCGGAGGTGGCGGCCGAGCCGCATGCCCTGAGTGTCGACCCGCCAGTCAAGAATCAAGCTCTGACCCCGCTTTCTCCGGAGCGGTACCGGAGGCGCCCGATGGCCGAAGTCTTCCCCCACGAAGCCCTGACCTTCGACGACGTGCTGCTCGTGCCGGCGCACTCGCGCGTCCTGCCCAGCCAGGTCGAGCCGCGGACGCGGCTGACCCGCGGGATTTCCCTGAACATCCCGCTGGTGTCGGCGGCGATGGACACCGTCACCGAGTCCCGCCTGGCGATCGCGATCGCGCAGGAGGGCGGGATCGGGATCGTGCACAGGAACCTGTCCATCGAGGCCCAGGCCCACGAGGTGGACAAGGTCAAGCGCTCCGAGTCCGGAATGATCGTGGATCCGATCACGATGACGCCGGACCAGAAGATCTACGAGGCGCTCGAGGTCATGGGCCGGTTCAGGATCTCGGGAGTGCCGATCAACGACGAGAACGGGCGCCTCGTCGGCATCCTGACCAATCGCGACCTCAGGTTCTGCACGCGGACCGACCAGCCGATACGCGAGCTGATGACCTCGGAGGGGCTGATCACGGTCCCGGTGGGCACGACGCTCGACCAGGCCAAGGAGCTGCTGCACAAGCACCGGATCGAGAAGCTGCCCGTCGTGGACTCGGAGTTCCGGGTGGTCGGCCTGATCACCGTGAAGGACATCCAGAAGCAGATCAAGTATCCCCGGGCGTGCAAGGACGATCTCGGCCGGCTCAGGGTCGGCGCCGCGGTGGGGATCGGCGCGGACACCCTCGACCGGGCTGCGGCCCTGACCGAGACGCGGGTGGACGTGCTGGTGGTGGACACCGCGCACGGGCACAGCGAGGGGGTCCTGGGGACGGTCGCGCGGGTGCGCCGGCGTTTCCCCGACGTCCAGCTCATCGCCGGCAACGTCGCGACCCGCGACGGCGCCAAGGCGCTGATCGATCTCGGCGTCGACGCGGTGAAGGTCGGGGTGGGTCCTGGGAGCATCTGCACGACCCGGATCGTGACCGGCGCGGGCGTCCCGCAGCTGACGGCGATCATGGAGGCCGCGAGGCCGTGCGACGAGGCGGGGTTGCCGCTGATCGCGGACGGCGGGATCAAGTTCTCCGGCGACGTGACCAAGGCTCTCGCGGCCGGCGCCTCGTCGGTCATGGTGGGCTCCCTCTTCGCGGGAACCGAGGAGTCCCCCGGCGAGACCGTCCTCTACCAGGGGAGGACCTTCAAGGAGTACCGCGGAATGGGCTCCCTCGGCGCGATGAAGCTCGGCTCGAGGGACCGCTATTTCCAGGACGAATTCGACGAGCGGAAGCTGGTGCCCGAGGGGATCGAGGGGCGCGTCCCCTACAAGGGCCCGCTCTCCGCCCTCGTTCTCCAGATCGTCGGCGGTCTCCGCGCGGGGATGGGGTACGTCGGGTGCGCGGACATCGCCGCGCTGCACCGCGACGCGCGATTCGTGAGAATCACCAGCTCGGGGCTGCGCGAGTCCCACGTGCACGACGTGATCATCACGAAGGAGGCGCCGAACTACCGGCTGGATTAGGCGTCGCCCTGAGGTCGCGCGGCGGGCTTCCCGAGCGACTCGATCTCGATCCGGCGGGAGCCTTCGCCGACGTCGTGAAAGCGGACGGCGATCGCCTCGCGCCTCAGGTACGGCGGGAGCTTCTCGCCCCACTCCACCAGGACGACGCCGCCGCTCGACAGGATCTCCTCGAGCCCGAGCGTGCCGACCTCCTCGGGATCGTCCACCCGGTACAGGTCCACGTGGAACATCGGCTTCCGTCCGCCGGTGTACTCCTGCACCAGCGTGAAGGAAGGGGAGGAGACGTCCTCGGGGCGGGCGCCGAGCCCGGCGGCGACGCCGCGGGCGAAGACGGTCTTTCCGAGGCCGAGGTCCCCCTCGAGCAGGATCAGCTCCCCGCCACGGAGCCCTCGCCCCAGCGTGCGGCCCATCTCGCAGGTTTCCTCCTCGCTGAGCGAGAACGCCGTTCGCGGGGCGGACGAGCCGGTCCGGCGCGAGACCCCCGCTGCGGGCTCCTGGCCCTGCTTGGACCGCCGGGTCGTCACCACGGCCGGCCCTCTCCCGGACGTCCGAGCGCGAGGAGCGCCTCGGGCAGCCGCTCCGAGAGATCGGCCGCGATCATTCCCTCTTGACCTTTCTCGGCCGCGGCCCGATCGCCCGCGTCCCCGTGGACGAACACCGCGATCCGGCACGCGAGCACGGGATCGAGGCCCCGGGCGAGGAGCGCGCCGACGATCCCGGTCAGGACGTCGCCGGAGCCCGCGGTCGCCATCCCCGGGTTGCCGCTCGCGTTGATCGAGGCCTGGCCCCGGGGAGCGGCGATCACGGTCCGGTGTCCCTTGAGGACGACCACGGCACCGGCCGCGTCGGCGAGGCGTCGCGCGGCGCCGAGCCTGTCCTCCTGCACCGCGGCCGCGCTGGACTCGAGGAGCCGGGCCGCCTCACCGGGATGGGGCGTCAGGATCCAGGGCGAGGCCGGGGAACCGACCGAGCGAAGCGCCTCCCCCCCGCCGGCCGCCAGGGCGTTCAACCCGTCGGCGTCCACCACCGCGGGGCGGCTCCGACCGGCGAGCACGGCCTTCACCATCTCCTGGGTCGAGCGGTCCGTGCCGAGGCCGGGGCCGAGTGCGAGCGCGTCCCTCGACGCGAGGAGATCGAGGATGCGCGCGGAGGCGGGGGCCGAGATCGCCCCCGACGAGGTCTCGTCGAGCGGCTCCGTCATCACCTCCGCCTGCTGGGCCGCGACCACGGGCAGCGCGGACGACGTGGTTGCGACCGTGACGAGCCCGACCCCGCTCCTCAGCGCCGCCCGGGCGACGAGCGCTGCCGCGCCCGCCTTGCCGCGGGATCCGGCGACGGCGAGGAGGTGGCCGTAGGTCCCCTTGTGCGCCCCCGCCGGGCGGGGCGGAAGGGCGCCGCGCACGGCGGCGGCGTCCAGCCACTCGAGGTCCGGCTTCTCCTCGGCGACCGCCGCATCCGGGATGCCGATCGGGAGGACCCTCCACGCTCCCGCGAAGAGGGACGCCGGCTCGAGGACCAGCGGGATCTTCGGGCGACAGAGGGTGTAGGTCCGGGTGGCTTTCACCGCGGCGCCCTCGACCCGGCACGAGTCCGCGTCGAGCCCCGAGGGGAGGTCCACGGAGACGACCGTCGCCCGGGATCGGTTCACGTCGTCGATGACCCGAGCGAGAAGCCCCCGCGCTCCGCCGCTGACTCCCGTGCCGAGGAGGGCGTCGAGAACGACGGGGCCGCGCTCCGAGAGGAGGCCACGGTGCCGCTCCCACGTCTCCGAGTCCGGCGCCTCGAGAACCGTCAGGCCGCTCGCTCGCGCCGCGCGCAGGTTCGTCCCGGCGTCCCCCGACAGATCGCCTCCCTCGGCGAGGAGGACCACCTTCGGGACGAGGCCGGTCCGCGCGAGGAAGCGTGCCGCCACGAGCCCGTCCCCGCCGTTGTTCCCCTTGCCGCAGAGGACGAGGACCCCACGAGCGCGGGCGTCGGGGAAGTCGGCGTGCAACGCCTCCGCGATGGCCCGCCCCGCGGACTCCATGAGCAGCAGTCCCGCGATCCCGAGGGTATCGATCGCCCTCCGGTCCACCCGGCGCATCTGCTCGCCTGTCAGGATCTCCATAGGCCGTTCCCGCCGGACCCGAAGATGTGCGCAGCGGCTCCCGGCCCGGAAGATAGCGCTCGTCACCGAACACGGTCAAGCGACGCGTCCCCGCCGTCGCGGGAGAGGGCGGAGAGACTGTTCCCGTCTCTCCGAGGCCGAATCGCGCGCTCGCCGCAAACCAGAAAAGAAAAAAGAAGGGCGGTGGCACGAGCCACCGCCCCAACACGGCCGCCGGGTTCTCCCCCGATGGGGAGGTGGGCAACCCGGCGCCGCGACGAATCCACCACGAGTCGGGGCGAGCACCCCCCCGGATCCCCGACGTCGGGCGGAAGCGACAAAAGTGCCCGAAAGATGGCCTAAAGAATCTACGGCGTAATGGGCTAAATGGGGGGAGAATATTGCGAGCCGGGACTCGCTGCGTGCAGACGGACCCTAGCGCGTGAAACCTTGCTGGACACCGATGGCTGCGGTGGGCGGCTCGTTCGTCCGCGGGGCCGAATCCTCAGACGCTGCTCGCTCTCCCCGGACAATAGCTCCCAAGGCACGGGTCGAGACTCCAGCGGTGGGTTGGCATGAGCCCGCGGCCTGGACCTTTCATGGCCGGGTCCGAGCCGCGAGCGAAAGGTGGGAGAAACCGGCGCATGACGCCGGCTTCAGAAGCGTCGAGGTTGGGTCGCTGTCCTCCGGGGAGAGTGAGCAGCGTCCGAAGAGGCAAGACTCGCCTCGAATGCGAAACCGACCTCATAACGGCCCCACCCTTGCGGTTATCATAGGTACCCGCCAACGACCTGACCCTACCCCCGTGGGGTGACGGATGTCAAGCGAAAAATACAAGCGGTTGGACCCGGAAGGAACGGGAGCCCAGGATGTAGCGGTACCCCGCGAGCGGCCTCAGGAATCCAACGTCAGGATCGACGCCCTGGCGGCGGGAGGGCGCGGAGTCGGCCGGGTCGCGGGCCGGGTCTGGCTCGTCGAGGGGGCGGTTCCGGGCGACCTGGTGCGAGCCGTGGCCCTCCGGGTTCGGAGCGCTCTGGTCGAGGCCCGCACAGAGGAAGTTCTCGAATCTTCCCCTGGACGCCGCCAGCCGCCATGCCCCATCCAGGGGGAGTGCGGCGGATGCCCCTGGATGGTGTTGGACGAGCGAGAGCAACGGGCCTGGAAGCGCCGCCTCGTGATCGACGGCCTGGAGCGGGTCGGGCGGCTCGCGGGTGTCGAGGTCGCGGGGACCGTCCCGTCCGATCGCGATCTCGGCTACCGCAACAAGATCGAGCTGACGTTCGGACGAGACGGGAAGCGGAGGGTGCTGGGCTTTCACCCGCCCGGAGCCGTTGACCGGATCGTGGACGTCGAGAGATGCCTGCTCGAGGGCATCGCCGGGAGCCGCGTCCTGGCCTCGTCGCGCGAGTTCTTCCTCGAAGGGGAGGGGAGGCTCGAGCCGGCGCTCGACGCTCCCTCTGAGCCGACGCGCCTCGTGGTGCGGGAGTCGAGGGCGGCCGGCGAGGTCCTCGTGGGGATCAGGGGGGCGCCGGGACCCTTCCTCTCGGCGGCACCGTTCGCGAGCCACCTCGCATCCCGGCATCCCGAGGTGAAGGGGGTCGTCAGGCTCCTCGCGCGCCCGGGCCGGCGGGGCGGGACGAGGACGGAGACGATCCTCGGCGAGCCCTGGATCGAGGAGACCCTGGGCGGGACCCGGTTCCGGCTTCCGGCGGCGGCGTTCTTCCAGGTCAACCCGGGAGCCGCCGAACGGCTCGTGCAGCTCGTCCTGGAAGCGACGGAAACCCAGGCTGCGCGCAACGTTCTCGACCTTTACGGCGGCGTCGGGGTGTTCGCCATCGCGCTGGCGCGCCGGGGCGCGCGGGGCACCGTGGTCGAGGCGGACCGCGACGCGGTGGAGTGCGGGAGGCAGGCCGCTGCGGAGGAGGGTCTCGACCGCGTCGCGTTCGTCGTCTCCGACGTCGCCGCGTACCTGCGATCCTCCTCCGGCGGCCCGCTGTGGCCCGATCTCGTGGTCGCGGACCCGCCGCGAACGGGTCTTTCGCGCGGGGTCGCCGAGGCGATCGCGAAGCTCGGCGCGGCGAGGATCGTCCTGGTTTCGTGCGACCCGCCGACCCTCGGGCGCGACCTGCGCGCGCTCGCCGATCGCGGTTATTCCGTTCGCCGCGTCGTCCCCGTGGACCTGTTCCCGCAGACGGCGCACGTGGAGGCGGTCGCGGTGGCGGATCGGGTGGACTAGTACGGCACCGGCGCGCCCGCGATCGCCGCGAGCAGGGCCTCCGCGACCAGCGTCTTGTTCAGGGTGAATCGGAGGTCGTCGCGGACGCGGTCCGCGAAGCGGACCACCTCGGCCGCGCGCTCCGGCCCGATGCCGCGTCCCAGGGCCAGCAGCCGCTCGTGGAGATCGGCGTGGACGAGCGAGCCCGCCGGGAGGCCGAGCGACGCGCGCTGGATGTCCCTCAAGAGCGCCTCGGTGAGGTCGAGCCCCTCGAGCAGCGACTCCTCGTCCCGGCCGGCGAGCTTCGCCGCGAGGGAGGGTAGCCGCGCGAGCCCCTTCCCGCCCGCGGCGACGGTCTCGATCGCGGAGAGGATCTCGTCCCGGCGCGCCCGCCGGGCCTCGACGTCGAGCGCCGCGGCGATCCGCGGCCTTCCCTCGGAGAGCGCGGCTCGCGCGAGGGCCTCGGCATGCGGGATGCCGCGCTTCTCCAGCGCCGCCGCGAGATCGGCGGTGGGCATGGCGGCGAAGCGCACCACGAAGCACCGCGAGCGGACCGTCGGCAGGAGCACCTGGGGGCGCGAGGTGACGAGGACCAGCACCGACGCTCCCGGCGGCTCCTCCAGGGTCTTGAGCAGGGCGTTCTGGGCGCTCAGGTTCATCCGGTCCGCGGGGTCGATCACGAAGATTCGGCGCTTCCCCTCGCGCGGCCGGAACGACGCGTGGTCCGCGAGGTCGCGGATCTGCTCGACCGTGATGTCCCGCTTGAGATCCCCGCGCCCGTCGTCCGAATCCTCGACGCCGCCCTCGTCGGTCTCCTCGTCCCGTGCCGCCGCTTCCTTCTTGGGAAGCCGCGTGATCCAGAGGAAGTCGGGATGGTTGCCCCGGGCGACCTTGAGACAGGGAGGGCACGCACCGCACGAATCCGGTCCGCCCTCCGAGCACTGGAGCGTCGCCGCCAGGGCGCGGGCGGCCGAGGCTTTGCCGACGCCGGCCGGTCCTTGAAAGAGAAGAGCGTGAGGAAGGCGCCCGGAGGTCACGACCCGCTGGAGGAGGTCGAGGGCAGGTCGCTGCCCGAGGATCTCGCGGAACGTCACGGTCCGGGCTCCGGCAGTAAGGGCAGCAGGTCGTACAGCGCGACCTGGACCCGCGCCTCGACGACGTCCTCCGACCCCGCCGCATCGACGATCCGGATCCGTCCCGGCTCCGCCTCGGCGAGGGCGAGGTAACCGTCGCGGACGGCCCGGTGGAACGCGACCTCCTCGCTTTCGAACCTCCCCTCCGCGAGGTCGGTTCCCTCCGCGGCGTTGCGGGCTCGCGCGCGGCCGAGGCCCGAGGCGGGTTCGAGGTCGAGCAGGACCGTCCGATCGGGGCGGAGGTCGAGGGGGCTCTCCCGGTGCAACGCCAGCACGGCCGCAGCGCCGAGCCCGCGGCCGTACCCCTGGTAGGCGATCGTCGCGTCGAGGAAGCGGTCGCAAAGCACGATAGCGCCGCGGCGCAACGCCGGATCGATCACCTCGGCCACGTGCTGGGCGCGGTCGGCGGCGTAAAGGAGCAGCTCGGCCCGTGGCGCCATCGGCGCGCCGCCCCGCTCGAGCAGCAGGGCGCGGAGCCGCCCGCCGAGCGCGGTGCCTCCCGGCTCGCGCGTCGTCACGACGTCGCAGCCGGCGGCCGCGAGACGCGCCGCGAGTCTCGCGAGCTGGGTGCTCTTCCCCGATCCTTCGACGCCTTCGAAGGAGATGAAGAGGCCGGGGAGGGCGGCCGGGGTCCGCGGTCGGTGGGACCGACGCGTCTTCCGCGTGGGTCCTTCGGGGGAGAACCGGATCGAGGCGCGGGGGCGGTCGGTCTTAGGGTCGCCGCTCATGGCCAGACGGCGTCGCCGCTCTGAAAGAACGCGACCGCGGCGGCGCGATCCCGCGCGATCTGGTCCGCCAGCTCGTCGGGGCCCGAGAAGCGCTTCTCGTCGCGGAGGCGGGCCAGGAATCGGACTTCCATCCGTTCCCCGAGGAGATCCTCGTCGAAGTCGATGAGGTGCGATTCCACCACCAGCGCCTCGCCGCCGAAGGTCGGGCGGACGCCGACGTTGGTCACGGAAGCGTTCCTCGACGACAGCACCGACGCCTCGGTGACGTAGACGCCGCGGCGGGGGATCATCTCGTTCTCGACGTCGAGGTTCGCCGTGGGGAAGTCGAGCGTCCGGCCCCGTCCGTCGCCGCCGACCACCTCGCCGGTCAGCGCGAACGGACGGCCGAGCATCCGCGCCGCGCGCTCCACGTCCCCCTCCTCGACGATGCGGCGGATCGCCGAGGAGGAGACGATCTCGCCGCTCACCTCGACCTGGGGGATCCCCACCACCTCGAAGCCCATCTCGGAGCCGATGCGGCAGAGGAGGTCCACGTCGCCGGCGCGGTCGTGTCCGTAGCGGAAGCTCGAGCCGACGTGAATCGCCGCGGGGGTCGCGCGACCCTTCAGGAACATCCGGAAGAATTCTTCGCCGGACATCGCGGCGAAGGTCGCGTCGAACCGGAGGATCAGCACCCCGTCGATCCCGCATCCGTCGAGCGTGTCGAGTTTCTGGCGGCGCGTCTGGAGGAGCCGGGGACGGCGGGACGGGGCCACGACCGAAAGAGGGTGCGGGTCGAAGGTCACCACGAGCGAAAGAAGCCCGCGGGCCCTCGCGGCGGCGACCACGCTCCGGAGGATCGCGCGGTGACCGAGGTGCACGCCGTCGTAGTTGCCGATGCTCGCCACGACGGGCGCCGCGTCGCGCGGGAAGGCTTCCATGCCGTTCCAGACGATCATGCGGCCCCCATGAGGCCCGGGGCGAAGTGGATCGCCGCCTGGAGCACGAGATTGCCGTAGATCCCGGCCGCGAGGTCGTCGGCCATGATTCCCACCCCTCCCGGCAGCCGCTCCAGCGCTCCCGCCGGGAACGGCTTGAGGATATCGAAGATGCGGAACAAGAGAAAGCCGGCCGCCAGCGCCTGCCAGACCGGCGGGACGAAGAGCAGGGTGAGCATCTGCCCCGTCACCTCGTCCACCACCGCCTTCC
>JBGQAU010000085.1:0-12552 GCA_041494445.1 Acidobacteriota bacterium | reverse complement strand
GCCCGCCGAGGCCGGCGGATGCGGGGAAGACCTTCTGGGCGACGAGGCGCGGGGAGCGCGGGAGTCGCGTCGGAGGGCGGGGATGTCCTCTCGCAGCGCGGTGATTTCCGGAACCGGCATGAGCGTGCCGGCGCGGGTCGTCACCAACGCGGACCTCGAAAAGATCGTCGAGACCAGCGACGAATGGATCGTGACTCGCACGGGGATCCGCGAGCGGCATGTTGCGCGCGACGATGAGTACATGTCGCTGTTCGCGACGGAGGCGGCGCGGAACGCCCTCGACGCCGCGGGGGTCGTGGCTGGGGACGTCGACCTCGTGATCTGCGCCACCGTGACCCCCGACATGCCGATCCCGGCAACGTCGTGCGTTCTCCAGGACAATCTCGGGTGCCGGAAGGCCGCGGCGTTCGACATGCAGGCCGGCTGCTCGGGCTACATCTACGCCCAGTCGGTCGCGAAGCAGTTCCTCCTGACCTCGAAATACCGGCACGTCCTGGTGGTCGGCGCGGAGCTCCTGACCAAGTACCTCGACTGGAGCGACCGCGGAACCTGCGTGATCTTCGCCGACGGCGCGGGTGCCACGCTGATGAGCGCGGGCGAGCTTCCCCGGGGCGTCCTCGCCTCGGTCATGCACACCGATGGCAGCATGAAGGACTTCATCACGCTCGAGGGCGGGGGGAGCATGAACCCCCCCACCGAGGAGACGGTCCGGAAGGGGCTGCACTTCATCCGGATGAAGGGCAACGAGACGTTCAAGATCGCGGTCCGGATGATCGAGGAGGTGTCTCGCGAGGCGCTCAATCTCGCGGGCCTGACGCCGTCCGACGTGGACTGGTTCATCCCGCATCAGGCGAACAGGCGGATCATCGACGCGGTCGGCAGCCGACTCGGGATCTCGGAGGATCGCTGCTACGTGAACATCGACCGTTACGGGAACACGTCGGCGGCTTCCATCCCGATCGCCCTGGACGAGGCGGTGCGCTCGGGGAAGGTCGAGCGCGGCGACGTGCTCCTCATGGCCGCCTTCGGGGCCGGTCTGACGTGGGCCGCGTCGGTGGTGCGCTGGTGAGTCGCGTCGCGTTCCTGTTCCCCGGCCAGGGCTCGCAGCATCCGGGTATGGGTCGCGCGCTGGCGTCGGCCTGGCCGGAGTGCGCGGAGGTCTTTCGTCTCGCCGACGACGCCCTCGGGACGCCCCTGTCCCGGGAGTGCTTCGAGGGAACCGAGGCCGAGCTGGCCCGCACCGAGACCACGCAGCCGGCCATCCTCACCGTGTCGGTGGCCGCCCTCCGGGGCCTCGAGCGCCTCGGGGTCCGCCCGGTGGCGGCGTCGGGACACAGTCTGGGAGAGTACTCGGCTCACGTGGCCGCGGGAACCCTCCGCTTCGAGGACGCGGTGCGTGCCGTGCGCCTCCGGGGCCGTTTCATGCAGGACGCCGTGCCCGAGGGACGCGGAGCGATGGCCGCGATTCTCGGCCTCGATCCCGCGGAGGTCGCGCGAATCTGCCTCGAATGCGCGGACGGTGACGTCGTCGCCGCGGCGAACTTCAACGGTCCGGGACAGGTGGTCATCGCCGGCGACGCCCGGGCGGTGCGGCGTGCCGGGGAGCGGGCGATCCAAGCCGGCGCGAGAAAAGCGATCCCTCTGCCCGTGAGCGCCCCCTTCCACTGTGCGCTGATGGAGCCCGCGAGGATCCGGCTCGCCCCGGTGCTGGAGGCGATCGAGTTCCGCGATCCGACCGTCCCGGTGTTCACCAACGTGGATGCCGCGCCGGTCGAGACCGGTAGCGCCGCCCGCGAGGCTCTGCTTCGCCAGGTCTGCTCACCGGTACGATGGGAGGATCTCGTCCGTCGCATGGCGGACTCCGGAGTCGACACGTTCGTGGAGGTCGGGCCGGGCCGCGTGCTCGCTGGGCTGGTCCGCAGGATCCTCAAGGACGTGCGGGTGCTCCCGGCCGCCGAGCCTAGGGAGATCGAGGCGGTGGCCCGGGAGACGGGAGGCGGCGCATGAGCGGGGCGTTCGACGGGAGAATCGCGCTGGTCACCGGCGCGGCAAGGGGGATCGGCCGCGAGATCTCGCTTCGCCTCGCCGCCGAGGGGGCCGAGGTGATCGCCGCCGACCTAAGGTTCGAGGAGGACGTCGCGGAGGCGTCGACCGGCGCGGCGGCCGCCGCGATCCGGCGCGTGATCATGGACGTCTCCGACGACGCATCGGTGGAGGCGAGCGCTCGGGACCTCCTGAAGGACTATGGTACAATCCCGCTCCTCGTGAACAACGCGGGGATCGCCCGCGACAACCTGCTGCTCCGAATGAAGAAGGAGGAGTGGGAGGTCGTGATCGCCACGAACCTCACGGGGACTTATCGTCTCTGCCGAGCGCTCATCCCGGCCATGGTGCGCGCCCGGTACGGCCGGATCGTGAATGTTTCGTCCGTCGTGGCCCGGTTGGGAAACGCCGGCCAGGCGAACTACGCCGCGGCGAAGGCGGGAATCGAGGGGCTTTCGCGCACCTTGGCCCGTGAATTCGCCTCGAGGAACATCACGGTGAACTGCGTCGCCCCCGGCTTCATCGACACCGCGATGACGCGAGCGCTGAGCGAGGACGCCCGCGCGCGGCTCCTGGATCTCGTCCCGATGAAGCGGCTCGGCACGCCGGAGGACGTCGCGGCGGGCGTCCTGTTCCTGTTGAGCGATTCTGCCTCTTACGTCACGGGCACCACCCTCTACATCAACGGCGGAATGTACATGTAGGGAGACCGGTCGCCGCGCCGATGACGTCGCGTCGCGGGCCCGCGCTCCGCATGGAGGTTGCAAGAGATGGCTTCGGTCGAGGAAAAGGTGAAGCGGATCATCGTGGACCAGCTCGGGGTCGACGAGGACGAGGTGAAGCCCGAGGCGTCCTTCGTGGACGATCTGGGCGCGGATTCCCTGGATGTGGTCGAGCTCGTCATGGCGCTCGAGGAGGAGTTCAGCCTCGAGATCAACGACGAGGACGCCGAGAAGATCTCGACCGTGAAACAGGCGATCGAGTACATCGAGGGCCACGCCAAGCCCTGATCGCGCGAGGGTCGTCCCGCGGCGCCCAGGGGCGGTAACGGCGCGCCGCGGACTCGGGAGCGCGGGCGGCCGCGGGAAGCCGGGAGGCGGACCCTCTCGTCGCCCGGTGGCTCCGGCGCGCTCGGCGGAGCCGTTTCATGAGACGAAGGGTCGTCATCACCGGCGTCGGGCTCGTTTCGCCGCTCGGCCTCGACGCCCCTTCCACCTGGGAGGCGCTCCTCGCGGGAAGGAGCGGGATCGGGCCGATCACCCGCTTCGACGCCTCGGAATACCCGTGCAGGATCGCGGGAGAGGTGCGCGGGTTCGATCCGGAGACGTTCCTCGACCGGAAGGAAGCCCGCAAGATGGACACGTTCATCCACTACGCGATCGCCGCGTCGAAGGAGGCGCTCGCCTCGTCGGGCCTCGTCATCGACTCGGGAAACGCGGAGTCGGTGGGCGTCTTCATCGGCTCGGGAATCGGCGGGCTGCCGCTCCTCGAGCGCACCCACCAGGAACTGCTGGAGCGCGGCCCGCGGAGGGTCTCCCCGTTCTTCATCCCCGGCATGATCTCGAACCTCGCCGCGGGACATGTCTCGATCCTGTTCGGCGCCAAGGGACCGAACCTCGCCGTGGTCACCGCGTGCGCCACGGGGACGCACGCGGTGGGCGAGTCGGCGCGCCTCATCAGCGACGGCTACGCGGACGCGATGATCACCGGCGGCACCGAGGCGGTGATCTCCCCGCTGGCCGTCGGCGGGTTCTGCGCGATGAAGGCGCTCTCGACGCGGAACGGCGAGCCGGAAAAGGCGAGCCGGCCGTTCGACGCGGAGCGTGACGGGTTCGTGATGGGGGAGGGGGCGGGAATCCTACTGCTGGAGGAGCGCGAGCAGGCCCTCGGGCGCGGCGCTTCGATCCTCGCCGAAGTCGCCGGGTACGGCCTGAGCGGCGACGCCTACCACATCTCCGCCCCTTCGGACGACGGAGACGGCGCGGCCCGCAGCATGAGGATGGCCCTGCGGAACGCCGGGATGCCGCCGGACGCTGTCGACTACATCAACGCCCACGGCACGTCCACCCCCGCGGGCGACCGCGTCGAGGTGCTCGCGGTCAAGGCGGTGTTCGGAGAGCACGCCGGCCGGCTGGCCATCTCGTCCACCAAATCCATGACCGGGCACCTCCTGGGTGCCGCGGGCGGTCTCGAGGCCGCGGTCGCCGCGCTGGCGGTCCGGGACGGGCGGGTCCCCCCGACGATCAACCAGACCTCGCCCGATCCCGAGTGCGACCTCGACTTCGTCCCGAATGTCGCGCGCGAGATGCCGGTGCGCGCCGCGCTGAGCAACTCGTTCGGGTTCGGAGGCACCAACGCGACGATCCTCCTGCGCAGGCACGAAGCCTGACGCGGCGAGCCTTGGGGGACCGATGAAGATTCTGGTGGGAATCAAGCACGTCCCGGACACCGAGGCCAAGGTCAAGGTCGCGGCGGACGGCGTCTCGCTGGACGAGACCGGCGTCAAGATGGTTCCGTCCCCCTTCGACGAGTACGCCCTGGAGGAAGCCCTCCGCATTCGCGAGGCGCGAGGCGGGGAGGTGGTCGTGGTCTCGGCGGGCAAGGAGTCGGCGCAGGTGTCGTTGCGGCAGGGGCTCGCCATGGGAGCGGATCGCGCCGTCCTGGTCCACGACGATCGGCTCGATCGGGCGGACGGCCTCGCCAGGGCCCGCGTTCTCGCGGCCGTGGCTCGGGCGGAGGCGCCCGACCTGATCCTCCTGGGCAAGTACGGGGTGGGAACCGACGAGGGGCAGACGGGTCCGATGCTGGGCGAGATCCTGGATCTTCCGCACACGTCCGCGGTCACTACCCTCACACTCGGCGAGCGGACCTTCGGCGCCCGTCGGGAGATCGAGGGGGCCGTCGAGGTGGTGGAGGGAAGCCTCCCGGCGGTGATCTCGTGCGAGAAGGGACTCAACGAGCCGCGCTATCCGTCGCTCAGGGGAATCATGGCGGCCAGGAAGAAGCCGCTCGATGTCAAGCGGCCCGCGGACCTGGGACTCGATCCCGACGACCTTCTTCCGGGGCGGCGGGTGGTCTGGGAGTCGATCGCGCTCCCGCCGGCGCGGCGGGCCGGTCGCGTCCTCAAGGGGGAGGCGGCCGAGACCGCGCGAGAGCTGGCGCGCCTGCTGCGCGAAGACGCGAAGGTGATCTGATGAACGGCAACGTGCTCGTGCTCGCGGAGCGTCGTGGCGGCGAGCTGAAGCGCCCGACCTTCGAGATTCTCGGTGTCGCGCGGCGGCTGGCGGAGGCGTCCGGCGGGCGCGTGGACGTCCTCGCCCTCGGCCCGGGCGCTTCGGGCTGCGCGGAGGCGGTGGCGCGGCACGGCGCGGATCGCCTCCTCGTCTGCGAGGCGGACTTTCTCGAGCTGTACGCCCCCGAGGCTTACGCGGCGGCGCTGGCCGACGCGGCGCGAAGATCGGAGGCGGCGGTGGTCCTCGTCGCCGCGACGATCCTGGGGCGAGACGTCGCCCCGCGCGCTGCAGCCCGCCTGGGCGTGGGATGCCTGAGCGATCTCGTCGAGATCGAGCCGGTTCCGGGCGGCGGCCTCCGCGGACGGCGGCCGGTCTACTCGGGAAAGGCGATCGCGACCGTCTCCGTCCCCTCCGAGGTGCGGCCCGCGGTGGCGACGCTCAGGCCCAATGTCTTCCCGGTCCCGCCCGCCACGGCAGGCCGCTCCGCGGAGGTCGTTCCCGTGGAGGCGGCGCTGTCGCCGTCGGCGCTTAGGGTGCGGACGGTCCGGGTCGAGAAGCCCGCGGAGCAAGAGGTGGACGTCGCCGAGGCGTCGATCGTCGTGTCCGGCGGCCGCGGCCTCAAGGCCCCCGAGAATTTCGCGCTCGTGCGGGATCTCGCCAGGGTCCTGGGCGGCGCGGTGGGGGCGTCTCGCGCCGTGGTGGATGCCGGATGGATCGCCCACGCCAACCAGGTCGGGCAGACCGGCAAGGTGGTGTCTCCGAATCTCTACGTGGCCTGCGGGATTTCCGGCGCGATCCAGCACCTTGCCGGAATGTCGTCCTCGAAGGTGATCGTCGCCGTGAACAAGGACCCCGAAGCGCCGATCTTCAAGGTGGCGGACTTCGGGATCGTCGGCGACCTGTTCGAAGTGCTTCCGAAGCTCACCGAGGAGATCCGGAAGATCAAGGAAAGCTAGCCCCGGACACGTCGGGCCGGGAAGGCTTGCCGGTCCGGCGCGCGGGGATCTGTCTGCTTCAGGACGCGCCCCGCCGTCAGACCTCGCTGTAAAAGTAAGGCTTCAAGCACTGAATCCGCTGCTCGTAGTCCTCCGGGTAGAGGAACCAGGTCGCGGCGGACACCGAGGAAAGGAGCGAGTTCCCGTCCTGCGGCGTGAAGCAGTATCCGACGATCTCGGTCTCGTTCCGGACCGCGAGGGTCGGCAGCGCCACCACCGTGACGTTCAGGATCCGGCCGTAGTGCCCGTGGTCCCGGCCGAAGGAGAACACGGCGTTGGCCGAGTCCTTGTAGGTCACCGCCATGCGGTCGTTGGCAGCGATCAGCTCCTTGAGGCGCTTCAGCGAGGTCGGCTTCTTGACCCTGATGTCGAAGAAGATCGTGTGCATGTACTGGGTGTTGATCTTGAGCGCGGAAGAGAAGAGGTTCAGGTCGTACCCCATCGTGTTGAACAGATGCCAGGCGTCCCGCGCGTGATGGGTGCCGAAACGGGCGTCCTTGTGCTTGCCGACCACGGGAGAGGGGACGAAGCTGCCATCCTGCGAGATGTCGTTGGCTCGCCGCATGCAAACGAACCGCCCCTCGATCAGGTTATCGGGTCCCCCGTCCTGAAGCGCCAACGTTTCGATGAGGATGGACAGGTTGTGCGTGTTGCACGAGACGATCTGGATGAACTGGTCGTCCCCCTTGAGCAGCGAGCGGTCGTTGATCCCCCGCGCGTACGGCTTCCCGAAGCCGAATTCGCTCCCCTGCGCGATGAAGCCCAGGGTGCTCCCCGTGAATTTCTCGTAGAACTCGGTCTTGTTCTGCGTCCCCACGCCGGACGGGGTGCAGTCGATGACCACTGCCGCCCGCTCGAGCGCCTCCCTCGTCTCGAACGAGGGCTCCATCCCCAGCTCGCGGAACCCCTTGGCCTCCTCCTCGCCCACGCACAGCTTGGCCCCTCGCCGGAGGAGGCTCAGGACCTTGGAGCGATCGGTGAGCAGGGGAGTCCGCTTGTGGAACGTGACTTCGTCGATTCCCAGGGGCTTCCTGAAATCCGACAGGAGCCCGATGAGCGGCTCGCCGATGGTCCCGGTTCCGATCACGTGCACGACGGCGTTACGCGCCATGTTCCCGTCTCCTGGGTGGGAGTTGGTTCCCGAAGGAGCGCTGTTCCTGGGCGGCTAATATGGCATGCACGAGGTTTCGGTGTCAATCGCGGCGCCCCCCTCGAGCAGCGAGCCTTGACACCCGGGCACCGGGACCTGTAGAATTCGCGATCGTCAATCCGATCAATCACTTGGAGCAGGTTCTTGAGCGGGCACGAAAGCTGCGCAATCCCCGCGATGGCGGTGCGGGAGCTCCTCGCCGACGAGGCGGCCGAGGGGCTCAACCTCACCTTGATGTCCGGCGCGGAGGGCCTCGACAACGTGGTCAATCGGCCGCGGATCCAGAAGCCCGGCCTGGCGCTTGCGGGATTCCTCGAGTACATCCACCCCGGCCGGATCCAGATCCTCGGGAAGTCGGAGATCAACTTCCTTCTGGAACGGCCTCCCACGGAGCGCGGGCGGATCATCTCCCAGCTTTGCCGCCAGGGGGTCAGCTGCTTCGTCCTCACCACGGGTCTCGTGCCACCTCCTGAGATCCTGGAGGAAACCGAGCGAAACCGGGTCCCGTTGCTCCGCACGCCTCTGACCTCCTCCACGGTGATCGACCGGATCACGCGCTACCTCGAGGACCGGCTGGCCCCTCGGGCGGCGATCCACGGCGTGCTCCTCGACGTCTACGGCCTCGGGGTCCTCCTGATCGGGGACAGCGGGGTCGGGAAGAGCGAGAGCGCGCTCGATCTCGTCGTGCGGGGACACCGCCTCGTGTCCGACGACGTGGTGGAGATCAGGCGCCGCGGGGAGATCCTGATCGGCATGGGACCCGAGCTGACCCGCTACCACATGGAGCTCCGAGGCGTCGGAATCATCAACGTCAAGGACCTGTTCGGCGTCGCTTCGGTGAGGCTGTCGAAGTTCGTCGAGCTGGTGATCCACCTCGACGTCTGGAAGCCGGGCAAAAAGTACGACCGGCTCGGCCTCGACGAGCAGCGGTACGAGATCCTGGGGGTGACGCTGCCCTACGTCGAGATGCCAGTGGGGCCCGGGCGGAATCTCTCGGTCCTGATCGAGGTCGCAGCGCGCAACCATCTCCTCAAGCTCAAGGGATATCATCCGGCACGGCAGCTGGCGAGGCGGCTCGGGGAGAGGCTCCAGGCCGGCTCGCAGGAGGCGGAGACCGAGGAGGAGCGGGGAATGCCGCCGGGGCGCGAGCCCGGAGACGGAGAGGCCTGAACATGGAGCGGTTCGTGACCATCACGGGCCTTTCGGGATCGGGGAAGTCCCTGGCCATGAGGTCCCTCGAGGATCTGGACTTCTACTGCGTGGACAATCTCCCCGTCGCCCTGATCCCGCCGTTCTACGACCTCATCCAGCGGAGCGGGGAGTCGATCCGGCAAGCCGCCATCGTGATCGACGTGAGGGAGCGGACCTTTCTCGACCAGTTCCCCGAGATGCTGGAGCGGCTCCGCACCAACGGGGCGCCGGTGATGCTGATTTTCCTCGAATGCTCGGACGACGTGCTGAAGCGCCGTTTCAGCGAGAGCCGGCGGCCGCACCCCATGATGGGCACGACCGCCACGCTGGAGGAGGCGATCCGCCGGGAGCGCGCCGCGCTTCAGCCGCTCCGCGAGATCGCCGACCGGATCATCGACACCTCGCAGTTCACCGTGCACGAGATCCGAACCTTCCTGAAGAACGCGTTCCAGGCCGCCTCGGCGGGGCGCGGGCCGAACGTGCACCTGGTCTCGTTCGGGTTCAAGTACGGCGTTCCGGCGGCGGCGGACCTGGTGTTCGACGTCCGGTTCCTCCCGAACCCCTTCTTCGTCGAGGCGCTCCGGCCTCTTCCAGGGACCGCGCCCGAGGTGCGGTCCTTCCTCGACTCCAAGGAGGAGACGCGTGCTTTCATCAAGCGCCTCGAGGACCTCATGGGGTTCCTCCTGCCGCTTTACGCCGCCGAAGGAAAGAGCTACCTCACGGTGAGCCTCGGCTGCACCGGCGGGAAGCACCGTTCCGTCGCCCTCGCCGAGGATCTGGGCGAGCGCCTCGGACGGCTGGGCGTTCCGGTCTCGGTGTCGCACCGCGACCTCGGACGCGAGTGACATCGTAAGATAGTCGCCGAGTGGTCCCGGGTGACCCGCGGATCCCTCGCGGGCGCGCCGACCGGGTCCCGGCGGGATGCCCCGGGCCGGACCGGGGGGGCGAGGGAGGAAGCGAGAGCATGCCGGGACTTCTGGTGGTCACCCACGGCCGGGTCGCGGAGGAGCTGGTCAAGGCGACCAAGACCATCGTCGGACCGCTGGACGCGCTCGAGGCGGTCTCCATCGGATGGGACGACGACGTCGCCGTGGCGAGAGAGAGGATTCAGGAGGCGATCCAGCGGGTCAGCCGGGGCACGGGCGCGCTGATCCTTGCCGACATGTTCGGCGGGACAGCGTCGAACCTCGCCTTGTCCTTCCTCGATCCCGGGAAGGTCGAGGTGATCACCGGGGTCAACCTCCCGATGCTGATCAAGTTCACGAACCTCCGCGAGGAGATGGCGCTCCCGGAGATCGCACGACGGATCGCGGAGCAGGGCCGGCGCGCGATCCATGTTGCGTCCGAGCTACTGGAGGGGCAGACCGAGCGCGCCCCGGGAGATGAAGCGTGACCGAGAGCGAAGTTCAGGTTTCCAACCGGCTGGGGCTCCACGCGCGGGCGGCGGCGCGTTTCGTGCATCTGGCGAACCGCTTCTCGTCGCGTATCACCGTGGTGAAGGACGGGACACGGGTCGACGGCAAGAGCATCCTCGGCCTCCTGACTCTGGCGGCGGCGCGCGGCGCGCGGCTCCGCTTGGCGGCGGAAGGCGACGACGAGCGGGAGGCGGTGGAGAAGCTGGCCGATCTCATCCGCACCCGCTTCGGGGAGGAAGACTGAATGGGCCGCCGCTTCACCGGGATCGGCGTCTCCTCGGGAACCGCCATCGGTCGCGCGGTGGTGATCGCCTCCGACTCCTCGCCCGTGGCCCCGGTCCCCGTGTCCCCGGAACGCGTGGACGACGAGGTCGCACGGTTCCACCAGGCCCGCGAGCGCGCGCGACGCGAGCTCAAGGACCTCAAGGCCCGGATGCTTCGCGTCCTCGGCGAGGCGTACGCGGGGATCCTCGAGGCCCAGCTGCTGATCCTCGACGACGCGAACCTCGTCGGTGAGACCGTGGAGAGGATCCGCGCAGGCCGGGTCGCGGCCTCGTGGGCGCTCAAGGAGGTGGTCCACGCGTTCATGCGCCGCTTCGACTCGATCGACGACGGCTACCTCCGCGAGCGCGGCGGCGACCTGGCGGACGTGCACCGGCGCCTCCAGCGGCTCCTCCGCGGCGAGAGCGGCGGCGCCGTCGCGATGCCGGAGGGCCCGTTGATCGTGGTCGCGCACACCCTCGGGCCCTCGGACACCATGGTGCTCGCGCGTGAGGGCGTGGTCGGGTTCGCCACGGACATGGGCGGACGCACGTCCCATACCGCGATTCTCGCGCAGGCGCTCTCTCTGCCGGCGGTGGTCGGGCTCCACGACCTGAGCCTCAACGTGCTTCCCGGCGACCTCGTCGCGCTGGACGGGGACGCGGGAACCGTGGACCTCGCGCCCGGCGCGGAGGACCAGGCCCGGGTGAAGGCGCGGCGGGAAGCCTGGACGGCCCGTGAGGCGGCGATGGCGGCGGCGCGCGATCTGCCGGCCATCACCGAGGACGGCGTCGAGATCATCCTGCGCGCGAACATCGAGCTGCCGCAGGAGGTCGGTGCGGCGATCCGCTACGGTGCGAGGGGAATCGGATTGTACCGCTCCGAGTTCCTCTTCCTGAGCCGGGCGCCCGAATTCCCGAGCGAGGAGGAGCATTACCGCACCTATCGCGATCTGGCCGAGAAGGTGGCGCCGCACCCCGCCGTCGTCCGGACCCTGGATCTCGGAGGGGAGAAGTACTTCCACGAGGTGCTGGACCGCGAGGAGACCAATCCGGTCCTCGGCCTGCGCGCGGTGAGGTTCTGCCTGACGAGGCCCGACATCTTTCGCCCGCAGCTGCGCGGGCTGCTCCGTGCCGCCGCCCATGCGGAGGTGCGAATCATGATCCCGCTGGTGACCACCGTCGCGGAGATCCGGCAGGTGAAGAAGATCTTGTTGGAGGAAGCGGCGCTCCTGAAGGCGAAAGGGATTCCGTGCCGGGCGGACGTCCCCGTGGGAATCATGGTCGAGGTCCCCGCCGCGGCGGCCACCGCCGACCTCCTGGCGCGGGAGGCCGCCTTCTTCAGCCTCGGCACCAACGATCTCATCCAATACGCTCTGGCGGTGGATCGCGGGAACGAATCGGTGGCGTACCTCTACCAACCGCTGCACCCTGCGGTCCTGCGGATGCTCCGGTTCGTGGTCCGAGCGGGGCGGGATCGCGGCATCGACGTGTCCATCTGCGGCGAGATGGCGGGGGACCCGTCGCTCACGCGGATGCTCGTCGGCCTCGACTTCCGCGAGATGTCGGTGCAACCGCGCGCGATCGCGGCGGTGCGGGAGACCATCAGGCGCCTCAAGGCCGTCGAGGCGGCCCGCCTGGCGGAGAGCGCGCTCGCGGAGTCCCCCGCGGCCGAGTTCGGGCGGGAAACGGCGCCGGGGGAGGCCGTCCCGTCCTAGGCGGGGAAGGATCCGCACCGGGGAGGAGAGAAACGATGGGTCCGGAGCGCGTGGAGAAACCCTGGGGCTACGAGCTGCGCTTCGCCACGACCGACCGGTACGCCGGGAAAGTCCTTTTCATACGGGCGGGTCGACAGCTCAGCCTCCAGCTCCACCGGCGAAAGGACGAGGCGTTCCTCGTCCACGAGGGGCGGCTCGAACTGGTGCTGGGACAGGGGGCCGAGCAGCGGGTGGTCCCCTTGGGTCCGGGCGAGGCGTGGCACCTGACGCCGGGGACGGTGCACCGGTTCCGCGCCGTGACGGACTGCCTCCTGTTCGAGGTTTCGACGCCGGAGCTCGATGACGTGGTCCGGATCGAGGACGACTTCGGTCGCGCGGGCACCGGGGACGCCCCCGCGGGCCGGACCTGAGGGAGGTGGCCGTGGCCGAAATCCCGGACAGGCCGTTCTACAAGATCGGGGAGGTCTGCCAGTACACGGACACCCAGCCGTACGTGCTCCGCTTCTGGGAAAGCGAGTTCCCGCAGCTCGCCCCGGAGAAGAACCGG
>JBGQAU010000088.1:0-11901 GCA_041494445.1 Acidobacteriota bacterium | reverse complement strand
TTCATCGAGAACGTCGGGAACCTGATCTGCCCCACGGAGTTCGATCTGGGCGAGCACGAGCGGGTCGCGATGCTGAGCGTCACGGAGGGGACCGACAAGCCGGCGAAGTACCCCCTCGCGTTCCGGACCGCCACCGCGGTCGTCATCGCCAAGGTCGACCTCTCCCCCCACGTGGACTTCGACCTCGACGAGGCGCTGCGCCTGATCGCGGGCCTCAACCCGAGGGCCCCGGTCTTCATTCTCTCGGCCCGGAGCGGGGAAGGAATGCCGGCCTGGCTCGATTGGCTCAACGGAACGTCGCGAGCCGAGCGCTGAGGATTCGCGCCCGGATCGCGCCGACACGGAGGCCCGAAATGCGCGCCCCAGGTTGCCTCGCCTTGCTGCTCGCCTTGTTCCCTCTCGCCGCCGCGGCCGAGGAGCCCGCCGCCCTCCCCGACAGCACGGCGGCCGATCGGACCTCGGCGGCGGTCACCGTGTACAACGTGAACCTCGCGCTGGTCCGCGAGACGCGCTCCCTCACGATCGACCGAGCCGGCGTGTCCACGCTTCGCTTCATGGACGTGCCGTCGGCGATCAACCCGAAGACGGTCAACCTCAAGTCCCGGACCGCACCCTCGGCCGTGTCGGTGCTCGAGCAGAACTACGAGTACGACCTGATCTCCCCGGAGAAGCTCCTGGAGAAGTACGTGGGCAAGGAGGTGGAGGTCGTCGAGCAGGCCCAGGACCTCACGACCCGCGTGTCGAAGGCGACGCTCCTGTCCGTGAACGGCGCCCCGGTCTACCGGATCGGCGACCGGATCGTGCTGAACCAGACCGGACGAGTTACGCTCCCGTCGGTTCCCGCCGACCTCGTCGCCCGCCCGACGCTGGTCTGGACCCTTCGCTCCGACAAACCGGGGACTCACGAGGTGGAGGCATCGTACCTGACCGACGGGATGAACTGGTCCGCCGACTACGTGGCGGTCGTGGACGCCGACGACAAGGCGACGGACGTGACCGGATGGGTCACCGTCGAGAATCACTCGGGGGCCACGTTCCGCGACGCCACCCTCAAGCTCGTGGCGGGGGACGTGCGGCGGGTCACTCCCCCCTCCCCGGTGGTCTACGAGGCGATGCGGGCCGAGATCAAATCGGCCGCCGGAGCACCGCAGTTCGCCGAGGAGGCGTTCTTCGAGTACCGCCTGTATACGCTGGAGCGGCCGACGACGATCAAGGACAACCAGACCAAGCAGATCGCGCTGCTCCAGGCGGCGTCCGTGCCGCTGGTCAAGCGCCTCCTGCTCGTCGGGCAGCCCGGCTGGTACCGGAGCCGCTTCGGCACGATCTCGAAGGACGAGAAGGTCTCGGTCGTCCTCGAGATCAAGAACGCGAAAGAGGGGGGCCTAGGGATCCCGCTCCCGAAGGGTACCGTTCGCGTCTACAAGAAGGACCGATCGGGTGCCCAGCAGTTCGTCGGCGAGGACGCCATCGGCCACACGCCGAAGGACGAGACCGTGAAGCTCAAGGTGGGCGAGGCGTTCGACCTCGTCGCCGACCGGAACCAGACGGACTACCGGGTCCTGAGCCCGCGCCAGAGCGAGTCCGCTTTCGAGATCGCCCTGAGGAACCACAAGGACGAGGACGCAGTTGTGACCGTGCGCGAGCCGCTCGGCGGCGACTGGGACGTCGTGCAGTCGAGCCAGACCTTCAAGAAGCTCGACGCCGGCACCATCGAGTTCGAGGTCAAGGTCCCGAAGGGCCAGGAGGTCAAGCTGACCTACCGGGTCCGCGTCACCTGGTAGCGGTCAGACCAGGGCGTCCTTCTCCCAGCCGACCTTGATCAGGTCGATCCGGGCGGGGTCGGCGACGCCGAGCTTGTGCTTCTCCCCGGCGATCCGGACGTGGTGCGCCAGCTCCGCGAGCGGCCGCTCCTCCGCCAGGACGAGCTTCCGCTTCGCCTCGAGGAGGCGAACGCCGACCGCGTCGACCGCGACAGGGTCGGTCGAGATCAGGATCCCGCGATAGGGCCAGACGTACCGCGGATCGAAGTGGTTCGGTCCGCGAGTGAGAAACTGCGGCGTCAGGACCACGAGGACGTTCAGCTTGACCTTGTCCTTCAGGGTCGGCAGCGTCCAGAGGGCGCCGAGGTCGGCGCACAGGTCGGGGTGGTAGAACGACGGCTCTTCCGCGAACATGATCGGGTTCTTGAGGCATCCCCCGATCCCCGCCCAGTGGTGCGTCCGGAGCGGGCGCGCGTTCACGAGCGCGTCGCACGACGCGAGGGTCTGCCGCGCTCCCCGGTCGTCGATCCGCACGCTCCCCTCGGGCACACCCGCCTCGACGATCCGCCGCTTCAGGGCCCCCTCCACCTCCGGCGGGGTCGAGAGGTACTTCCACGCGTTGGTCTTGATCCCGACGGTCTTGGCGGGGCCCAGCGCCTTCTTCCAGGCCTCGACCGGCCGCTCGACCCGGAACAGCTCGCACATCCCCCGGTCGAGCATCCTCTGGATCACGTCGGCGCGCGGCTTGCCCGCGTCGTCGAGCACGTCGGCGTCGCGCACGAGCACGACCCTCGCGCGGCCCACCGTCTCCTTGGCGGCCAGCGCCGGAGAGAGCGCCGCGGCGACCGCGGCGGTCGAGACTGTGGTGACGAAGCGGCGCCGGGTGATGCCTCGGCCGGGGTCGTCGATCATCGAGCCCATGGCATGCCCTCCAGTCGCCCGGTCGTCCGGGTCAGAAGATCCATGAGGTCTTCCCGCGTCGCCGTCTCGAACACCGCGACGACGGCCTTCCCCGCGCGTCGCGCGCCGGTCCATTTCCCGCCTCCCGTCGCCACCGCGGCGTCCGCCCCGAGCGGGGGAACGAACCCGCGCGAGAACGCTTCGAGAGCGGCGGCGGCACGCGAGGCTTCGGGGTAGCGGATCAGGAGAAGCCGCGGCGACGATTCGCCCCGGCGGTAGGTGGCGAGCACGGCGTCCGTGTCCCGCGACAGCTCGAGGAGCTTCCCGTCGGCCGCCGGATAGCGGGACGCGAGGCCGAACGCCCCGTGGAAGAAGCGGACCCGGCTCGCGACGAGCCCCTCCCGGGGAAGTCCCTCGAGAATGGCCGGCGGCGCTCCAGCCTCCGGGATCGCGCCCGCGATGGCCTTGCCGAGGGCGAGGATCGCGTCCCGAGTCTCGGGGGTCTCGCGCTCGGCCGACACGCAGGCGAAGTACCTTCCCTTCCAGAACCTGAGGAGCCCGCCCCCGTACTCCGAGCCCTGGCCGATCCCCGCGTCATCGTCCTCCCGCTCCAGACTGAAGATGCCGAACGCCTCGTCGGGGCGCCCCATGTCGAACACCTGAACGGTGACCCCGGGCCGGCCATCGCGCGCGAAATCGCGCACCAGCACGTCCCGGAAGTCGTACTGCAGGTAGACCTCCCCCGCCCCGTCGATGTACTCGAAGATCGTCTCGCGATCGTAGGTGTGGTCGGGGCCGGAGGCGCCGAAGCCCGCCGCCTCCGTGGGAACGAGGCTCCTGAGGCTCACGGGGCCCCCCATCGGCGCGCACCCGACGAGGCCGCACGCCAACGCCCGTACGGCCCACGTGCCGAGCCTCATCGGCGTCACCACGCTACTCGAACGTCACCCTGGCGAAGTGCCGCTTCCCGACCTTGACGAGAAGACTCTGCCCCGCCCGCGCGTCGACTTCGCGGGTGCCGGGGGCGATCCTCACGTCGTCGATCCTGACACCCCCCTGCTGAACCAGGCGGGCCGCCTCGCTGTTCGTCGCGGCGAGCCCCAGGGTGACCAACAGCCTCGGCAGCGCGACCTTCCCGCCTCCGGCCGGGACCCGGCGCTCCTGGACCTCGTCGGGAGCCTCCCTCTTCTGGAAGATCCGCTGGAACTCCTCGAGCGCCGCGCGCGCCGCCGCCTCCCCATGGAAGTCCGCGACGATCCGCATCGCGAGACCCTCCTTGGCCTTCTTGGGGTGGAGCGCCCCGTCCGCCACGAGGCCCTTCATCTCCGCGATCCCCTCGGTGGAAACGCTGGTGCAGAGCGTGAAATACCTCCACATCAGGTCGTCGCTGATCGACATCAGCTTTCCGAAGATCTCCCTCGGCTCCTCGTCCACACCGACGTAATTCCCCAGGCTTTTCGACATCTTCTCCGTGCCGTCCAGCCCCTCGAGCAGCGGCGTCGTGAGCACGACCTGCGGCTCGAGGCCGTACTCCGGCATGATGTCGCGCCCGACGTTGAGGTTGAACAGCTGGTCGGTCCCTCCCAGCTCCACGTCGGCCTCGAGAGCCACCGAGTCATACGCCTGGGCCAGGGGATAGAGGAACTCGTGAACCCCGATGGTCTGGCCCGAGGCGAACCGCGTCTTGAAGTCCTTCCTCTCGAGCATCCTGGCGACGTTGTACTTCGCCGCGAGACGGATGAACCCCTCGGAGCCGAGCTTGCCGAGCCACTCGCTGTTGAACCGGATCTCGGTCCTGACCGGGTCGAGGACCTTGAAGCACTGGCGCTTGTAAGTCTCCGCGTTGGCGGCGATCTCTTCCCGCGTCAGGGCCGGCCGGGTCTTGGAGCGCCCGGACGGGTCGCCGATCAGGCCGGTGAAGTCGCCGATCACGAAAACCACCCGGTGCCCGAGATCCTGGAAGTGCCGCATCTTGCGCAGCAGCACCGTGTGGCCGAGATGGATGTCCGGCGCCGTCGGATCGAACCCGACCTTGACGGTCAGCGGGACTCCCGTGCTCCGCGACCTCTCGAGCTTCTTCCGAAGCTCCGCCTCCGTGGCCAGGTCCACGGCCCCGCGGGTCAGGAGAGCCATCTGCTCGTCGATCGGCGGGAACGTCCTCGGGACCTCGGCCATCTGAACCTCGTCTCCGGCGCCAGGACCGCGCGGGAAGCGGGATCTTATCAAACTCGCCGGCGCCACACTTCGCTCACGGCTGCTGCGGTGCCACCCTGCCGCGCATCCTCGCCACCTTGATCGCCGAGGTGAGTGCCCTCCAATCGTAGAGCCCGCTCTCCGACAGGCGTTTCAAGGCCGCCGAGCGGGCCTCCTGCAGGCACGATATGTCGTCCGGCCCGGCGTGTCGTCCCAGGATCTCGCCCAGCGCGTCCGTGACCCGGCCGGAATTCGCGATCAACTCCCGACACGCGGCATCCAACTTCTCGAGCGCCTCCTGGCGCGGCGGCACGCCTTCCCAGGGCCTCGGCGCCCGAGCACCGCGGGCCCGGATGTCACGGAGACAGGCTTCGAGCTCGGCTGTCTTCGCCAGACGCCCGCCGGTCGCGAGGCCCTCGATCTCCGCGGCGTGCTCCATCGTTCCCTCCTTGCCGAGAGCCTGCAGGATGCCCCGCCGGACCTCGGGATCCGACTCGGCGGGAAGGCGGCGGACGACCGCGGAGAGCGCGGCGGCGTCGTGGTAGCGAAGAAGTCCGGACAGGCACTCCGCGCGGACCTCCTTTCGAGCGTCCGAAAGGCCCGGGATGAGCGCGGGCACCGCTTTCGGCGTGGTCAGCTCGTAGAGGGCGAACGCGGCCTGAAAGCGGACCTCTTCATCCGCGGCTTGCGCGACGAGAGCGCCGAGGGACGCCACATCCTCCTCCCGGCCCACGCTGCCGAGCGCACGGGCGGCCTCGGCGACGACTCGCGGATCCTTGTCCCGGAGAAGCTCCCGGAGCGCCGGAAGCGAGAGGTCGTCGAAGAACATCCCGACGACGTGCGCGGCGCCCCGACGAATCAGCGGATCGGCCGAGCGGAGGCTCTCCCTCACGACCGGCAGCGCACCGGTCCCGAACACGCCCAGCACGAAAAGCTGCTGCAGTCGCCAGTCGAGCGTGAGGGAGTGCGCCACCACCCTCCCCGCGGCGACGTCGGGCAGCCCCAGGACCCTCGCGATCGTCGGAAGATCCTCGCGCTTTCGGTCGAGCGCCAGCAAGTACGACAGGTAGAACGCGTCCTCCGCGGACTCGGCGAGGTCGGCGACCCGGAGCGCCTCGCGTGCGATCGTCTTCTGCTCGGCGTAGTCGCGGGTCACCCCGACGAGCAGCCTGGAGGCGTCGAGGAGGAAGAACGAGTCCACGGGCGACGCGGTTCGCGCGGCCGTCACCGCCCCTTCGAGCGCTTTCCGCCCCTCGGGTCCGGACTCGCTCAGGAACGCCCACACGGAATCGAGGCGCGCCGCGAGCGTTCCCTTTTCCTCGGCCGTCAGCGAGGAAAGGCGGTTTCCCCGCATCGCGTCGATCGCGCGCGGGACCGTCCATGTCGTCGCGAGGCCGGGCTTCGGGGTCTCGTCGTTCCTTCCCGCGGCAGCCGGGACTCCCGATGCGAGCGCGGCGAGAAAGACCAGCGAAGCGATCGATACACCCGAGCGGCTGTCCTTGCCCATCAGCGTCGTCTCCTTCGTCTCGTTCCGCCGCCCCGCGCGGTCGTAGTCCGACCACCTATCCTAGCGCAGGCGGCGCCGTTCGACCCGGCGTCCGCGGGAAACGGCGCGCCGGGCGCCCGTGAAGGGTCATCGAGCCGTCTGGGCCACGCTCCGCGCGACGTCGTCGAGAGCCCGGTCCCGCCGCCGAATCTCGTCTTCGCACGTCGCGTCCGCGGCGAGGCAGGGATCGGGCACGCCCTTCAGCTTCTTGTTCTTGAGGACGTCGTGAAGTTCGTTGAGCAGCTGGCTGGCACGCGCGGCCGTGTAGGTGGCGAGCGGCGCCTGGGCCAGGGCCCTGCGGAGCAGGTCCGGATGCTCCACGACGGTCTGGCGAAGCTCCATGATCTGCTCGGCGAGCATGGATTCCCCCTCCACGCAGCCGTACCGTCCTCCCGCGATTCCCGCCTTGAGCGCGGCGACCAACTGTTCGGTACGGCGATCCTGCGCCACCCGCTTCTGGGTCAGACCGTCCCTGAGGAGCAGCTCGACCTGCCTCCGCGACAGCTCCATCCGCAAGAGACGGGCGGCGGCACAGTCGGTGAACCTCCCGGGGACCTCGACGAACAGGGCCGGGGGCTCGGACGTCTGGGTGGGACGCTTCTCCCGGCCGCGCGGCTCGGCTTTCCCGGCCTTCGGATCCGGGCGAAAGATCACCGCCGGCGGATCCTCGCCGGCGAGGACGGAAGAGAGCGCCGTCCCGAGGATCAGGATGACGAGCCATTTCGCCGTGCTCATTCCTTGCCCTCGGACCTCGCCGACCCCCTCCTATACTCTACTTCAGGACGTCGGCCGCGCGCCGGACGGAGCGATTGAACTCCACGTCCTCGTCGGACGCGTCTTGGCTTGGTGTTGCGCGTTTCAGTGGGGCGAAGATTGGGTACTCGCGGAGGGTGCCACGACGAGACGCTTCTGTGTCTTCACAAGGAGCTCTTGCCCTCGGAGGACGTTGACCTCGTACTGGAATACACCATCTCCGAGAGTCGTTGCCGGAACCATGTCCCGCACCTGGGCGCAAGGATCGCCTTTCGGCTCGAGGGCGATCGGCGGAAAGGTGACCGCGGTCTGTCCGACAAGCCGGCGTTCGATTTGCAGGGGGTTCCTCTCATTCTTGCCGCGGCAGACATAGGCCACCACCGCCGTCGGCAGACCAGCCCTTAGTGTTTCACCATCCACCCGCACCACGGCACCCGATTTGCGAGGCCCGGTGCCATCTCGAACGAAACAGCCGGATTCCGGCTGCAGCGCCACCGGCACAGTTACGCTCGCTCCATCCTTCCCTACTTCGGGTCCTACGGCCTCGACCTGACCCGAGTGGAGGGTACCGAGCGTGGTGTTCTCCGCCACGGCGACGACCTGATAGCTCGCGGGCGGAAGGTCCAGCATGTGCTCCACCACCAGGGGCTGGTCGGCTTGCTGAAACTCCACCGTTCGATCGAACTCGTCCACGATGCGTCCGCTGATAATGATCGAGGCTGAGATCGCCCATACCGATCCCGCCGGCCCGCCGTCGGGGACGGCCAGCTGAAACATCTCCGAGTATTTCTTACCGTCGAAACCGACCGGGACGAGGCCGAGGGTCAACGCCGCGCCGTTGGCCTGCGGATTGAGTTGCGCAGCCAGCCGGCGCGACGCATTCATCGCCTCTTCGCTCGGGATCACGATCCGCGAGCGCGTACGCACGACCGCGTCCTTCTGGGCCACGGTGATGCGGACGGGCAACGCCTGATCCTCAGGCAACGCCTGTGGCTCGAAGCTCACCAGATACAGGCACTCCATGTCCTGGGAGATTGTCCCTACGATCGATGTCGCCTCGATCCCTTCGAGAAACGCCTTGCCGCCGGTTTCGAGCGCCAAGCTGGAGAGCGCGTCCTTCGCATCCCGGAGCCCGAGGCTGTCGGCGGTCATTCCCGCCGCTTGCACGGCGTAGATTCTCGCGCCGACGTTGCCGGCCATGGCGACGGCACGCTCAAAAAAGCCTTCGACGTCCCGTATGCCGCCCGATCGGCTGAATTTCGGCTTGCTTCCGGGGAAGGCCCCTTCCTGGTCCATGGCCTTGACCACCGTCTGCAGGTAATGCTCCCCCGCATTCAGGCGCAGGGTGTCCGCGAAATAGACGACCGCCTTGGGGGCCCTCACTGCGGTGAAGCGCAGGAGCGCCAGTCGGAAACGTTCGAGCGCGGCTTGAGCGCGTTGCATCTCCTCTTGCTGCAACCCATTCGCCTTGTCTTCCAGCACTTTCCAGGCGCCGTGGGTAAACTGCGCCTTTTTCATGGCAATGAGCACCTTGTACGCGGGGTCGTTGCGTACCGTGGCGTCGCCGTCGGGCTGCTCCATCCTGTTGAAGAAGTTATCCTCGCCCTTCGCTTCCTTCGCCTCGTCGTTGGCGGCACGCGCCAACTGGTCCGCGCGTGCGCGTTCCTGTTCGGCATAGTTGTCCTGCCGTGACGTGTCCTTCTGCAGCCGGTCCAGGGCCGCCAGCAGCTTGCTCGCGTCGTCGGTGAGGGGCGAAAGAGCCAAAAGGTCGCGGCCGTTCGAAATCACGATGCCGCGGTTGCCTCCTATAATGAGATGCCGGACCAGCTCGCGGGCGACATCCAACGCACGCGCACGGCCGGCGTAGGTCAGATGAGGCTCATCGAAATAGAAAAGGTACGAAGCGATCACCGGCGTGCTTGCCGGAGCCAGGGATGTCAAGACGGCCGGCGCCGTCGGCGAGCAGATCCGGTCGAGCGTGAAATCGCGGATGAGGGTCTTACCCACCCGCACCTCCAGATCGCCCGGAAGGATGTCCACGGATGACCCGTCCCGGCGGGTCACGCTCAGATCGATCTGGACCAAGCGCCGACCCGCTTTCTCGACCAGGCCGAGGTCTTTGGGTTTCTGCTCGTCGGTCCCAGCAAGAGCCAGGCTGAAGGCTGCGCACAACGCGACGCAACCCAGCGCTCTCACGGTGGCAATGTGCGTCGCGATCATTCTTCGGACCCGTCAACGCGCTCCAGATCCGCCGGAATGGACTCGGGGTTTTCCTTGCCGGGCGACTCGACGGGGCGGACGCGGGCATCGCGGTGGTTTCAGCCAACGCACGAGGTCGCGCGCTGCTCGAACGAAATCCTGCTCCGTCGCGTCACTCCATGGTGGGTCCTCGGAAGCGCCCGCGCCGGCCCGGACCTCGCCGCGCTGGCCCGCGGGACCCCGGCTGTCCTGCGCCGAACCTGTTCGACGGCGGAGGAACTTTTCGTGTAGCGCCATGTGGGGCTCCCGTGTCGATTGCGTTGCGCACCTCGTCCGCTTCCGGCGCCGCCTCGTCCACGTATCGCACGAAGTACTTCGCGGACTGGAGCTCGAGAGCGGCCCGATCCCCTTCTCCCATGGCCTCGTACGCCTTGAAGAGGCAGTAATGGGCGAGGAACTGGCCGTGCCGGTCCTTCAGCAGCATGGCTTTCGCGAGCGCTTCCGCGAGCGCATCGAGCCCTTCCTCGGCATTGCCCGAGGCGACGAGATTCCTACCGATCTCGATGCGCGCGGTCAGCTCGAGTTCCGCATGCCCGAGGCTCTGCGACCGGGCGAGCACGTCGCGAGCGACCTCGATCGCCGCGGGAAACCGACCCGCGGCGACGAGCGCGCCCACCCTGGCGAGAAGCGCCTTGCTCTCGCCGTACGGGTCGTTGGCGGCCCGGTACGCTTGGAGGGCTCGCTCCAGCGCCTCGTCTGCCGCGTCGAACTCGTGGGCTAGGGTCAGAAGCTTCCCCTTTTCGTGGAACACCCAGGCGACCTGCCTGGGGTCTCCCGGGTCGACCTCCAGTTCGGCCCGCGCCTGGAACGCGAGCGCCGCGACGAGGCTTCCGAGGCCGCGCCACACCGAAGCCGCCAGAACGAGGACATTCAGGAGGATCGAAGGATCCGGAGGCTCGCGCAGCAGGTCGTCCACCAGCTGATGTGCCAGTTCGGATTTTCCGAGAGTGCGAGCGAATATCGCGAACGTAAGCATCGCCTTCTGCCTCAAGAGGCGCGCCTCCGGGTCGCCGGGCACGAGCTCGCGGACCGCGAAGAGGTGGGCGAGGCCCTGCGCGTGATTCCCCTGCTCCCAGTACTTCAGCCCGTCGTTGAAGAGGGCCTTGAGATCCTTCCCGACAGGCGGCTCCACGGCGAGATCCTCGAGATCCACGAGGTCCGCGACGAGGTGGGGGCGGATCCGGTAGAGGCGCAACAGCATGTGCAGCCTCGGGAGACCGGGGTCGAGCGCCCCACGCTCGATCCGCGCCAGGGTCGAGACCGGTATGCGCTCCCCGACTCGCTCGAGCCGGTCGGCGACCTCTACCAGTGTCAGGCGGAGTTCCTTCCGCCGATGCCGGAGTAAACGGCCCACCGCCGCCGAGGGCTTCAGCGCAGCTCGTCCCACGATGTGAACTATGGCCTGTTCGGGACTATTTAGCAACAACAATCTTGGCTAAACTGGCAATAGGGCATACGCTGCCCTCGAGGACGGGCTCTTCCGCGCCCTCACAGCAGCCCTCTCTCCCGCAGGCTCGTGTACCGCGCGGCGGCGACGATCAGGTGGTCGTACAGCTCGATCCCCATCAGCTCCGCCGCCCGCCGGATCGAGCGGGTGAACTCCACGTCCTCGTCCGACGGCTCGAGACACCCGCTCGGGTGGTTGTGGACCAGGATGAACCCCAGCGCGAGGTGCCGGATCGCCGGGTAGAGAATCTCGCGCGGGTGGGTCCGCGTGGTGTTCAACGACCCGATGGAGAGCGTCTCCCGCTCCAGAAGGCCGTTCTGCGCGTCGAGATAGAGGCCGACGAGGTGCTCCTTCCGCGCCGCGCCGAGGTCCCGCACCTCCCTGAACGCGTCCGACGGCCTCGCGATCCTGGGTCGCTCCCGCTCCTTATCGCCCGCGAATGCCCGGCGCGCGATTTCGAACGCCGCGGAGAGCCGGGCGGCCGTCGCCCGGCCGACGCCGGGCTCGGCCTCCCACTGCTCGGGCATGAGCCCGAGGAGCCCGCCGAGGCCATGACGCCGCAGGAGCCCGCTCGCGATCTCGGAAGACCGGCCCTCGCACTTGTGCCCGCGGATCACGAGGAACAGGAGCTCGGAAGCCGTCAGGGCGGAGGCGCCTCGCGAGAGCAGCTTCGCGCGCGCGTCGAACGCGCGCGGCCGCCCGCCGGCCAACCGGGGAGCGAACGGGAGGATCCGCCCCGGCTCGCCCGGCCCTCCCGCGGACGGCGAATCCTGCCGCGGACTTCCATCCCCCTCCGCGCGCTCTCGCACGGTCTCTCCTTCGCGAGGCGGCGTCCTCGGGGGACCGATCAGCGGGACGGGCCGGCGGCGATGCGTACGCGGCGCCCCTCGACCGAGAGGCGGCCCAGACAGAAGAGCGCCACCGCCTCGGTGTAAATCCGGTGCTCCTGCTCGAGGATCCTCCGGGACAGCGATTCCTCGTCGTCGTCCTCTAGCACCGGCACCGCGGCCTGGAGCACGATCGGGCCGTGATCGCACTGCTCG
>JBGQAU010000091.1:0-11408 GCA_041494445.1 Acidobacteriota bacterium | reverse complement strand
GCCGGCAGATTTACAGTCTGCTCCCTTTGACCGCTCGGGAACCTCTCCGCACCGCCCCGTCGACGCTGCGCCGGTCTCCTGTCCTCCCCCGCCCTTCCTCCCGCTCCAGGACCTCTCGGCCGACCTTCACGCCAATCCGCCCCTGGAGCTGGCGAAGGGATTCGAACCCCTGACCGGCGGTTTACAAAACCGCTGCTCTGCCCCTGAGCTACGCCAGCCGCCTTGACAAACGGCAGATGTTACCAGCGGTCCCCCCGGCTTTCAAGGGGCTGGCACGGTTTTTCACGCCGCCGGACCCGCTTCCCCTCTCCGGCGCCGCTGGCGGACCGCCTCGAAAAGCACCACGGCCACCGCGACCGACACGTTCAAGGACTCGACTCCCGGCTCCAGCGGCACGGATACGCGATGCTCGCAGACCTCCGCGATGCTCTTTCGGAGGCCGCGCGCCTCTCCGCCCGCCACGAGCACGTTGCGGCCGGAAAGGTCGAGCGAATCCCACATGCGTTCCCCGCGCGCATCGAGCCCCAGCACGCGAAACCCCGCCGCGCGGAGCGCCCGCAGCCTCTCGCGGAGCCGGGGCTCCCGCGCCACGGGAAGCCGCTCGAGGGCGCCGGCGGAGGATTTCGCCGCCGCCGGCGTCAGACCCACGGTACCCTCCAGTCCCAGCAGGACCCCGGACGCGCCCGCGCCGGCGGCCGAGCGCACGCATGCCCCCAGATTCCTGGGATCCTCGACCCCGTCGAGAACCAGGATCAGGCCGTCCGGGCGCGCGGCCGCGGCCCGGCAAACCTCGTCGGGATCCGCGTAGGGGACCGCCGACACCAAGGCCACGATCCCCTGGTGGACCGCGCCCCGACCGACTTTCCGGGCGATGACCTCGCGGGGGAGGTGAGCGACGGGGATGCCTCCTTCCCTCGCCTTCCGGAGAGCGCGACCGGCTCCCGGAGCGCCCTCCCGCGCAACGAGGATCCGATCGATCGTCCTCCGACCGGCCTCGAGCGCCTCGAGGACCGGGTGAATGCCGTAGAGGATCTCGCCCGATTCCGGTCCGCTGCTTCGGCCGCGGTTCGCGGGCTCTCCCGGTCCCCGTCGGGCCGGAGTTGCAGGGCCCGAGCGCCGGGTCACACCGAAGCTCCGGTCCGGCACACGAGCGCCACCGCCTGGCAGGCGATCCCGTCCCCTCGGCCGAGAGCGCCCAGTCCTTCCAGGGTGGTCGCCTTGAGGCCGACGCGGCCGATCTCGATGCCGAGGCTGCCGGCGATCGCCGCCCTCATGGCGTCGGCGCGGTCCCGGATCCGGGGCCGCTCGGCGAGCAACGTCAGGTCGAGATTGACCACCTCGACCCCGTCGTCGCGCAGCATCCGGGCGACCTCCCGCGCGAGGCCCGTGCTCGGTGCGCCGGCGTACCTCGGATCCCCAGGCGGGAAGTGGGCGCCGATGTCGCCGAGCGACGCCGCGCCGAGCAGGGCGTCCATCGCGGCGTGCAGTACCACGTCGGCGTCGGAGTGTCCGGCGAGGCCGCGTTCCCCCGGGAACGCCACGCCCCCGAGGACCAGCGCCCTCCCTTCGGCGAACCGGTGAACGTCGAACCCGGTCCCGACCCTGAGAGAGTTCTCGCCCTCCCCGAGCCGCCGGCGGGCTGCATCAAGGTCGGCGCGCTCGGTGATCTTCACGTTGCCCGGGTCGCCCGCGACCAGCGCCACGCGCCGGCCCGCGAGCTCGAGCGCCTGCGCCTCGTCGGTCGGCTCCACCCCTTCGCGCGATGCGCGATCGAGCGCCTCGACAAGCCAGTCGGCCCGCGACCCCTGCGGCGTCTGAGCGAGCCGCAGGAGCGAGCGGTCGAGGGTCCGCGCGCTGAACCCACTTCCGTCGTCTTCCTTGACCGTATCGGTCACCTCGACAACCGGAACCGCCGCGCCATGGTGCAGTGTGGCCTCGATGACCGCGTCCACGACCGCCTCGGAGACGAGAGGCCTCGCGGCGTCGTGGACAAGGACGTGACGGCACGGGCCCGCGGCCGCGACCCCGAGCCGGACGGAGCGGGGGCGCGTCTCGCCGCCCGCGACCACCGCGAGCACGCCCGGCAGCCCGAGCACCTCGCCCGCCGCGGGTGCGGCGATGAGGTCGGGCGGGAGCACCACCACGACGCCCGATACCGCTGCACGCGAGGCGAGCGAGCTCACGGCGCGATCGATCAGCGTGCGGCCGCCGATCCTGGCGAACTGTTTCGGAATCGAGCCGCCGAAGCGGACCCCACGTCCCGCGGCGACCACGACCCCAGCGAACTCCCGCATCGCCGCTCCCCGAAAGGCCGAAGAGGCCGGGCGCCCCGCGCCGCCTTGCGCCGGACGCTAGACCTCCATCATCTCCTTTTCCTTGTTCTTGCAGAGCGTGTCGATGTCCCCCGCGAAACGGTCCGTCTTCTTCTGGACGTCATCGAGCCCGCGGCGGCCGTCGTCCTCCGCGATCTCGCCCGCCTTCTCGATCCTCTTGATCTCCTCGTTCGCTTCGCGGCGGATCTGGCGAATGGCGGTCTTCGCTTCCTCACCCAGCGCGTGGACCTTCTTCACGAGCTGCTTTCGACGCTCCTCGGTCAGCGGCGGGATCGGGACGCGGATCAGCTTCCCGTCGTTGCTCGGGTTGAGCCCGAGGTCCGAGGCCTGGATGGCCTTCTCGATCGCGCCGAGAGTCGAGGGATCGAAGGGCTGTGCGACGATCAGGGTGGGCTCGGGGATCGAGAGCTTCGCCACCTGGTTGAGCGGGGTCGGCGTCCCGTAGTAGTCCACCATCACGCCGTCGAACAGCGCGAGCGACGCGCGCCCCGTCCGCACGGCGGCGAGCTTGTGCCTTGCGTCGGCCTGGGTCGCCACCATCTTCTTGTCCACCTGGTCCAGGATCGCCTTCATCGCCATGATGCGCTCGCCTCCGACCCGCGTGCCGGACAGGCCGTGCCTTCCGGCCGCGGTTCCTGACGGCTTCCCACGCCCGGTCTCGTGCCGGCCTCACTCCGAGACGATCGAGCCGACATCCTCTCCGAGAACGATCCGCCGGATGTTGCCGGGCACGCGGATGTCGAACACGACGATGGGAAGCCGGTTGTCCATGCACAGCGAGATCGCCGTGCTATCCATCACCCGGAGGCCGCGCTCCAGCGCCTCCAGGTACCCCACCCGCTTCAACAGCGTCGCCGACGGGTCCTTGACCGGGTCCCGGGTGTACACCCCGTCCACTTTCGTGGCCTTGAGGAGAACCTCGGCCTTGATCTCCATGGCGCGAAGAGCGGCTGCGCTGTCGGTGGTGAAGTAGGGGTTCCCGGTGCCGGCGGCCAGGATCACCACCCGTCCCTTCTCCAGGTGGCGCAGCGCCCGCCGCCTGATGAACGGCTCGGCCACCTGATGGATCTCCAGAGCCGAAAGCACGCGGGTCACGACGTCGCGCTTCTCCAGAGCGTCCTGGAGCGCCAGGGAGTTCATGAGGGTGGCCAGCATCCCCATGTGGTCCGCGGCGACTCGGTCCATCCCCGCCGAGGCGGCCTCCCCTCCACGGAAGATGTTCCCGCCGCCGACCACGAGGGCCAGCTCGACCCCCATTCCGTGGATCTCCCGGATTTCGTCCGAGAGCCGACCCGCGACTCCTGCGTCGATCCCGTGGGAGCGCTCCCCGAGCAGAGCCTCCCCGGAGAGCTTGAGCAGGATTCTCCGGTACCGAAGCGGTCGATCCATGACGGCCACCGCGCGTTCCCGCGCCGCGCCCGCGCCCCCCGCGGCGCGCGGCCGGATGGGCTAGACGGTCTCCCCGAGAACGAACCGGGCGAAGCGCCGCACCTTGATGTTCTCGCCGATCCGGGCGACGGCGTCCGTGATCAGCTGGCCTACGGTCTTCTCCGGGTCCTTCACGAACGGCTGCTCGAGAAGGCACGCCTCCGCGAAGAATTTCTCGATCTTCCCCTCGACGATCTTCTCCATGACCTGCGCGGGCTTGCCGGACTTCATCGCCTGGTCCCGCGCGATCTCCCGCTCCTCCGCGAGGACCCCTTCGTCGACCTCGTCGCGCCGGACGAAACGGGGCGCGGCGGCGGCGACGTGCATGGCGATGTCATGGACCAGCGACTGGAAGTCCGCGCTCCGAGCGGCGAAATCGGTCTCGCAGTTGACCTCCACGAGGACCCCGATCTTCCCTCCGGTGTGGATGTAGGAGGTGACGGCCCCCTCGCCGGTGACCCTTCCGGCCTTCTTCGCGGCGGCCGAGACCCCTCGCTTCCGCAGGATCTTCTCCGCCTCGACCACGTCCCCCCCGGCCTCGACCAGGGCGCTCTTGCACTCCATCATTCCCACACCGGTCTTCTCGCGAAGCTGCTTGACCGCGACAGCGCTGATGTCCATCTCGAGTTCTCTCCATCCGGGCGCCGGCCCCCGCGCTGGGGACCCGGCATCAAAAAGCCCCGGCGCGGGTTGTGCCGCGACGGGGCTCGGGGAAATCCGTTCCGGGGCCTACTCCGCCGCGCCCGGCTCGTCGGCCGCGACGGCCGGCGCCTCCGCACCGCCCTCGCCGCCCTGCCTGGGCCCCAGGGGCGGGCCCTGCCCGCGCCCCCGCCCGCCTCGCGCGGCATGGGCCTGGGCGCGCAGCTTCTCCCGCCGGGCCTCGCGGGCCCGAACGCGCTCGGCGATGTTCTGGACCCCCGCCGCGGCGCGCTTCTCCGCCTCGGCCTCGCGCTCCCGGCGCACGGCCTCCCAGAGGCCTCGCCCCTCGAGGATCGCGTCGGCGAACTTCCCGGCGAACAGCTTGATCGCCCGAATCGCGTCGTCGTTCCCGGGAATCGGATACTGGATCGGCTCGGGATCGCAGTTGGTGTCCACGATGGCGATGACGGGAATGCCGAGCTTGTTGGCCTCGGCGACGGCGATCTTCTCCTTTTGGGGGTCCACGACGAACAGGGCCTGCGGCAGCCCCTCCATCGTCTTGATCCCCATCAGGGCTTTGTCGAGGCGCTCCCGCTCCTTCTCGAGACGGGCGGCCTCTTTCTTGGTCAGATGGGTCGCGCGCTCGCCGCCGGCCGTTTCCTCGAGCTCGCGAAGGCGGTTCAGGCTCTTGCGGATCGTCGCGAAGTTCGTCAGCGTGCCGCCGAGCCAACGCTGGTTCACGTGGTAAAGGCCACAGCGGGCCGCCTCCTCGGCGACGACTTCCTGCGCCTGCCGCTTGGTCCCCACGAAAAGCACCGTCCCGCCGGAAGCGGCCAGCTCGTGCACGAAGGCGAGCGCCTCGCGCAGCTTTCGCAACGTCTTCTGAAGATCGATGATGTAGATGCCGTTCCGCGCACCGAAGATGTACTCCTTCATCTTCGGGTTCCAACGCCGCGTCTGATGGCCGAAGTGGACGCCGGCCTCCAGCAGGTCCTTCATCGTCACGGAAACCAAGAGCGCTCCTCCCTTTCTGGAATCGGGTCCGCTCCCGTCAGCGCTTCGAGAATTGGAACCGCTTGCGGGCGCCGGGCCGGCCGTACTTCTTCCGCTCCACCTTGCGAGGATCGCGCGTCAGGAACCCGGCTTCCTTGAGGCGTCCCCTGAGCTCCGGGTTGTAGGAGAGGAGGGCGCGCGCGATGCCGTGGCGCAACGCGCCGGCCTGGCCGGCGTACCCGCCGCCGCACACCCTTACGTGGAGGTCGAACTTGTCCGCGGTCTCCGTGATCACCAGCGGCTGGCGGATGATCATTTTCAGCATCTCGTTCGGAAAGTAGTCGTCGAACGGCTTGTCGTTCACGCGGATGCTTCCCGAGCCGGGGCGGAGGTACACGCGCGCCGCGGAGGTCTTGCGCCGGCCGGTTCCGTAGTACTGAATCGCACCCTCTCTCAAGATCGGTCCTCTCCTCCCGGCGTGCTATCGGGCCCGCGCCGCGCCGGGGATCGCAAGCGACTGCGGCCGCTGCGCCTCGTGCGGGTGCCGATCCCCGGCGTACACCTTGAGCTTTCGCGCCATCTGCCGTCCCATCGGCCCTTTCGGGAGCATCCCCTTCACGGCGAGCTCGATCACCCGCTCCGGGTGCTTCGCGAGGAGCTTTCCCGCGGGGATCTCCGTGAGCCCGCCGGGGTAGCCCGAGTGATGGCGGTAGATTTTGTCCTTGAGCTTACGGCCCGAGAGCCGGACCTTGGCCGCGTTCACCACGACGACGTGGTCGCCCGTGTCGAGGAACGGCGTGTACGACGGCTTGTGCTTGCCGGTGAGCCGGTCCGCCACGACGGTGGACAGCCGGCCGAGGGTCAGGCCGTCGGCGTCCACCACCCACCATGCCCTCTTGATCTCCCCTGCCTTGGGCACGTACGTGCGCATCCGCCCTTCCTCTTCCTCAAACGTTTCGGCGCTCACGGGCGCGCAGAAAACCCCCTGGCGAAAGCGACTTTTTACCATTCGCCCGCGGCATTGTCAAGAACCACCGAAGCTTCGCCCGGCGGGGCTCGTTTTCCCCGTTGCTATACTCGGCCCGGGAGGTGCTCGGTGCCCGCCGCGGAGAGCCGCGATCCCGCTCGAGTCCGGACGATGTTCGGCGCCGTCGCGCGCCGGTACGATCTGGCGAATCGCGTCCTGAGCCTGGGACGGGACGCGGGGTGGCGCCGGAGAGCCGCGGCCGAGGCCGCCGGCGGACCGGAGGAGATCGTTCTCGACTTGTGCGCGGGCACCGGGGACCTGGCGGTCGAGCTCGCCCTGTCCCATCCGGGCGGGCTCGTGGTCTGTGCGGACTTCGCCCACCCCATGCTGGTGCGAGCCCGCGCGAAGCTTCTGCGCCGTCGCGTCGCGTCGCGGTGCGCGCTGCTCGAGGCGGACGCGCTGCGCCTCCCCTTCCGCGACCGGACGGTATCGGCGGTCGTGGTGGCATTCGGGGTCCGCAACTTCGCGAACCTCCCGGCGGGTCTCAGGGAGATCCTCCGCGTCCTGCGACCCGGGGGCCGGCTCGTCGTCTTGGAGTTCAGCAGGCCGACAGGGAAGGTCCTCTCGCGGATCTACTCCCTGTACCTGGACCGCGTGCTGCCTCGCCTGGGCGACCGGGTCTCGGGGGAGCGGGGACCTTACGGGTACCTCGCCCGCACGATCGGGGAGTTTCCCGATCCGCCGGATCTCGCCGACGTCCTGCGGGAAGCGGGCTTCGCCGCCGTCGGCTGGACTCCGCTGACCGGCGGGATCGTCTGCGTGCACACCGCGATCAAGGGGTCGTAGCCGCTACGCTTCGCCCATCAGCGCCAGCATCACGGCCTTTTGGGCGTGCAGGCGGTTTTCCGCCTGCTCGAAGATCACCGACTGCGGCGAGTCCGCGACCTCGTCGGTGACCTCATCGCCGCGGTGCGCGGGCAGGCAGTGCATGAACACCGCGTCCCCGCCGGCGCGGGCCATCAGCGCGGCGTTCACCTGGTACGGGAGGAAGATCCTGCGCCGGGCCTCCGCCTCGCCCTCCTGCCCCATGGACGCCCAGACGTCGGTGTAGATCGCGTCCGCCCCTTCCACCAGGGCGAGGTCCGTGCCGGCCGTGATCCTCGCGCCGGTGTGCGCGGCCGCCTCGACGCACGCCTCGACCACCTCCGGCGACGGTCCGTACCCGTCCGGCGTCACCACGGTGACGTGGACCCCGAGCCGCGCGCCGGTTTCCATGAGCGAGTGCGCGACATTGTTCCCGTCCCCGACGTAGGCGAGCCGCTTCCCCCGGAGATCGTCCTCGACCTCGCCCAGGGTCATGAAGTCGGCGAGCGCCTGGCAGGGGTGGAGGTGGTCGGTCAGCCCGTTGATCACGGGGATGCCGGACAGCCGCGCCAGGTCCTCCACCATCGAGTGGCTGAACGTCCGGCACATCGCTCCGTTCACCCAGCGGTCCAGGTTGCGGGCCACGTCCTCGACGCTCTCCCTCACGCCGATCTTCCCGTCCGCGGCCGAGTAGTAGATGGCGTGTCCCCCGAGCTCGGTCATGCCCGCCTCGAAGGTGACCCGCGTCCTCAGGGAAGGCTTCTCGAAATACATGAAAAGCGTCTTGCCCTGGAGCGCCTTCGCGTAGTGCGCCGGGTTCGCCTTCACCTCGCCGGCGAGCGTGAGGACCGCGGCGACCTCCTCGGAGGTCCAGTCCAAGAGCGAGATCAGGTCACGTCCGGCCAGGCTTTCGACGTTCACTTCCGTTCCCTCCTCGATCGGATGTCACCGGGCCAGGATCGGGGCGAGGACCTCGGCGAGATCGGGCTTCCCCCTCTCGGCGAGATCGTAGGTCACCCGGACCGTGGGCTTGTCGAAGGAGATGATACGCCGCAGGTCGATCGGCGTCCCGATGACGACCAGGTCGCAAGGCGTCGCCTTGACCGTCGCCTCGAGGTCCCGCGTCTGCTCCTCGCCGTACCCCATGGCGGGGAGCACGGGGCCGGTCTTCGGATACTTGCGGAAGGTCTCGGCCAGCTTTCCCACCGCGTAGGGCCGCGGGTCCACGATCTCCGCGGCGCCGTGCTGCTTCGCCGCGACGACGCCGGCACCGTAGGTCATCTCTCCGTGGGTGAGCGTCGGGCCGTCCTCGATCACGAGGACCTTCTTCCCCTTGACCTTGTCGGGCTCGGTCACGGTGACCGGCGAGTCGGCCTCGATCACCGTCGCCCGCGGGTTGACGGCGGCGATGTTCCGTCGCACGGTATCGAGCCCCTCGGCCGTCGCGGTGGACACCTTGTTGATCACGACGACGTCCGCGCGCCTCAGGTTGGCCTCGCCGGGGTAGTACCGCAGCTCGTGGCCCGCCCGGTGCGGATCGGCCACGACGATCTCGATGTCGGGAAGGTAGAAGGGGAGGTCGTTGTTCCCGCCGTCCCACAGGACGACGTCGGCTTCCTTCTCGGCCTCGGCGAGGATCGCGCCGTAATCGACGCCGGCGTACACCACGGTGCCGCGGTCGATGTGGGGCTCGTACTCCTCCCGCTCCTCGATGGTGCACTCGTGCCGCTCGAGGTCCTCGTACGCCGCGAAGCGCTGCACCTTCTGGCGCACCAGGTCGCCGTAGGGCATCGGGTGGCGGACCGCGACAACGCGCTTCCCGCCGGCCTGGAGGATCTCGGCGACTTTCCGGGTGGTCTGGCTCTTGCCGCTCCCGGTCCGCACCGCGCACACCGAGACGACCGGGACGCTCGACGCGAGCATCGTGGCCAAAGCGCCCAACAGGTGGAAGTCCGCGCCGGCCGCGACGGCGCGCGAAGCGAGGTGCATGACGGTCTCGTGTGCCACGTCGGAGTACGAGAAGACGACGTCGTTCACCCCGAGGTCGCGGATCAGCCCCTCCATCTCGTCCTCGGAGCGGATCGGGATCCCCGACGGGTAGAGCCGGCCGGCCAGCTCGGACGGGTAGCGCCGCCCTGCGATGTCGGGGATCTGCGTCGCCGTGAACGCCACCACCTCGTAGTCGGGGTTGTCCCGGTAGACGACGTTGAAGTTGTGGAAATCTCTTCCGGCGGCTCCGAGGATGAGGACCTTTCGCGGCATCATGGACAGCCTCCGTGCGGCATCGGGGGCGCACGCGCCCCGCCGGGGAAAACCGGACCGGTCCGAGCCCATCCGTGTCGCTACGGCTGGCCAACTTTCTTTACAGGCGTCTCCGCGGGGGTTTCCCGTCACCCGCGGGCCGTGGCGTTGGCCCGGCGGACCGGACGCGCACTATACCAGAGGGAAACGGCCGGTCAAGCCTTAGGGTCCACCTCGAGCGCCAGCTCGCGGATGCGGGCCAGGAGGCGCTTGTAGTTGACCTCCAGGAGCTGGGCGGCGCGGGCCTTGTTGCCTCCCGCGCGGCCGAGGGCCCGCCGGATCGCGACCGTCTCGGCGAGGTCCCGGGCCCGCGCCACGACCTCGTCGAGGGGGCCCTCGGCGGTGACCGCGCGGCACAGGTCCTCGATCTCGTCACCGGCCGGGATCGCGGTCCCGAGTCCGAGTTGGCGCGGCTCGATCCGGTCGCCGTCGGCGAGGATGGCGGCCCGCTCGATGCAGTTGGCGAGCTCCCTCACGTTTCCCGGCCAGTCGTGAGCGCGGAGCGCCTCGTTCGCGGCGTCCGAGAACTGGAGCCCCTCGCGCCCGAGTTCCCGGCGGTATCGCTCCAGGAAATGGGCCGCGAGCGCGGGGATGTCCCCCCGGCGCTCCCTGAGCGGGGGGACCGTCAGCGTCACGACCGCGAGGCGGAAGAAGAGGTCCTCCCGGAAGGCTCCCCGCGCCGTCGCGCGCTTGAGGTCGCGGTTGGTCGCCGCCACCACGCGGACGTTGACCGACACCGTCCGGTTCCCGCCCACCCGCTCGAACGTCCGCTCCTGCAGCATCCTTAGGAGCTTCGCCTGGACGTTGAGCCCCAGCTCGCCGATCTCGTCGAGGAACAGCGTCCCGCGGTCGGCGAGCTCCACCCGCCCCGCCCTCGCGGAGGTCGCTCCCGTGTAGGCCCCCTTCTCGTGCCCGAACAGCTCGTTCTCGAGCAGGGTCTCGGGGATCGCCGCGCAGTTGATCGCGACGAACGGGGCGTCCTTCCGCGGGCTCAGGTGGTGGACCGCGCGGGCGAACAGCTCCTTCCCGGTCCCCGACTCTCCCTCGATCAGAATGGTGGCATCGGTGGGAGCGGCCTTCTGGATCTGCCTCGATACCTCCACCAGAGCCGGCGACTCGCCGATGATCCGCGGAAAGCCGAGCCGCTCGGCGAACTCCTCCTTGAGGAGGAGGTTCTCCTCGAGGAGAGCCTTCCTCTCCGCGGCCCTCCTCAGGAGGAGGATGAGGTGGTCCGGATCCACCGGCTTGGGCAGGAAATCGTACGCCCCGCCCTTGATGGCCCCGACGGCGTCCTCGATGGTCCCGTACGCGGTCATGACGATCACCGCGAGGTTGGGGTCCGCCTCCCGCGCGGCAGCGAGCACCTTGTGGCCGTCCGCGCCCGGCAGCTTGAGGTCGGTGATGACCGCGAGGAAGCGGCCTGCGCCGAGCGCCCTGACCGCCCGGGCTCCGTCCGCGGCCTCCTCGACGGAAAACCCCTCGGCCTCCAGCGCCGAGCGCAGCATCACACGGAGGCTATCGCGGTCTTCGACGAGCAGGACGGGGGGCATGCCGCCGCGAAGTCTAGGAGGCGCTTCGAGCGGTTGTCAATGCACCTCGGCTGCGGAGCGGAGCCTGTCGAGGTTCGCCTTCGCGTCCTCGACCGCCTTCCGCGCCGCCGTGATCTCGTCTTCCGTGGCCCTGAGGCGCTCGACGTTGCTCATCGTCTTCCACGCCTCGGCCTGCTCGGGAGGGACTTCCGGACGCGGGAGGTACGGGTTCTTGATCTCGAGCGCCCTTTTCTCGAGGTCCCTGACCCGAACCTCCGCCGTCGCGACTTTCCGTTCCGCCTCCGCGATTTGTACCTCGAGTCCCGCCGCCTTCGCCCGCTCGTCCTCGAGCTT